>CAYWJH010000120.1:6586-9225 GCA_964458555.1 uncultured Spirochaetaceae bacterium | reverse complement strand
GCGTGCCGGTATGGCACCCCCTGACTCCGGTTCGTCGACGTGGGCCGCGCCGTCGTGGTACGGTGGATCCATGCAGCCACACGAGCTTCCCGTCTACCAGCAGCGCGAGCGCATCCTCGGGGCTCTCGACGACCACCAGGTGGTCGTCGTCGAGAGCCCCACCGGGAGCGGGAAGACGACGCAGCTGCCGGTCATTCTGCACGAGGCCGGCTACGGCGGCAACGGCACGATCGGGGTGACACAGCCGCGGCGCATCGCCGCGGTCAGCGTCTGCGAGTACATCGCGAAGCAGCTCGGCGAACAGATCGGCGAAACGGTGGGATACAAGATGCGCTTCGAGGACCACACCGGTCCGGACACGCGGCTGAAGGTCATGACCGATGGAATCCTGCTGCAGGAGATCAAGCTCGACTACGAGCTGCGCCAGTACGGCGCCATCATCGTCGACGAGGCGCACGAGCGGAGCCTGAACATCGACTTCATCCTCGGGCTCCTCAAACGGGTGCTGCGCGCGCGGCCGGAGTTCAAGGTCGTCGTGTCGTCGGCGACGATCAACGCGGAAATCTTCAGCGAGTACTTCGACTCGTGCCCGATCGTACGCATCGACACACCCATGTATCCGGTAAGCACGATCTACGATCCGCCGGTCCTCGAGTCGAATCCGGAGGAGCTCGTCGACAAGATCACGCACGTCGTGGGACGCATCGTCGACGAGGAGCGCGAGGGCGATATCCTGATCTTCCTCTCCGGCGAACGGCTGATCAAGGACACGATCACCGCGCTCTACGCCGAGCCGTACCGAGGCAAGCTGTACATCCTCCCGCTCTACGGACGGCTCAGTAAAGAGGAGCAGGAGGCGGTCTTCCCGCCGGCCCCCGAAGGCAAGACGAAGATCGTCGTCGCGACGAACATCGCGGAGACGAGCGTGACGATCGACGGGATCACGAGCGTGATCGATTCGGGGCTTTCGAAGATGAACTACTACAACCCCAAGACGTTCACGAGCTCGCTCATCGAGGGCCCCATCTCCAAGGCGAGCGCCAACCAGCGCAAGGGACGCGCGGGGCGGACGCAACCGGGAAGCTGCTACCGCCTCTACCGGCGCGAGGAGTACGAGCGACGACCGCTGTTCACGACCGAGGAGATCTATCGAACCGATCTCTCGGAGGTCGTGCTGCGGATGGCGGAGATCGGCATCACCGACTTCGACGAGTTCGATTTCATCGCCTCGCCCGGCCGACAGGGCATCGTGTCCGCGGTGGAGAGCCTGCGCCTGCTCGACGCGCTCGAGCCGGACAACGCGCTGTCGAATATCGGCAGAATGATGGCCGAGTTCCCGCTCCTGCCGCGCCACTCGCGGGTCATCGTCGAGGCGATTACGAACTACCCCGACGTTATCGAGGAGTGCGTCACCGCCGCGGCGTTCCTGTCGACGAACAGCCCGTTTCTCCTGCCCATGGGCGAAGAAATGGAGGCGCGGCGAGCGCACCACCGCTACCGCGACGACCTGGGCGACTTCGTCAGCTACCTCAAGCTCTTCGCCGCCTACGTCGAAACGCCGAACAAGGAGCGCTTCTGCGAGACGCGCTACCTCGACCCGCAGACGATGGGCGAGATTCACAACGTGCGCGAGCAACTCGCCGAGATCGTCAGCGAGATGGGCGTCCCGCTCGGACACGGCGGGTCGAACGCCGACTACCTCTGCTCGGTGGCAAAGGGCCTCATCCAGTTCGTCTGCGTCCAGAGCGGCCGTGGCAGCTACCGGAGTCTGACCGCCGAGCGCATCTTGATCCATCCCGGCTCGGTAATGTTCCGTGAATCACCGCGGTTCATCGTCGCCGGCGAGATCGTGCGCACGAGCAGGATGTACGCGCGATCGGTCTCGCCGCTCGAGCCGGCGTGGATCAGGCGGATCTCACCGGTGCTCGCCGAGAGCCTCGTCGAGCAGGAGCCCGGCAGCGCGAAGAAGGGCCCGAAGAAGCAGAAGCAGCGCGACACGACGTGGCAGATCAAGATCGGTACGCGCCTGTTCCCGCTGAAGGCGAAGAAGGGAAAGAAGAAGACAGCTCTCATCCCGTGGGACGACCTCAAACGGGCGCTCGCCGAGGACCCCGTCGTGTTGCCGCAGTTCCACTCGCTCAAGGGCAAGCTCACGCACAATGGGGTGGAGATCCTCTCGGGCGTCAAGGTCGCCGACATCATCCACATCGCGCACTTCATCGACCCGGACCGTGACCTCGTATCGCGGTGGCCGAGCACCGCCGCCTACGACTCGTACACCGCGAGCGCAGACCTCTGCGCCGACCTGGACATGATCCTGAAGATGACGCGGACGAAGAAGTCCGGGAAGTCGGTCGGATTCCTGACGCTGCAGACCGACGGCAACGGCCTCTACTGGTTCAAGCCGCAGCGCAACTTCTACAACTCGGTCGCCGAGAGTCTCGCCTCGCTCGAGCAGTTCGCCGACGAGCTCGGCAGGCCGGAGGAGAGCCCGATCGAGGACGACGACCACGAGAAGGTCAACGCGACCTACCGCCGCCTCGCCGAAATTCTGAACGAGTAGGGCCCGCCGCACGAGGGGGCGACGGGCGAGATTCTATCGTCGATGATGACCCACCGGCGAGCCTCTATCGCCGGTG
>CAYWJH010000120.1:0-6486 GCA_964458555.1 uncultured Spirochaetaceae bacterium | reverse complement strand
ATCGTCGATGATGACCCACCGGCGAGCCTCTATCGCCGGTGGGTCCGCATCCAGCGCGCCGCGAAGTCGACCGCGGCGCGCTGCGGGAAGAGGCAGCTCGCGGCGTTGCCCACCTTGCCGGTGCGGATCTGCTGCTTGTGGCTCTTCGCGAACGCCCGCCCGATCTCCTCGAAGTCGTCCGAGCTGTAGTTGATGTCGGCGAACGTCTTCCACCGCCGGTGCCCGTCGACGAGAACCGGCGCGCCGAGGGTCACGCGCTCCTTGCGCTGGTAATCGGCGCGATACTCGGCGAGGTGGAAGCTCGTGCAGCTTTCGAAGCCCGCGCCGAGCATGAGCACCTGTCCGTCGGCGTCGTAGACGCGCGCGAGCGGGGAGCCCTCGCCCAAACCGAGCTCGAGCTCGTGATCGCTCACGATCTCCACCGCGCGCTCGCCCCACGCGGCGAACGACACCTGTGGGTGGCGGCTGCGAACGACGCCGGGCAGCGTTCGGAAGAGCTCGGGCGTCCGACCGAGTCCGCGCGTGGGCGTCACCTCCGGTTCGTAGGCCGGCATCTCGTCGCGAATCGTCTGCCACCACGACCTGGGAACCGGCGGGTTCTCCCACAGTTCCGGGTCGGACATATCGCCGGAGTGCGTCGGCATCACGATGGTCCCGTAGCTGCGCACCCGCTCCTCGAGCGCGCGGATTACCGCAACCGGCCCGCCGCATACCCAGCCCATCGCGCTCAGACGCGTGTGGACGATCACGAGGCTTCCGGGCTCGAGCCCGAGTGCGGCGAGGTCGGCGACGATGCGCTCGGCGGTGATCGGCTCGTCGGAGAAGCTGCCTATGACATCCTCTTCGCTCATCGCTTGCCGCCCCGCAACACCGACTCGACGAGCCTGGTCTCGACCGGCGTGATCACCGTCCGGCCGATGTCCTCCTGGAGGATGAATCTGATTGTGTCACCGCGACGCTTCTTGTCGCGTCGCATCGCCTCGACGACCCGGTCGGTGAGCTCGGGCACGGGGTCGATCGCGTAGCCGTACCGCTCGAGGAGCGCGAGCACACGCGCGGCGTACGCGGGGTCGGTCGTGCCGCGGCGCTCGCCGAGCTCCATTGCGCGCGCGAGCCCCCAGGCGACCGCCTCGCCGTGCGTCCAGGTCCCGAGCCCCGCGACGGACTCGAGCGCGTGCGCGAAGGTGTGACCGAGGTTGAGAAACGCCCGAACGCCGCCCTCGGTGAGGTCGGCCTCCACGATCTCGCCCTTCACCTCGACGCACGCCCAGACGACCTCTGCGAGCAGGTCCGGGTCGCGCGCGTCGATCAGCGCGCGATCGCGCTCGAGCCTGTCGAGAAGAGCCTCGTCGCCGAGCATCGCGGTCTTGATGACCTCCGCGAGTCCGCTCCTGTACTCGCGCTCGGAGAGCGTGGCGAGGGTGTCGATACAGATGCGCACCTCTGAGGCGGGATAGAAGGTGCCGACCATGTTCTTGTACCCGCCGAAGTCGATCCCGGTCTTCCCGCCGACCGCGGCGTCGACCATCGCGAGCAGGCTCGTGGGCACGAGCAGGAGCGTACACCCGCGCATGTAGAGGCTCGCGGCGAGCGCGCCGATGTCGCAGACGACCCCGCCGCCCACCGCGACGGCCTGGCCCGTCCGCGTCAGATCGGCGTCGAGCATCCCGCGCAGCAGGAGCTCGAGCTGCGCCCACGACTTCGAGGGCTCGCCGGCGGGCAGCACGTGACGCGCCGGACCGGGAGGGAGGTATCGCTCGGTGTTGGTGTCCGCAACGTAGAACGCCGACTCGTCGAGCCCCGCGTACAGATCGGCCCGGGAGAGCACGGCCACAGTACAGCTACGAGTACCGAAGGTGAACGTCCGACGCATTGGTCGACTATACCAGCCGCTTCGGCGCGTGTCGAACCTCGCGCTCGCCCCGGGCCCATCGTGATTGACTGCGCCGACGGAGCGCATGTACTATGCCCCATGATCCGCACTCCCCTCAGAGTTCTTCTCGCGCTCGTCATCCTGCTCGCCACCGCCGCCGGCGCGGTCGGCCAGGACGCCTCGGTCCGCAAGATCATCCACGAGGACCAGTATCGCCCCACCCCGGGCGACGTCTACGCGCTCACGATCAATTACGGCGTGAACCCTTCGGTCGGCTCGGCGCAGCAGACCGAGACGATCCAGCTCATCCTCCAGCAGGACTACCGGCTCGCGGTCCCCTACATCGGCGAGATCGACGCGCGCACGCTCTCCTACACGGAGCTCCAGGACCAGGTCGCCACCCGCGTGCGCGAGCGGCTGCTCGTCCCCTACGTGAGCCTGACCCTCGAGGCGCCCGCGGTCTTCGACGTCTTCCTCTGGGGCAGCGTCGCACGCCCCGGCTACCACACGATCACCTCGCTCAACCGTCTCTCCGAGGCGCTCGGCGCTGCCGGCGGCGCTGTCGACGCCGGCTCGCGCAGGCAGGTCGAGGTGCATTCGGGCGATGAGGTTCGCGTGTACGATCTCGTCGCCTTCCTCGCAGAGGGTGACCAGAGCGAGAATCCGTACATCCGGCCGGGCGACCGGATCTTCGTGCCGATCGCCGAAAGCGCGGTGGAGATCCGAGGAGCCGTCGTGCTCCCGGGAACGTACGAGATGGTCGGCGAGGAGACCATCGGCGACATGATCCATCTCGCCGGCGGGCTCCTTCCCACCGCGCAGATCGACCGCGCGACGATCACGCGGCTCAACGAGCAGAACCGCTATACCGTCACCGACTTGGGCGGTGCCGATCTGCGCAGCGTCCCGGCGCGTACCGGAGACGTTGTCACCGTGCCCGCCTCCACCTCGACGAGCGAGACGGTCGTCGTCGAGGGCGCCATTCACGAGCAGCCGGCGCAGGAGGGCTCGCCGCGCCAGATACCGCTCGAGCCCCTGCTGATCGAGGTCCCGTACACGCCGGGCTTATCGGTGCTGCGCGTGCTCGAACAATTCGGCGGGCCGACGAACTTCGCCGAGCCCGAGCGCAGCTTCATCATCCGCGGCGAGGATAACCGGAGGGAGACCGTTCCCGACCTCGGAACGCTGTGGAAGCAGCGGCAGTGGGACCGCGATATCGCGCTCACACCGGGGGACCGGCTCGTGGTGCCCATGAAGCGGCTCACCGTCGCGGTGGGCGGGTCGGTCAACAGCCCGGACGCGATCCCCTTCACGAGCGGGTACAACGTGGGAGACTACATCGAGCTCGCCGGCGGGATCGACGAGGAGAACGGGAGTCCGGACCGGCTCTTCTTCGCGGAGCCGGACGGGACGCTGACGCGAGTCGACGTCGATACCCCGGTGCCGATCGGGGCGAATATCTACGTTGGCAGAAGCGGTTGGGGTCAGGCGAAGCGAACGTTCAACAACATCTTCACCGTGACCGGATGGGTAACCGGCATCATTGGCGTGACGACCACGGTCATCCAGTTCGTCAGGATCTTCGCTCCGGGCTTTCCGTAGGGGAGGTGTCTTCCTCGCAGTCGATGCTGAGCACGAGGTTGCGGACGAAATCGTCGACGATCGAATAGATCCGTCGGTTGCCCTGCACCTCGCTGCGCACGATACCCTTGTCCTTCAGCACCGCGAGGTGCTGGGAGACGACCGGCTGAGGCTGCTGCAGGCAGAGCCACAGCTCGGAGACGCACGGGTCCTCCTGACGGGCGATCATGCACAGCAATTTCAGGCGTACCGGGTGCCCGAGTACCTTCAGCTTGCGCGCGTAACCCTCGAGCATCCGCTCGTGCGCGGGCTTCATCTGGAGTGCCATCGACATTCAGAATACCAACTCAATAGCGAAATTGCAATATAGAAGGCTACCTATCCAGCGACCTTCTCGCCGCTGGGCTTCTTCGACCCGCCGTCGCTCGACGAGGTCGATTCCTTCGCCGGGGAGCTCTCCTTCTTGGTGCTCGTGTCCGAAGAACCGCCGTCGCTCGACGAGGAGCCGGCCGACGAGCCCGACCGGCTGTCGGTCGAGTAGAAGCCGCTGCCCTTGAAGATGATCCCCATGCCGCCCCCGATGAGCCGCTTCAGCGCGTTCTTCCCGCATTCGGGACACTTCTTCAGCGGATCCTCGGACATGTTTTGGAAGGCGTCGAAGGTGTGTCCGCATGAGTTGCATTCGTAGTCGTACGTTGGCATAGTCGTCCTCTGATCCTCTTCGTGCTCTCGTGGAAATATACCGCGCCGGTCGGCGCCCGACTATACCCGGCGCACGGGTATACCCGCCTCCTCGATCACCGTCTTGATGTGCGGGATCGAGTAGTCCCCGTAGTGAACCATCGACGCGACGAGCGCGGCGTCCGCCACGCCGTCCCGGAAGACGTCCACGAGGTGGCGCGGCGTGCCGGCACCACCGGAGGCGACGACCGGGATGCCCACGCCGGTGGCGATCTTCCTCGTGACCGTCAGCTCGTACCCGTCGCGCGTTCCGTCGGCGTCGATCGAATTCACGACGATCTCGCCCGCGCCGAGCCGTTCGGCTTCCTGCGCCCACGCGAGGGCGTCCAGGTCGGTCTTCACCCGTCCACCGTTGATCACCACGCGGTAACCCGACGGCATCGCCGGATCCGCGAGCGCGTCCATACCCAGAACGATCGCCTGGTTGCCGAATCGTTCGGCGCCCGCGGTGATGATCCTCGGATTCTTCACCGCCTGGCTGTTCACGCTCACCTTCTCGGCGCCGGCGAGGAGCACCGCGCGCATGTCGTCGATCGAGCCGATCCCTCCGCCAACCGAGAAAGGGATGAAGATCTGCTCGGCTACGCGGCGGACGACGTCGATCATGATCCCGCGACCCTCCGCGCTCGCGGTGATGTCGTAGAACACGAGCTCGTCGACGCCGTCCTCGTAGTAGCGCTTCGCCATCTCGACCGGATCGCCAATATCGACGTTGCCTTCGAACTTGACGCCCTTCGTCGTCTTGCCGTCGCGTACGTCGAGGCAGACGATGACGCGCTTCTGCAGCATCAGCGCGCCTCCAGGAAGTTGCGCAGCACGCGCAGGCCCATCTCGCCCGACTTCTCGGGGTGGAACTGCGTCGCGACCAGGCTTCCCCGCTCGATCGCGGCGGCGAACTCGAAGCCGTACTCGGTCCAGGCGATCGCGTCGGCCTCGTGCGACGGCGCCGGATAGTACGAGTGCACGAAGTAGAAGCTCGAACCCTGCGGAACGCCCGCGAAGAGCCAGTGATCACGACCGTTCGGGGTCGCGTGGCGGACCGCGTTCCAGCCCATATGCGGGATCTTCCCCGACTCGGGCGGAAACCGCTTCGCGGTCCCCGGCACGAGGCCCAGACACGCGGCGTCGCGCTCCTCGGTCCGGTCGAGGACGATCTGGCAACCGACGCAGATACCGAGAATGGGGACGCCGGCGGCGTATCGCTCGCGCATCGCCTCGTCGAGCCCGCGCTCGGCGAGCACTCGCATCGCATGCGCCCCGTCTCCCACCCCGGGGAAGACGATCCGATCGGCTGCACGGACCTCGTCCGGGTCCGCGCTGATGCGGAAGTCGAAGGCCAGGCGTGCGATCGCGGTCTCGACGCTGCGGAGATTCCCCGCGTCGTAGTCGACGACGATGGTGCTCATGGTGCCCCCGCCAACCTCAGGATCGCCCTCGCGAGCTCGGCGCGGCTCATGGGGATACCCGAGAAGACCACCGTCGGTCCCTCCACGTCGATCGCGGCCTCCCGCTGGACGGCCTCGCTGTCGAGCCCGAGCGAGCGAACGAAGACGATCACGAAGAGTCTCCCGATTCGGCCGAAGAACGCCGCGTCGCGCTCGGAGCGCAGCTCGAGGACGCCGCCCAGCTCGAGCTCGGACGACGCGTCGGCGTCGTCGCCACGATTCGTAATCGAGAGCGCGATCGCCCGCAGCGGCAGGCCACGCGCGTTCACGCCGAGCGACTCGAGCAGCCCTGCTCCGGGGTCGTCGAAGAGGACGAGCAGGTCGGGGCCCGCGGTGGTTCCCACCGCGCGCAGCGATTCGTAGACCGGCGGCCGCAGGTCGAGCTCTGCCGGGGGCCGGTCTCGCAGCATGTCGAGCACGCGGCCGGAAGAGAGATAGAGGTAGTCGCTGCGAGGGAGCGCGAGCTGCAGGGTTCCCTCGCGCTCCCGGAAGTAGACCGACCGGCGCCCGTCCACCCGGGCGGTCTCACGATCGAAATCGCGCGCCGTCGTGAGCGCGAACTGGACGCTGCCCCGCGGAAACGATCCGGCGGCAACCGCCGAGACCTCCACCGGAGCGCCGGGCACGAGCCGGACGCCGCCGACGAGGCGAGCGGTCCGGTCGAGGACTCCGCCCAGATCCGCGTCGAGCTCGTCGACCAGGTACTCGAGGAGCGCCCGATTGGCCGCGATGTCGGCCGCGAACCAGGTCGAGTAGTCGGTGAGCAGGAGGCTCTCCGGCGCCGGCGGCGGCTCGACCGGTCTCGTCGCGCACCCGGCAAAGACGAGGACCGCCGCGAGCGCGGCC
>CAYWJH010000119.1:6027-9243 GCA_964458555.1 uncultured Spirochaetaceae bacterium | reverse complement strand
GATGGAAAGTCCGACAGGCTCCTAGATCGAGTAGCTCGAGAACCCGCCGTCGATGGGCAGCACGATGCCCGTGACGAAGCTCGACGCCTCGGTCGTGAGCCAGATCACCGCGCCGACGAGCTCGTCCGGTTCACCGTAGCGGCCCATGGGCGTATGCGCGATGACCGCCTTCGCTCGCGGAGTGAACTCGCCGGTCTCCTGGTCAATATGGAGGAAGCGAAGCTGCTCGGTCATGAAGAAGCCGGGGGCGAGCGCGTTCACGCGGACGCCGGTCGGCGCGAGGTGGACGGCGAGCCAGCTCGTGAAGCTCGCCACCGCGCTCTTCGCGGCGCTGTACGCGCCGACCTTCGTGAGCGCGGTGAGCGCGCTCATCGACGACATGTTGATAACCGCGCCGCCGCCGCGAGCGGCCATCCGCCGTCCGATGATCCGCGTCGGCATGACGGTGCCGAGGAAGTTCAGGTCGAAGACACGGCGGAAGCCGTCGGTGGGAAGGTCGAAGAAGGTCGATGTGCCGGGGGCGGGGTTGGCACCGGCGCCCGGAGCGGCGGCGCCGCCGGGCGCGCCGTTGCCCGCCGCGCCGAGCATCCCCGGCTCCACGAACTCGACGTCGGTGCTGCCCGAGGGGTGATTGCCGCCGGCGCCGTTGATGAGCACGTCGGGAACGCCCCACTCGGCCTCGATGGCGTCGGCGCACGAGGCGATCTGCGCCTCGTCGAGCACGTTGCACCGAAGCGGCAGCGCCTTGCCACCGGCGTCGGTGATCGTCTTCGCCTTCGCCTTCGCGGCGTCCAGGTCGAGATCGAGGAGCGCCACACGCGCGCCTCGCGCGGCGAGCTCGACGGCCATTACGCCGCAGAGCGCACCGCCGGCGCCGGTGATCGCGTAGATCCTGTCGGTCACGTCGAACATGTTCTGTTTCATCGCGTGGCTCCTCGTCGATCGGTATTCCACCGGTACCAGGCCCGGTCGGCGTCGTCTTCGGTGATCTGGACGACGTTGCTCACCGTCGACTGGTTCGCGTCGCCGCTCGCGACGACCTGGTTCACGAATTCGTAGGCGTCTCCGCGGTAGAGCGTCTCCTCGTACCAGAGCGGCAGGCCGCCGGCGATGTGCCCCACGCCGGTGAGCTCGAGCACCGCCTCGCCCGGCTTCATCGCCAGGATCTTCGCCTCGCGCGCGGTGAGCCCCCGAGCGCGGATGCGCTGGGCGACGCCTTCAAGCTGCAGACCGTACGTTCCGGAGAAAACGGTATAGAGCGAGCCGGCGGTCTGCGACTGCGTCAGGTCGGGGCACGCCGAGGCGAGGAGCGCGCGTCGCTCGTAGACGACCGGCTCGCCGTCGACGCGCCGGATGCGCTCGATCTCGTAGGCCGGCGTGTCCGGTTCGCGGTCGAAGAGCGCGACGACGTCGAGCGCCGGCAGCAGCTCGAGCTCGCCGACGGTCGTCAGACGGAAGCTCGTCGTCGTCGTCTCCGGCTCGTAGCCGGCGGCCCTCGCCTTCTCCGTGAAGCTCACGAGACGCTTGAGGTCGACGTTGAGCTTGGGGTGCGCGACGAAGGTACCCACGCCCTTACGGAACTCGAGTACTCCGTCGACCACGAGGTTCGCGAGCGCCTTGTTCGCGGTCGTCCGGCTGATGTCGAAACGCTCGGAGATCTGGCGCTCGGTCAGAAACTGGTCGCCCGGCTGGTACTCGGTGTGGACGAGCTCGAGGAGCATGTCGGAGACCTGCTTGTAGATGGGGTCGGTCACGAGCTCACGCGCCACCTCTTGCCTCCTCGATGATCATGTTATACAGTGGCTCATCCACGTCGCCCAGTGTAGAAGGGGTGACGTCGCCCGTCAAGCGAGAGGTGATCCCATGGCGAACGGTTTTCCAAACGACTTTCACTGGGGCACGGCCACGGCGAGCTACCAGATCGAAGGCGCGTGGGCGCAAGGGGGCAAGGGCGAGTCGATCTGGGACCGATTTAGTCACGTCCCGGGTAACGTCACCAACGGAGACACCGGCGACGTCGCCTGCGACCACTACCACCGCGTCGACGAAGACGTCGCGCTCATGAAAGAGCTCGACATCACTACCTACAGCTTCTCGATCGGCTGGCCGCGGATCTACCCCGACGGGACGGAGACCGGCGGGCTCAATCAGGAAGGACTCGACTGGTACCGCGAGCTCGCGCGCAAGGTCAGCGAGGCCGGCATCACCCCCATGGCTACGCTCTACCACTGGGACCTCCCGCAGGCGCTGCAGGACCGCGGCGGCTGGGCAAATCCCGAGATCGTCGATCACTTCGAGCGCTACGCGCGGACGATGTTCGAGGCACTGGGCGAGTGGGTCCCCATCTGGGTCAGCCACACCGAACCGTGGGTCGTCGCCTGGGTCGGCCACTGGCTCGGGCGTCACGCGCCGGGGTTGCACGACTTCTCCACCGCGATCCGCGTGAGCCACCACCTCCTCCTCGCGCACGGCCGCGCGAAAGCCGCGCTCGCAGGGATCGACCCGAAGGCGAAGATGGGCATCAAGCTCAACACGCAGATGACCTACCCCGCGGCGGACAGCACCGCCGACAGCGCGGAGGACAAGGCGGCCGCGCACCGCGACTACGGCTACTACACGCGCTGGTTCCTCGACCCGCTTCTGAAGGGCGACTACCCGGCCGACATGGTCGACTGGTACCGCGGCAAGGGCGTGGTCGTCCCGGAGGTCAGCGACGAGGAGCGTGAAGTCTTTGCGAACGGCATCGATTTCCTCGGCCACAGCTACTACATGTCGCACCGGCTGCGGAACACCCCGAACGAGAACTGGCCGCTCGACTATTCGACCGAGTTCGTCGGCGAGCACCACACGGAGAAGGGGTGGCGGATCTGGCCGCAGGGCCTCTACGACAACCTCGTGCGGATCACGAACGACTACGGGAGGATCCCGATCATCATCACGGAGAACGGCGTCGCCTTCAACGACATCCCGACCGAGGCGGGCCCGATCGAGGACACGACGCGGATCGAGTTCATCAGGCAGCACCTCGCCGCAGCACGGCGGGCGATGGCCGACGGCGTCAACCTCCAGGGCTACATCTACTGGTCGCTGATGGACAACTTCGAGTGGCAGGACGGCTACACGATGCGGTTCGGGCTCACCTACATCGACTACCCGACGCAGAGGCGCACGCCCAAGGCCAGCTTCGCCTGGTACCGGTCGGTGATCCGCGGGGAG
>CAYWJH010000119.1:0-5927 GCA_964458555.1 uncultured Spirochaetaceae bacterium | reverse complement strand
GAGCGGCCTCCACCGCTCGGCGCGCCTCGCCGGTCGCGTTGTGATCGTGACCGGAGGCAACAAGGGCATCGGTCGCGGGATCGTCGCGCGGCTCGCGCGCGAGGGCGCGCGCGTCGTCTTCACCGGTCGCGACGAGGACGCGGGCCGCGAAACGGTGGAGCTCGCGGCGGCGGAGCAGCCACGCGGTGTCAGAGAGAGGCGCGCCGGGGCGGCTGGCGGCGACGCTGTGACCTCAGGCATCGATCTTCCAGCGTTCCTGAAGGCCGACAACGCGGACCCCAACGACATCGCCCGCGTCGTCTCTACGACGGCCGAGCGCTACGGCCGCATCGACGGTCTCGTGAACAACGCGGCGACGCTTCGGCGGGAGACGATCCTCACGACCGACTTCGACTTCCTGCGTCACGTCCTCGAGGTCAACCTCATGGGTGCGATCGAGTACACGAAGCGCGTAATGGAGCGCATGATCGAGCGCGGGGGCGGATCGATCGTCAACATCGGCTCGACCCACGCGTGGTCGGGCCTCGCCGACCTGTTCCCCTACTCGATCGCGAAGGGCGGCTTACTGACGCTGTCGCACCACATCGCGCGGAACTACGCCTCGTACGGCATCCGCAGCAACTGGGTAACGGTCGGGTGGGTCGTAACGCCGGGCGAGATCGAGGTGTGGAAGCGCAACGGGAAGGGTCCCGAGTGGATCGAGGAGAAGGGGAAGGAGGTCGTCCCGTTGGGGCGGCTGCAGACCCCGGAAGAGATAGGAGCGGCGGTCGCCTTCCTCCTTTCGGACGACGCGACGCAGATCACGGACACCGAGCTCGACGTAGCCGGTGGCCTGCGAGTATAGGAGCACAGCATGGCAGAGAAGAAGAGCCCGATCGGGCAAACGGTGGCGAACGGCGTGACGCACGTGTGGAACGATTCGTGCGCGATCTCCGAGCTCGAGTACGCGATCGGTCACGGCGCGGTCGGCGCGACGACGAACCCGGTGATCGTGGGACAGGTGCTCGAGAAGGAGCGTCACCTCTGGGAGGAACGGCTCGCCGAGCTGAACGCAGAGTTCTCGCACGGCACCGAGGAAGACATCACGTGGAAGCTGATCGAGGAGATGGGTATCCGCGGTGCGAAGCTGCTCGAACCTGTCTTCAACGAGGCGAAGGGTCAGAAGGGTCGACTCTCGATTCAGACCAACCCGAAGCTCTACCGGAACGCCGACGCGATGGTCGAGCAGGCGTTGCACTTCGCAACGCTCGCGCCGAACGTCCAGGTGAAGATCCCGGCGACCGAGGCGGGGATCGCGGCGATCGAGGAGGTCACGGCGAAGGGCGTGAGCATCAACGCGACGGTGAGCTTCACCGTGCCGCAGTCGCTCGCCGTCGCCGAAGCGGTGAAGCGCGGGCTCGAAAAGCGCGAGGCCTCGGGTGAGGACATCTCGACCATGTCGCCGGTATGCACGATCATGGTCGGGCGCGTCGACGACTGGTTGAAGGTCGTCGCGAACAAGGAGAACGTCATCGTCGACCCGGAAGCGCTCGAATGGGCCGGCGTCGCGGTGATGAAGCGCGCCTACGAGATCTACCGCGAGCGCGGCTACCGGACGAGACTCCTCGCCGCGGCGTACCGCAACCACTACCACTGGTCGCAGTTCATCGGCGGAGCGGTGTCCATGACGATCCCGTACAAGTGGCAGGTGCGGTTCAACGGGTCGGACGTGCCCATCCGCAACTACATTGACGAGAAGGTCGATCGCACGTACATCGACACGCTCACCGCGCACTTCCCCGACTTCGTGAAGGCGTACGAGCCCGACGGCATGACGCCGGCGGAGTTCGACGCCTACGGCGCGACGGTGCGAACCCTGCGCTCCTTCATCGCTGGGTACAGCGATCTGCTCGCGACCATACGCGACGTGATGCTACCCGACCCGGACTGAGGTAGAATGGAAGCATGAGCAAGCCTCTCCAGATCGGCCTTATCGGCGGTGGCATGTGGGGTCGCGTCCACCTGGACAGCGTCAAAGAGCTCGGCGGCAAGCGAGCCGAAACACGGTGGATCTGCACGAGAACGCCCGAAAACCTCGAGCAGCTGCAGAAGGACTACGGGGTCGAGCGCGGCACGACCGACTACCGGGAGATACTCGCCGACCCCGAGCTCGACGCGGTCATCGTCTCCACCCCACCCTTTATCCACGCCGAGCAGGGGATCGCGGTGCTGGAGGCGGGCAAGCACCTGTTGCTCGAGAAGCCGATGGCGACCTCGAGCGCCGATGCGGCTCGACTGGCCGAGGCCGCCGCGTCGCGCCCGGAGCTCGTGAGCCTCGACGCCTCCTGCCGCTTCTCACGGCTCAATCCCAAGTACGCCTTCGTGAAGGAGATCATCGATGCGGGCCGCCTCGGCCGGGTCTACCTGGTTCACCACCACGAGATGAAGCCGGGAACCTTTCTCGATCACAACCCACGCGCGAGCGACTGGGCCGCCGACCCCGACCGGGCCGGCGGCGGACCGATCATCGACTGGGGACCGTACGACTTCTCCTTTCACTTTGGGCTCATGGGGGATCCCACGCCCCCGAGCCACGTGAGCGCGGTCGCCCACATGGAAGGCGGGATCGAGCGGCACGCGGTTGCGACCGTCGAGTTCGGCGGCGGGCTCGCCTACCAGCTCGAGCGGATCGGCGGGATGCCGTACCAGGAGAAGAGTACGACCCGAATCCATGGCACCGCCGGGACGCTCGTCTTCGGCTATCAGCCGTGGGAACCGCAGGAGATCGAGCTCTACACGCGCGGCGCGGACGGGGGCCTGAGCTACGAGACGCTCCACTGCCATTACGAGCGCGCCTGGCACGAGAACACGTACCTGCTCGAGCACTTCCTCGATTGCGTTGAGGGCGAGGCAGAGCCTATGATGACGTTCCCGCTCGCGAAGCGGAATCTCGAGGTCAGCCTCGAGATCCTCGAGGCGACCCGCCGTTGAACGGTTCCGTCCTACCAGGCGCAGTATCCGCCGTCGATCAGCAGATCGGCTCCGGTCATGTAGTCGGACACCTCGGCGGCGAGGTAGACGACCGCGCCCTGGAGATCGGCAGGCGTAGCGAGCGCGCCGGCCGGGATGCGCTCGGTCCACTTTGGCAGCATCGATTGCCCCTCCGGGGTGGCGAGCAGATCGTCGACGAGCGCGGTACGCGTGTACCCCGGGCTTATGCTGTTCACGCGAATCCCCGCCTGCGCCCATTCGGTCGCGAGGCTGCGCGTGAGGTGCAGCACGCCCGCCTTTGACGCATTGTACGCGCTCTGATTCTGCGGCGTATTGATGATGTGCGCCGACATGGAGGCGGTGTTGACGATCTTGCCGTATCCGGCGGGACCCATCACCTTCGCCTCCTCCCGCGCGCAGAGGAAGACCGCGTCCAGGTTGACCGAGAGCACCCGTCGCCACTCGTCGTACTCCATGTCGACCGCGTCGCGCCAGACGCCGACCCCGGCGTTGTTCACCGCGATCGTGAGGCTCCCCCACCGCTCTACGACGGCCGCGACCATCGCGGCCACGTCGTCCGGCTCGGTGACATCGGCCTCTACCGCGATCGCGTCGACCGCCTTCGCCTCGAGCTCGGCGACGACCCGGCGCGCACGCTCGACGTCCCGGTCGACGACCGCGACCTTCGCTCCCGCCTCGCCGAGCGCGTGGCAGTACGCCCGCCCGATGCCCTGCGCTCCGCCGGTCACGAGCGCGGTGCGCCCGTCGAGTCGGAACCGGTCGAGGATGCTCTTCTGTTCGTCTGCCATGGAAGCCTCCGCGGGGACATCGTAGCGCACCGGACGCCGGTGGTCACGCCCGCGGCCGGGAGCTACACCAGGCCCTGGTAGCGCGGCTTGATCACGACTTCGGAGACCTCCGTCGTCGCGGGGAAGCGCGCGATGAGCGAGACGAGCGCGCCCAGGTCCTCCGGTTGCGCCATCGCCGCGCGTCGTTCGGGTCCGGGCGGTTCGGCGCGTTCGTCGAGGATGGGCGTGCTCACCTCGCCGGGATACACGTTCGTGACGCGGATCCCCGCATCGGCGAGCTCGTTGCCGGCGAAGATGCCGAGCGAGCGCGACGCGAACTTGGACGCCGAGTACGCGACGCCGGCCATCCCCAGCGCGCGCAGCCCCGCGATGGACGAGATGTTCACGATGAGCCCGCCGCCCTGCTCCTTCATGGTGGGGACGACCGCCTTCATGACGAGGAAGGTTCCGGTCGAGTTCACGTCGAAGATCTTCCGCCACTCGTCCGCGGTCGTGTCCTCGAGCGAGCGGTTCCGCACGTTGATGCCCGAGCTGATGACGGCGACGTCGAGCCGTCGGTGCGCGTCGGTGATGCGCTTCGCGACCGTGCCGATGTCGCTCTCGCGCGTGACGTCCGCCTGCGCCGGGACGAGCGTGCCTCCGCCCTCGCCGGATTCGTTCGCGTACGCGAGCGCGGCGTCTTCGAGCACCTTCTCGCGCCGGCCACTGATGTAGACGGTGTAGCCGTCGTCGGCGAGCGCGCGCGCGATCCCCAGCCCGATACCGGTACCGCCGCCGGTGACCCATGCACATCTTTGCTCCATGTTGCCTCCGCCGGGCATTGTACCCGGCAGGCGGCGCCTCAGTATACTGGACGGCCGGAGCGCTCCATGTCCCGTCCCCACGACACCCCGATCGTCCCACCGCCGTACTGGCACGAAGCCTGCCGCGACCTCGCGCGCCGCGACCCGGTGGTCGCCCGGCTCATCCGCGAGCACCCCGGGGAGGCTGTGCGCGGCAGCGGCGATCCCTTTCGCACGCTGCTCAACGCGATCGTAGGGCAGCAGATCTCGGTCGCCGCCGCGGACGGGATCTGGGCGCGGCTCACCGCGGCGTACCCGCGCCTCACGCCGCAGACGATCGGCGCGGCGCCGGTGGACCGGCTGCGCGAGCTGGGTCTTTCGGCGCGCAAGGCCGAGTACGCGATTGGCGTCGCGCGGGCGTTCTCGGACGGACGCGTCGACCCGGGACGCTGGCCGGCGATAGACGACGGGGAGATCCGCTCCGAGCTGACCGCGCTCCGCGGCGTGGGCCCGTGGACCGCCGACATGATGCTCATCTTCTCGGCGCACCGCCCGGACGTCCTGCCGCTCGGCGACATCGGCCTGGTGAACGCGGCCGCGCGACTCTACGGCTGGAACGGGGACGCGACGACGGCCGCCGAGAAGCGCGAGCGCCTGCGCGAGCACGCCGAGGCGTGGCGCCCGTGGCGCACGGTGGGGACGTGGTACGTATGGTGCGACCTCGACGAGGACACCGTGATCTATTGAGGCCGACGCGCGCGTGCATCCTCGCGCCTGCCGGCAAGGCCCGCGTACTCGTCCACGTTACTCGCGCCCATGATGACGATGGGCGAGCGGTACCACAGCTCGGGCCGCGTGCCGCTGAGCAGGTGCTCGGCGAGCATGCGCACCGGCTCGGAGCCCTGGTGCGCGGGGTCCTGGAGGATCGAGAAGTCGATCTCGCCCGCCTCGATGCCGGCCACGACGACCGGGAGCGCGTCGTTGGTGATGACGCGCACGCGGCTCTCACCGCGCCCGGATGACCCGGCTCGAACGACGTCGAGCGCGGCCTCGATGCTGCCGGTCGCCATGTAGAGGCCAACGACCTCGCCGCCTGCGAACGCAGCCGCCACGGCCTCGCGCGTCGTCGCGTACGCGTCGAGCCCCTCGCGGACGTCCGCGGCGAGGTGCGGCGCCCACCGGCGGATCCCCTCCTCAAAGCCTGCAATCCGGTCGCGGTGCGCCTGGAAGGAGAGGTTTCCGGTCACCGCGACCACGCGACCGGCGCGCGGCGTGATTTTCGCCATGAGCTCGGCGGCGACGAGCCCGCTGCGGTGTACGTCCTGACCCACGAAGGCGAGTCGCCCGGGGGCGTCGATGTCCGAAT
>CAYWJH010000118.1:0-9319 GCA_964458555.1 uncultured Spirochaetaceae bacterium | reverse complement strand
GGGACGGGGTCGCTCGGTTCGGGGGCGGCGCCCACGAGCTCGTCGGACTCCTCCGCCGGCAGGAGCTGCACGAGGGCGTAGAAGGCTTCGAGCGTCTCGCGCGTCGCGTCGTGCGAGACCGGTTCGGACGTCTCGGAGAGGATTCTTCGGGCGGCGTCGGTTTCCGGACCGCTCACGGGATGTCCTCCGCCGACGGGAAGCCCGCGCGGGTGACCGCCTCGCGGAGGCGGGCGAGGGCTCCTGCGAGCTGCGCGGGCTCGGTCGTGTCGCTTCGACCGAGGAGCGCGGTCCAGAGCGTCGTTCGGTCGGCTTCGGCGAGCGAGAAGAAGGCGTCGTGCAGGAGCGCCGCGTCGATGGGCAGCGCCGTCGTCTCGGCGTCCCCGGGGTGCCGCGGCGAGGGAAGCTGGGGTCGGCTCGCCGTGTCGTCGGTCTGCGCCGAGCCACGCAGGCTCTCCCGTCGGACCCGGCCCAGAAAGGCGACCCAGTCGTTCCGGTCGTCGCCGGCTTCTGCGCTCGTCCGGACGGCGAGCCGCGCGGCCTCGTCGTCGCCCGCGACCGCGCGCGCCAGCCTCATGGCGAGCCGTCCGTAGGCGGAGAGCATCGTTGTCGCGTGGGGCGAAGCCGGGCGCATTCGCTGCGCATCGTACCACGAGCACCCCCGCGGGGGTAGTAGGTGAGCGGGCCGGATCAGTATCTTCAGCCCCAGGAGTTGCTATGGCTACGCAGACGATAACGCTCGGCGGCGGATGTTTCTGGTGCATCGAAGCGGTGTACAAGCGGATAGACGGCATCATCGACGTGGCATCCGGCTACGCCGGCGGCGATACGAAGAACCCGACCTACGAGGAGGTGTGTACCGGTCGCAGCGGTCACGCCGAGGTCGTCAGGGTCGAGTTCGACCCTGACGTGATCACGGTGGAGGAGGTCTTGCGCCGCTTCTTCGCGTCGCACGATCCCACGACGCTGAACCGCCAGGGCAACGACGTGGGAACGCAGTACCGGTCGATCGTGCTCTACGAGAACGACGAGCAGCGGCAGGCGGCCGAGCGCGTCCGCGACGAGGTGGACCGTGAGCTTTCCGCCAGGGTCGTGACGCAGATCGAGCCGCTTGGTGCGTTCTATCCGGCCGAGGCGTACCACCAGGACTACTTCGACAAGAACCCGAACGCCGGGTACTGCCGGCTCATCATCGCGCCCAAGCTGAAGAAACTGGGCATTCCCACGATGCCGCTGTAGGTGGGCGGGAGCGGCGAGGCGCAGTCCCCGGCTCTCTGCTACCCTCGGCTCGCCTCCGGCGAGACCTTGGCCTGCGGGGCCGCCCCGATTCCCGTCACGCTCGCCGTTTCGCGCGGGGCGAGGTATCCGCAGGCGTTCTCGATCACCTTCAGGACTTCCGGCTGGTAGTAGATAGGGAATGTCTCGTGCCCCGGGCGGAAGTAGAAGATCCGGCCGCGACCTCGCTTCCAGACCATGCCGCTGCGGAACACTTCACCGCCTGTGAACCAGCTGACGAATACGAGCTCGTCGGGTGTGGGAACGTCGAAGAACTCGCCGTACATCTCGGTCTCGGGTACCTCGAAGTACCGATCGATACCGGCGGCGATCGGGTGCGTCGGGTCGGTAACCCAGAGCCGCTCGTGAGCACCGTCCTCGCGCCACGACAGACCGCACGTGGTACCCATCAGCCGTCTCAAGGGTTTCGAGAAGTGTCCGGAGTGGAGCACCACGAGACCCATGCCGCGCTGGACGGCGGTCTGCACGCGCTCGGCCGTCTCGTCGGTGACGTCGTTGTGCGCGCGGTGTCCCCACCAGAGCATGACGTCGGTCGAATCGACGACGTCCTGCGGCAGGCCCTGCTCGGGCTCGTCGAGCGTCGCCGTGCCGACGTCGAACCCATCGACCTTCGAAAGGTGGTCTGCGAGTGCCTGGTGAATCCCCTTCGGGTAGACCTCGCGAACCTCTTCGTCTTCCTTCTCGTGGCGAAACTCGTTCCAGATCGTGATCTTCATGCTTCCTCCTGTATGCGTTCCGGCGATACTTTGGCCTGCGGTGCGGACCCGATGCCCGTGACGTTCGCGGTCGCCCGCGGCGCCAGGTAGCGGCACGCGTTCCCGATCACGCGCAGGACTTCCGGCTGATAGTAGATGGGCAGCGTCTCGTGCCCCGGCCGGAAGTAGAAGACGCGCCCGCGTCCGCGCTTCCAGACCATGCCGCTGCGGAACACCTCGCCGCCGGAGAACCAGCTTATGAACACCAGCTCGTCCGGCGTGGGCACGTCGACGACCTCCTGCGGCAGGCCGTGCTCGGGATCGTCGAGCGTCGGTCTCCGTTTCGATGCGCTGCAGCGTGCCGATAGACGACTCCAGCTTGATGCTCTCATCCTCGTAGACCGACACGGGAATCGAGTAGTCGAGCTTGACGACTTCGTCGTCGGCCGAGGTGAAGACCAGCGAGAAGACGATCCGATCGTCGACTACGTGCCGGAACTGCGTTACACGCAGGCCGCCGACGGTGAAATCGGCTCGGTGACGGATGTCGTCGTCCGCCGGCCCGAGCCCGGTCTCGAATGCCTCGACGAACGCCTCACGGTCGGCTATCGGGTCGCCCCCGCTCGTGACGCGCGAGAGCGCGGCGAAGCTGAGCGTGTCGGTCGTGAGAAAAACGTCGACGAGGCGAAGACTGAACCGATCGCCGCTTTGCTCGTTGACGAGGGCGTCGGCTACGTTGTCGCGCTGCTGCGGGTCGAGCGGGTCCCACCCCAGCGGTGGGCGGAAGGCGACTCCCAGTGACGCGTTCTCGTACGGTTCGTCGAGGTAGTCCGGGATAACCTCGAAGGCTGCCTCCTCCGGTTCGCCGTCATCCGGTCCGGAACTCTCTTCTGAAGGAGTGCAGGCGGCGAGCGCGAGAACTGCGAGTATCAGGACCGGAATCAAGTCTCGACCGAGCATGCGGATAAAAAACTCTCCCCGGACAGGGGAGAGCTCGTGGTCGCGCGTGGTTCTACTTGACGACCTGGACGGTGCGGACCTGGATGCTCACGGAGCTGGCCACACTGTTGATGATAGCATCTACTACCGACGTCTTGGTGACGATCTTGTAATTCTCTGCGCCGCCGCTCATCGCCTTGGTGTCGACGCTGTTCAGCGGAACGAGACCCCAGCCCACGTACCACTGCTTCGCGCTCTCGGTGTAGCCGGTCGCCGCGCCGGTACCCACGACGTGCTCGTGCGTCATGCACCCGACCATGACGAGCGCGAAAGTCGCAACGAGCCCGATGAGCACGAGACTTCTCATTGTTCTTGCCATACGTACACCCCTGGATAAGGACGATAGCCGGTTCCTCCGGGTCCGTCAACAACTTCGCGACCGTACGCTCGTCGTCCTGACGCGCCGCTCGCTTGATTCTCCGGCCGCCTGAGGATACGGTTCGATTCATGGCAGAGCGCGTCGATTGGAAGTCCTCCCCCGCCTCCGCGGTGCTCGAAGAGCTCGGCACCGATCGCGAGCGCGGCCTTACCTCCGAGCTGGTCGCTCGGCGTCGCGAGCGCTACGGCGAGAACCGCCTCCGCGAGGGGCGGAAGACGACCATCCTCGAGCGTTTCATCGCCCAGTTCCGTAACGTCCTCATCTACATCCTCCTCATCGCGGCGCTGGTGAGCGGAGTCCTCGGCGAGCTCTCGGACGCAATCGTCATCGCCGCGATCGTTCTCCTGAACGCCGTGATCGGCGTGATCCAGGAGAGCCGCGCCGAAGAGGCGATCGCAGCGCTCAAGAAACTGTCGAGCCCGAAGGCGCTCGTCCGGCGTGACGGACGGGTCCGTGAGATCGAGTCGACCGGCATCGTGCCCGGCGACGTCGTCGTCCTCGAGGCCGGTCGGGTCGTCCCGTGCGACCTGCGCCTCGTCGAATCGGCGAACCTGAAGGTGGAGGAAAGCGCGCTTACCGGCGAGTCGGTGCCGGTCGAGAAGAATGCCGATGCCGCCGTACCGGCCGACGGCGTCGCGCTCGGCGACCAGGTGACGATGGCGTTCGCATCGACGGTCGTCACCTATGGCCGCGGCGTGGGCGTGGCGGTGGCAACCGGCATGGACACCGAGCTCGGTCGGATCGCCGGCATGCTCGAGGAGGAGGGTGCCGATGTCACGCCGCTTCAACAGCGGCTCGCGCGGTTCGGCAGGTTCCTGGGCTTTCTCATCCTGGGTCTGTGCGCGATCATGTTCGGCGTGGGCATTGTGCAGTTGCTCATCCGCGAGGGCATGGTGCCGACCGAGCCGCTGCTCGAGCTGTTCCTGACGGCGGTCAGCCTCGCCGTCGCGGCGATCCCCGAAGGGCTGCCGGCGATCGTGACGGTCGTGCTCGCGATCGGCGTGCAACAGATGAGCCGGCGCAACGCGATCGTCCGCCGGTTGCCGGCGGTGGAGACGCTGGGCAGTGTCACCGTCGTGTGTTCGGACAAGACCGGAACGCTCACGCAGAACCGGATGACGGTCACGCGGTACCTCGTGGGCGACGGCGATGTCGCCGACCTCGACCGGCTCGACGAGGAGGACGCGCTCGGGCAGTCGCTGCTCGAGACGATCGTCCACTGTAACGACGCGACCTGGGGTGGTGAGGACGCCGAGTCGACCGGCGACCCGACCGAGGTGGCGCTCCTCGCCGCCGGCGCGCGGTTCGGCGTGGGGCAGGACGATCTCGCCGGGCGGCAGCCGCGTGTAGCCGAGCGTCCCTTCGACTCGGAGCGCAAGATGATGAGCACCGTGGGCGACCCCGGCTCGGGTGCGCACGCGATCGTCCACACGAAGGGAGCGCTCGACAGCGTGCTCCCGCGGTGCACGCGCATCGCCACGCCGGCCGGAGAGCGCGAGCTGACCGACGAGGACCGGGAGCGCGTCGAGGCGGCGGCCGCGGAGATGAGCGACGAGGCGCTTCGCGTGCTCGCCGCGGCTCGACGGGAGATCGACGTGTCGGCGGTCGACGTGGCGCGCGAGGAGATCGAGGCCGATCTCGTCTTCGTGGGCCTCGTGGGCATGATCGACCCGCCGCGTCTGGAGGTGAAGGACTCGATCGCGCTCTGCCGCCGGGCGGGCATCACGCCGGTGATGATCACCGGCGATCACCGGAACACCGCGCTCGCGATCGCGCGCGAGCTCGACATCGCGCATTTGCAGTCGCAGGCCATCAGCGGTCACGAGCTCGACGAGATGGACGACGTCGATCTCGCGCGCCGGGTCAAGGAGCTGCGCGTCTTCGCGCGCGTGAGCCCCGAGCACAAGGTGCGCATCGTGCGCGCCTTCCGCGAGAACGGCGAGCTCGTGAGCATGACCGGAGACGGCGTCAACGACGCGCCGAGCCTGCAGGCCGCCGACATAGGCGTGGCGATGGGCATCACCGGCACCGACGTCGCGAAGGGGGCGAGCGACATGGTGCTCACCGACGACAACTTCGCGACGATCGTGGGTGCGGTCGAGGCGGGTCGCAACATCTACGCGAACATCAAGAAGGCGATCACCTTTCTGCTGTCGTGCAACGCCGGCGAGATCGTCGCGATCTTCACCGCGATCCTCATCGGCTGGCGCTCGCCGCTGCTGCCCATTCACATCCTGTGGGTGAACCTCATCACCGACAGCCTGCCGGCGCTCGCGCTCGGCATGGACTCAGGCGACCCGGACGCGCTGCGGCGTCCGCCGCGCGATCCGCAGGAGAGCATTTTCGCCGGCGGCACGAGCTTCAGCGTCGTGCTGAACGGGCTCGTCATCGGCGCAATCACGCTCGCCGCCTTCCAGATAGGCAACGCGCTCTACGAGGACTCGCTGTCCCACGCGCGGACCATGGCGTTCGTCGTGCTCGCGATGAGCCAGCTCTTCCACGCCTTCGACGTGCGCAGCAACGAGCGCAGCATCCTGGGGATGGGCCTGTTCACGAACCGCTGGCTCTGGCTGGCGCTGGTCGTGGGCGCCGCGCTGCAGGTAGCGGTCATCACGATCCCTCCGGTCGCCGCGCTCTTCGAGGTACACGCGCTGGTGCCGATGGACTGGGCGATCGTGATCGGCCTCGCGTTCGTGCCGGTCGTCGTGAACGAGACCGCGAAAGTCGTGATCCGGATGAGGGCGAGCCTGTGACGCCCCGACAGCGCGTGCGAGCGGTACTCGAGGGGCGCCCCGCGGACCGGATGCCGGTCTACGGCTGGGTCCGCGCCAACCTGGAGGACGAGATATCCGAACGTTTCGGGTCGGTCGAGGCGTTCGAGGACCGCTACGAGTTCGACCTTGCGCACCTTTTCGGCGGGCCGCCGCGCTACCGGCGCGAGGACCTCGAGGCGCTCCGCGAGCGGACCGACGGACCGCTCGAGCCCGCGGATCTCCTTGAGATCGACCTCGCCGATCCCGACGAGGCGGCCGGCTACGAGAGTCTGCGTCGCGACGTCGCCTTTCACAAGGAGTCGCGTGGGCGGTTCGTCTACGTCCAGACGCCGGGCGTCTTCGAGGCGCACAACGGATACTTCGGGATCGAGAACCACCTGATGTACCTGCTGCTCTACCCGAACGAGCTGCGCGAGGTCTACGCGCGTCAGGCCGAGTGGACGAAACGGTTTGCCGCGAACTGCCTCGACCTGGGCATCGACATGATCCACGTCTCCGACGACTGGGGCAGCCAGCGCGGGCTCCTGTTCAGCCCGGAGGTCTTCGAGTCGCTCATCGTGCCGTACCACGAGCCGGTCGCGGAGATGGTCCGCTCGCGCGGCGCCTACCTCAGCCTCCACTCCGACGGCAACGTGGCGCCCGCGCTCGACGCGATCAAGCGCCTGGGATTCCGCGTGGTGCACCCGTGGCAGCAGTCCGCCGGGATGAGCTACGACCTCTTCGACCGCGAGGGACGGGGGCGCTTCGTCGTGATGGGCGGGATCGATGTGCAGACGACGATTGGATTCGGCGACCTGGAGCGGCTGAGGCGCGAGGTAGGCGCGCTCATCGACCGGTATCACGACGGCGGGCTGATCCTCTGCACGAGTCACTTCGTGCAGGACCACTGCTCCATAGACGAGCTCGAGGCCGCCTTCGACTTCGTCTACGAGCGGGTGCGCCGTCCCTGGGTGAAGTGAAGCAGCAGCGGCGATCGCCCCGTTATGGTAGAATAGGAGGCAAAGGATGGGCGATCCAGCGGTGCCGATTCGCGAAGAGGACCTGGTCAGGATAGGCGAGTACGTTCGTGGCAATCTCAAGGAATGGATGCAGCAGGCGATCCCGGAGATCGTGCCGACATCGGTGGATCCGGTCACGAATACACATCTGCTCGAACGGGTGGTGCGGCTCGACGAACGGCTCGTCTCGCTCGACGGCCGACTGGATTCGCTTACCGAGCGGGTCGCGCGGAACGAGGACGAGCTTCGGGCTCTTCGGCAGAGCGTCGAAGCAGGAGCCCGTGCCATGAAGGCCCGGATCGGCGTGACCGATGCCCGCTTCGCGGGGGTGGATGCGCGCTTCGACTCCGTGGACGTCCGCTTCGACGCGGTGGATGCGCGATTCGAGGCGGTGGACGTCCGCTTCGACTCCGTGGACGCGCGCCTCGCCGATCAGCGTCACCACTTCGATAAACGGCTCAGCCTGCTCACGTGGCTGATCGGCTCGGTGATCGCGTTGGCGACCGGCATCCTCGCGGCGATGGTGCTGTGACTCGCGTCCCGGGCAGGACCTCCGCGGCTGCGGGAAGATCGCCGGGCCAGGGCTACTCGACAACCTGAATCGACCCGGGGGCGCGTACCTCGGTCGCGCCTGTTCGGCAGCTCACGGCGATCTCGCCCTGCGGCGTCGGGAATACCACCTCGTAGTCGAAGGCGGCGGCGACCGGGCGCGCGCGCACGACGCGACAGCCGGGCTCGACGATCTCGATCCCGGCCAGATACTCGATGAGCCAGCGCGCCGGGAAGGCGCTCCACGCGTGCGAGAGCGTGCGCATGATCGGCACGAGCTCGTCGCCGCGGCGCCAGCTGCCGTGGATCGACCATTCCTCGTGCGTCGAGCTCGAGCCGGCGTCGAGCATTCTGCCGCCCCACCGATCGCGGATCAGCCCGAGTGCGAGGTCGGCGCGGTTGGCGGCGCTCAGCGCCTTGAGCACGACCGCGGTGAAGAATGGGTTTGCCTCGGTCACCCCGTTGTTCGTGCCGGCGAGGAAGCGGTCGCCGTTCGCCCAGAGTCGTTCGATGATGGCCGACGTCTGCCCGGCGGACGCGAGCCCGAAGGCGATCGCCGCCGCGTTCGTCTGCTCGCTGTAGCGTCGGGTCGGCACGCCGCCGTCGGCTGCGTCGCAGAAGAGGCCTTCGTCCTCGTCCCAGAACGCCGGCGCGAACGATTCGGCGATCGCCTCGTGAGCGTCGGCGGCCCGGCGCGCCATCCAGCCGTCGCCGCGGACGCGGGCGAGCTCGCCCATCGCCTCGAGCGCGCCGGCGAGGATCGCGTTGAACGCGGCGCTCGCCCCGGTGGTGTCGACGTGGGCCCAGTCGATGAAAACGACGTACGGCATGTCCTCGACGATGCCCTCCGGGCTGCGGTAGGCGAGCACCGCGTCGACGAGCCGGACCGCGACGGGGTAGAGCTCGTGGACGATCTCTTCCTCGCCGGAGTAGCGGTAGTAGTCGCGCAGCGCCATCAGCCACCAGAGCGAGAAATCGACGAGGACGCCCTGCCAGTTCGCCGAGAAGGTGTTCGTCATGTTGCCGAGGAAGCCGGTCGGATACTGCGTCGCAGCGGACTGGCGGAGGAACTTCCGCGCGAGGCGCGTCTCGCCGAAGCACGCGTAGATCGCTCCGAGTGTGACCGCTGCCACATCGCCGAGCCACTGTCCCTGCTCGCGCCAAGGCGTGTCGGTGATGTACTCGTTCGAACCGAGCCGCAACGTGTATCGGCACATCTCGAAGATCTGCTCGAGGCGTTCGTCGGTGGCGGCGAACGCGCCTCGTTCGTCGAACGGGTAGCGTGTCTCCGCCGCGGCGAGCTCGTGGACGATGAGCGGGGAGAAGGCCGAGTGGATCCGGATGCGCAGGTAGCGAAACGCCTTCCACGCGAACACCCTCCAGCGCGCTCGGCCCTCGCGGATCGTGATCGCGTCGGCGAACTGCCCCTCGATCGCGTTGTTGAAGTGTTTGTCGAGCAGCCGTTCGGCGTAGCCGATGTCCACCCGCGCGCCGGCGGGCCCCTCGAGGTCGAGCTCGACGTACGCGTTGACGATCCGTCCGAAGTCGAGCAGCAGCACCGGCTCGCGGATGCCGATCTTCGGGTCCTTTCGGTGCGCCGTGCTGCACGAGAGCGCGGTCGCGCCGTCGGAC
>CAYWJH010000117.1:0-9332 GCA_964458555.1 uncultured Spirochaetaceae bacterium | reverse complement strand
CACCGGCTTCGGGAAGGCGTTCATCAACGCCGGCGACCGGGTGTGGGGGACGAAGATCCTCGAGGACCAGCTCGACGCGATCGAGTGGACGATCGATCGCGGCATCGCCGACCGCTCGCGGGTCGGCGTGATGGGCGGCAGCTTCGGCGGGTACTCGACGCTCGCGGGGCTGACGATGCATCCGGAGGCCTACGCGTGCGGCGTCGACATCGTGGGCCCGTCGAACCTCATTACGCTCCTCGAATCGACGCCGGAGTACTGGAAGCCCATGCTCGCGATGCTCACCTCGCGCGTCGGCGACCACCGTAGCGAAGAAGGACGCGAGCTCCTGACGAACCACTCGCCGCTCTCCTACGTCGATCGGATTCGGGCACCGCTGCTCATCGGCCAGGGCGCGAACGACCCGCGGGTCAAGCAGGCTGAGTCCGACCAGATCGTGGCCGCGATGCAGCAGAAGCAGATCCCGGTCACCTACGTGCTCTACCCCGACGAAGGGCACGGGTTCGCGCGGCCGGAGAATCGGCTCTCGTTCTACGCGATCGCGGAGGCCTTCCTCGCGCGGCACCTGGGCGGGCGCGCGGAGCCGCCCGGCGACGACTTCGAAAACTCGAGCGTTCGGGTTCCCTCCGGGGCGGAGGAGATACCGGGAATCCCCGAGGCGCTCGCGTAGGCGGACGCCTCGCTTGCCCCGGGCCCGGCGCACCGGTACCGTAGTCGTAATGGGCGAACCATCTCTGTTCCGTGCGGGCGATGAGTTCCCGCAGCAACTCACCCGCGAGCAGCGCGCGGTCGGCCAGCGCCGGTTCCGCGGTTTCCTCCTGCTCAACGGCGTCTCCGTGGCGCTGCTGATGGAGAACATGCTCATCCTCTACGCGATCCGCAACGGCGCGAGCGATCCGGTCGTCGCGGTCATCGCGTCGTTCGTCCACCTGACGATGCCGGCGATGGTGCTGGGCAAGCGTTGGGTCTCGCGGTTCGGGCTCTCGCGCACGATGGCGCTCGGGTGGTTCTTCCGCTACGCCTCGGCGATGATCATGGTCCTCGCTCCTCTGCTCGCCGCGCTGGGTTCTCAGGCGGCGGCAATCGGCTCGATCGTCGCGGGAGCCTTTGGCTTCGCCTTCTTCCGGGCGATCGGTTCGGTCGCGAACACCCCTCTGACCGGAGAGATCACCACTCCCGACGAACGCGGGGAGTTCATCTCGGGCAACCACACGCGCGTCCAGAGCGCGTTCATCGTGACGATGGCGAGCGCGGTTCTCGTCCTCCGAGTCGCCGACGCGCTGTGGGTCTACCAGATCATCATCAGCGTGGGATGTCTCGTCGGATTCTACGCGGTGACCATTCTCGCCCGGGTCCCGGAATCGGTCGCGCCGAGCCGCTCGGCGAGCATCGGCCTGCGAGAAGTCATCCGCGAGATCGCCGAGACACCGAGGCTGCGCCGCCTGTTCGCGGGTTGGGCCGGAGGCTTCGTCTCCTTCGCGGTGGTAATCCCCTACGCGATGATCACCGTGAAGAACGGCTACGGACTCTCCGACTACGAGGCGCTCTCCTACTCGCTCGTCCTCGTCGTGGGCTCGATCAGCTCCGCGCTGCTCAACGGCCTCGTCGCCGACCGCGTCGGCCCCCGCCCGCTCGTCATTATCTACGTCACCGGGCTCCTGCTGGTCGGTAGCTTCTGGGCGCTGGCTCCGACGGTCTACTACCCGCTTCTCGTGGGGGCCGCGTTCTTCGTCGCCGGGATGTGCAAGGCAGGGATTATCATCGGTCTGGGACACTACTTCCTCTCTGCCGCCGAGCAGGATCAGCGCGTCGGGGCGGCGCTCGTGATGAGGATCGGGGGCGGAGCGGCCGCCGGCATCACAGGGTCGATCATCGGCGCGATTCTGCTGGACGTATTGCGTACGAGCGGTCTCACCGGGCTGGACATCTACCAGGGCTACTTCCGGATCATGCTCGTGCCGCTGGCGATCGTCGTGGTGCTCGCTGTGCGGCTGGAACGACTCTCGGAGTGGCGGATCTCGAACGTGCTGGGCCTGTTCTTCTCGCCGCGGGACCTTCGCGCGCTCTTCGTCCTCAACCGCCTGCGGCGCAGCCAGGACGGCTCGCGGGCGGTCCGGGACCTGCGCACGCTCGAGCGCATCGGCTCGTCGGTGAGCGAGGAGGAGATCCGCGAGCAGCTCAATTCTCCCCGGCTCGACGTTCGACTACGCGCGATCCGGGCGCTACGGGCTATCGAGTTCGGCGAAGAGACGACGCACGCGCTCATCGATGAGCTCGAGCACGGCCAGTTCACCACGGCGTGGGTCGCCGCGGACGTTCTTGGCGAGAGCGCTCGTCACGAGGCGATCGACGCGCTGCGAAGCGGCCTTGGTTCGGACGACCAGATCCTGCAGGGCCGGTGCATGACGGCGCTCGTCCAGCTCGGCGACGAGGAGAGCTACGAGCGGATCGAGGGACTCTTCGAGACGACGACGAATCCTCGAGTCGCGATCCGAGGCGCGAAGGCGCTCGCGAACATGGGCGGGAACGAGAACATGCTGCGCGTTCTCCGACGGAGCATCGACGAGTCGCTGCCGGCCGGGGTCCGCGACGAGTTGCTGACCGCGGCCGGATCGATGATCGGGGTCGACGCCGAGATCTACCGATTCCTGAGGACGTACAACGCGGACAAGGAGCGGGGCGTGGCGGAAACGCTGTCGGACGTACAGGCGAGCTTCGACGGCAGCACGCTGTCCCGCATCGAATCGGAGAGCACCGCGACTCCGCCCCGCCTCCGTCACTTCCCGCGCGCGCTCGGCGAGCTCGCCCGCCGGGCGAAGGGCGATTACGCGTACGCGCTTCGACGGTTTCTGGAAGAATACGAGCCGGAATCGTTTTCCCGACGACTCGCCTTCTGCCTCGCGATCATGCTGTCCCGGCTTCACGAACCGGATTGGGACATGGACGAACAGGACGGCGGGGTCGTGGGGCCGTCCGCGCGGTAGGACCGCTACGCGCGCAGCGTTTCGAGGTGCCCGACCAGGTCCTCCGGCATCGGCTCGTCGCTCTTCTCGAACCTGCGAGTCCTGCTCTCCACCTTCAGGATTGCCTTGTGGACGCGGTTCTGGTACTTACGCTCGAGCTCGGCGAACAGCGGCTTCTTCGCCATCTCTGAGCGCACCTCTTTTCGGAATGGGCAGTGGCGGTAGAAGATTTCGCGCGCGACGGGGTTGAGCCGAACCTTCCCCTCGTACTCGTAGCGAACCCAGCTCGCATAGTCGACCGCGAACCGGTCACGGTCCGAGCGCGTCTTCGCGACGAGTTGCTTGACGCGTTCCTTCGCTTCAGGGGTCAGGTGCGGGTTGCGCTGGTAGAACTGGATGTAGTCGTAGTACGAGCCCACCAGCCCCCCGTCGACCGGATCCATCCAGTTCGCCCCGGCAACCGTTTTCTGAAGCTCCCAGCGGAAGTGAGCGAGTACGGTGAGCAGCGCGTCGTCGAACCGCTCGGTAAACATGTGCGGCAGGAAGATGCGGCCCGCGGTGTGCCGCGACGTCCCGTCGAGCTCCTGCCACATCATCATCCGCGACCCGACAACCGGGTAGAGGACCACGTTCGGCACGACCTCCTTGCGGACGATGTCGGTGCCGAACTTGTGCCGAAGCCCCACGTCGCGATGGAAGAGCGTGAAGTCGCGCGACCTCACCTCGTCCGCCCGGCGTGCGATCTCCTCCGGCTCGATGAACAGCCGAGCGGCCTCGCCACCGATCGCCTCGCGACAGAGGATGGGAACCGCGCGGCGCTTCGCGCCGAAGACGAGCGGTGCCGCGTTCGCCACGATCTCCCGGAGCTCGTACCGGATGCGGTCCTCCGGCGTGTCTTCGTACACGGCGGTGCGCTCGCACTCCCGCTTCGTCAGCTTCTCCTGGGTCTTCAACCGCTTCGCAAAAGACTCGCCGAGCTCGGTGATGGACGGATCCTGCTCGCCGCGGTAGATCTTTTCCAGGAAGTACGGAAGCGTCATCACGGGGATCGTGTCGTCGGTGTAGAGCGCCTTCGCGTAGGCATCGTCGATCGCACGCAGGTCGTCCTCTGAGACGAACGTCTCGTCGACCAACCCGAAGTGGAGCATGATGCCCGGCACGAACGACTTCAGATCTGTGCTGATGACCTTCAGGAAGCAGCTCTCGTAGAGCTTCCAGACCAGCCCGGCGAGCTCCTCCCGAATCGACCGCGCCTCCGGCGTGTCGACGAATCGGTCCGCCAGCGCGCGGAAGCGCTCGAGCGAATCGCGGAACGCGAAGCGATCCTTCTGACTGAGCTCCGAGAACTCGAGCAGCTTGTCGGTGAGCCCGCGATACTTGCCGAGCGGATCGCGTGCTTGTCCCGACGCCTCCGTACCGGATCGCTCGCCGAGTCCCACGGCGGCGTCCGGTTCGCCCGGCCGCGCGTCGCGCGGATCGCCACCGCGGCGAAGTTCTCCCAGCTTCCGGTAGACCGGGTAGTCGCGCTCGAGCCTGCGCCCGAGCAGGTTGATCCCGTCCTTGTGGAACCGGTAGCACGCCTTGGCGAGATAGTACGTGAATCGTTCCTCTGTGGAGGTACCGGACTGCGCGTCGAGCATCTCGCCTATCCACCCGTCGTGCGCGAAGAGCCGGTCGAGCAGGAGGTCGATCTGTTCGACGAGAAAGGCGTTCTGGGAGACCATCGCGTCGAGCGTTCGACCGAAGAACTGGTAGATGTAGACGATGCTTGGCTCGTCGCTCTGCAGCAGCTCTCCCACGCTCGACCGGGCTCGTCCGAGGACGCGCTTGAGAAAGAGGAACTGCGGGAGATCGATCGTCGTCTCCACGGTCACCCGGTCGCGATCTGCGTAGAGCGAGAGCGCCTCCGGAATGTCGCCGCCGAGTACGTTCGGGTCCCACAGGCCCGGCAGCTCGAGCCCGGCCTCGACCGCTTCCGCGCGGATCCAGGCCGAATAGCGGGCGAGCGGCGATTCCAGGCGGTCGGCCGACTCGACGCCGAGGAGCTCCGGACCGAAGTCGTATGCGATCGCGATCGAGTCCGCGATCGACGCGAGCTTGTGCCACAGGTACGTGTAGTTGCGGAAGAGGTAGATGGCGGACTCGACTCGCTGCACGAAACCGCCGAGCGCGCGCTCGTTGAGCGCCGCGTCCGAGCCGAGCCTGCGCGCGAGCGACTCGGGCTCCACCGGCACGTTCGACACGAGGCAGTCGGTCAGCGTGCGGACGGTATGCCGGGCGGGCCCCGGCTCCCGCAGGCCCGGAATCCCGCAGAGCGACTCGCCCTTGATGAGCCCGACGCGACGGCCGGGCCGCGGTGAGCCGGGACCCGCGGCCGATCGGGGATTCGCGGCCTCGTCGGGCTCGACCATCTCCGCCATGCCCGAATGAATGATCGTGAGCGCGCTCTCCGCCGACCCCGGTTCGATGAGCACGGTGCCGGCGGGTACTCGCTCGCGCTCCGCGGGACGGGCGCGATCAAATATATCCATACTAGCTATTATATTAATAAGCGCGGAGAATATCACCCCCGGGAGCCGTGCTCGACGTCGGCGGTCGCGCGCTATCGGCCTCGTCGGTGACGCGGTGGACGCGGCGTCCTGCTCTGCCCGCGCGATCTCCTCACGCGTACGAGTGACGCGTGGCCCGCGGCTCGAGCCGCTCGAGATGATCGGCGATAGCGGCGACGAGCTCGGCGCGGGTGCGCTGATACTCGGGGTCGTTCCACAGGTTGCGCAGCTCGCCGGGGTCGTTGCACAGATCGTAGAGCTCACCGAACCGTTCGCCGTGGTAGAGCGTCGCCTTCCACTCTTCCGTCACGATCGTCTTGAGGCGAAGCCCACGCGGGTCGTCGACGCACTCGACGAAGACGTGCTCGCGCGACCGCGCCTCGTCTCCGGCCAAGCGCCCGAGCAGACTCTCGCCGTCGAGGGCGTCGGCGCCATCCACGCCGGCCGCCTCGAGCAGGGTCGGCACCACGTCGACGTGGCTGACCGGCGCGTCGCATCGCTCTCCGGCCGGGACCCCGCGCGGCCAGCGGACGATCATCGGTACCCTGACGAGCTCGTCGTAGTGAAAGGGCCCCTTGAGCCAGATCCCGTGGTCTCCGAGCAGCTCTCCGTGATCGGTCGTGAAGACCACGATCGTATTCTCGGCGAGGCCGAGCTCGTCGATCGACTCGAGGATCCGTCCCATCTCGCGGTCGATCAGCCGCACGAGCGTATGGTAGTAGGCCCGCCCCTCGCGAACGTCGCTCTCGAGCGCGCGGCGATAGTCGTAGCCCGGGCCCTGACCGCCTACGAAGTGGTCGCCTCGGTAGGCGCCGTACTCGAGGCGTCCTGCGTGCGCGTCGGCGAAATGCGGCGGCTTATCGTCGAGCTCGCCCTCGGTGAACCGGGGCAGCGGCACCGCCGCCGGATCGACGCGATCCTCGAAATCGACCGGCACGCAGTGAGGATGGTGCGGGTCCTGGAATCCGACGGCGAGCAGAAAGGGCGCCGAACGGGGCGCGCTCTTCAGAAAGTCGATGGCCCGATCCGCCGTCCACACCGAGTTGTGCAGACGCGACGGCATGTTCCAGTCGTACGCCTCGCCCCCGAACTCCGGCCCCACCCGCCGCCCGGCGGCGCCGTTCGCAATCGCTTCGATCTCCTCCTCCGAGATCTGCGAGCGAAGCCACGCGCCGTAGTGCCCGTTCAACCCGTAGGTCGCGTGCCCGAGGGCGAGCTCGACCGACTCGAACCCGTGGTAGGGGCCGTCCCACCCCTCACGGGCGCCGCTACGCCACTCGGACATCGCTTCGACGGACGCGGGCCCGCCGCCGTACGCCTCGAAGTGCGCCTTGCCGACGTAGTGGGTGCGATAGCCGGCCGCGGCGAGCCTGTGGGAAACCATCGGGAGGTCGTCGGGTACGTTCGTTCCGATGTTCCACGCGCCGTGACGCGAGGGATAGTACCCGGAGAACAGGCTCGCCCTCGCCGGGGTGCACGTCGGATTCGCGCAGTACGCCCGGTCGAAGAACACCCCTTCGCGACCGAGCCGGTCGAGGTTCGGCGTCGCGGTAAATGCCGACCCGTACAAGCTCATCGTGTCGCGTCGCTGCTGGTCGGTCGTGACGATCAGGATGTTCGGACGCTCGTCTCTCATCGGTCCTACCCCAGCCTCGACCGCTTTCTGATCAGCTTCATCACGTCGCGCCCCTCGTCCTTGTTCCGGATGCGGATCTGCAGAATGACGCGCGCGCGAGACAGGATGTCGAGGAACGGTTCGACCTCGGCCGCCTCGCACTCGACGATGAGCGGCAGCTCGATCGGGTGCGCCTCGACGAGCTCCTCGCTGAGATGGATCGGCGAGGGGCGATTGGGGTCCTCGGAGATCTGCAGCGCCGAGAGGCCGCGGAGCTTCGCGATCTGGGGATGGACCGCCGAGCCGATGACGTGGTGATGGATGACCGCACCACCGAGCGCGTCGAGGATCCGCTGCGTCGCCGGGCGGAAGAACTCGGCGTACGCCTGTGGCGAGCAGAGGTCGGCGGCGTCCTCGCTCATGAATGGCGCCTCTCCCGGCATCCAGATACCGGCGCCGGAGCTTCCGGGCGTGCTCGCGTCGCTACCGGCCACCAGCGGCGCGATCTTCCGCAGCTCGCGCTGAAGCCAGACGGTTGAATCGGCGCAGAGCTCGAGCAGGCGGCGCAGCTCGTCGGGCGAGTCGTAGAGGTCGTAGAAGAGCTGGTTGCCCCGTGCCGCGTTTGCCATATCCGACGGTGCGAAGTGCGCCATGGTCGAGGGGACGTAGTCACCGTCGCAGAGCTCGACTCCGCGGGCGACGGCTCTGCGAATCGCGCGCGTCCATCGGTTCTCCCGACCGACTTCCAGGCTGTCCAGATCGCTCCAGTCGCCGATCGACTCCTCGGCCCAGCTCGTCTCCGCGGTGAACGTGATGTCGGCGTCGGTCATGTACGCCCCGTAGAGCCCGGTACCGCCGCCGACGCTGAACTGAGGGATCCAGTCGTGGTCGAGGTCGGCGGTATGATCGAGGTAGGCGCGAAGGCTCCGCACCGCGTGGTCCACCTGCGGGACCGGATCGTGCTCCCAGTCCCAGTGGTCGTTCGGGTAGCCCGGCAGACCGAGCTCGGAGTTCGTCACCGGGAAGGTCCACCGGCTGAACAGCCCGAGCATCTGGCCCGGCTCGGGGTTCGCGTGGAACTCGCGGTAGCGGTCGATGCGGGTCGCGAGCCACTCCTTCACGTGGCGCCTCCGGGCGTCGCGTGCTCACGCAGTCCGTCGATCGAAAGGCCGCGGCAGTTCACGAACTCGACCGCGTTCGGAAAGTACTCGCGCGCCTCCTCGTCGATCGATACGTCGACGTTGCGAAGCGTGAGCGCCTGCACCCCGTCGGCGATGATCGCCGGCAGCGCGCGGCGCTCCATGGAAAGCGGGCGCAGGTCGTAGGTGCCGCCGGAGAAGGCGGTCATGGGTCCGGCGACGATCCGCAGGCGAACGTCTGACAAGGTAACGTTGCGGACCGTGGAGCCCGGTGTCGCGTTTACGACGATACCCTGCTCGCCCCTCGCGGAGACGTTGGAGACGTTGATGTCTTCGATGAGCGCGCCGGCGCCGAGCGTCGTGATCATGAATGGCTCGGCCTTGCCCCACCACGTACCGGCGATCAGACGGGTCGACATCTGGAGATTGCTGATGCTCACGTTTCGGACGATCGCGTCGGGCCCGCAGAAGATCCCGATTCCACGGTTGCACCTGCGGAAGACGCAGTTACTCACCGTGACGTCCTCGAGGAGTCCCTGCTTCGCAAACCCGATACGGATGCCGGCGGAGTGAGAGGTGAAGACGCAGTTCGTGACCACCGCGCCGCTCGTGTCCGCGTCGTTGTCGCCGTAGTTGGTGATCGCGATGCAGTCGTCGCCGCTCTGAATCGTGCAGTCGGAGACGACGATGTTGCGGCAGCTCGTGAAGTGCATCCCGTCGGAGTTCGCCGCGCGCAAGTCGTTCTCCACGTACAGTCCGCTCATCAGGATGTTCTCGCATCGGGAGAAGCGCGCGGTCCACCGCGCGACGTCGACGATGCGGAAGTCGCGGAACCGGACGTTACGGCAGCGGCGCAGGAAGAAGATCCACGTCGGGCGCTTGCCGCCGTGCTCGCTCACGTACTCGTCGCGCCGGTCGGCCGGCATCGCCGCGTGCGCCTCCTTCGTGAAGGTCTCGTCGTAGGTCGGGACCGAGTAGTCCATGAAGGCGGCCCCGCTGCCGTCGATCGTACCGCCGCCGGTGATCTCGACGTTCTCGAGGTCGAAGCCGGCGATGAGACAGCGCA
>CAYWJH010000116.1:0-9606 GCA_964458555.1 uncultured Spirochaetaceae bacterium | reverse complement strand
CTGGTGAGCGGCAGGCGGGACCGGGGGGCGCCCGCCGGCGGCGGTACGATAGGAGGAACGATGCGCGAATGGACTATCTCTGAGCTTCACGACGCCTACCGCGACGGATCGACCGATCCGGTAGCCGTCTGCCGCGCCTACCTCGCGCGGATCGAGGAGATCGATCGCAGCGGCCCGGCGATCAACGCGGTTCTCGAGGTCAACCCCGAGGCGCTCGACGCCGCGGCCGAACGCGCGGCGGAGATCGCCGACCGCGGACCGGCGGGGCTGCTCGACGGCGTGCCGGTACTGCTGAAGGACAACATCGACACCGGCGACGCGATGAAGACGACCGCGGGAAGCCTCGCCCTCCTCGACGCGCCGCAACCGGCAGACGCGTTCTTCGTCGGGCGACTCCGCGCCGAGGGCGCGATCATCCTCGGCAAGACGAACCTCTCGGAGTGGGCCAACTTCCGCTCGACGCACTCGAACAGCGGATGGTCGAGCCGCGGGGGTCAGACGCGCAATCCGTACGTCACAGACCGCACGCCGTGCGGCTCGAGCTCGGGTTCCGGTGCGGCGATCGCGGCCAACCTCGCGGTCGTCGCGGTGGGCACCGAGACCGACGGGTCGGTGACCTGCCCCGCCTCGCACGCCTCGCTCGCGGGCTTGAAGCCGACGGTGGGCGCGGTCAGCCGCACCGGCATCGTGCCCATCTCCGCGAGCCAGGACACCGCCGGTCCCATGGCGCGGACGGTTCGCGACGCGGCGATCCTGCTCCAGGCGATGGCCGGGCGCGACCCGGAGGACCCCGTGTCGTTCGAACCCGGCGACTACCTCGCGCACCTCCTACCCGAAGCGCTGCGCGGGGCGCGAATCGGCGTCGCGCGTAACCGCGCGGACGTCCACCGCGGCGCGACCGCCCCCTTCGCAGCCGTGCTCGAGGCGCTCGTCGGCGCGGGCGCGGTCCTCGTAGACCCGGTGGAGATGCCCGACCTCTCCGAGGCGAACCGGCACGCGCTCACGGTGCTGCGCTACGAGTTCCGGCAGGGGCTGTTCGACTACTTCGCCCGGCGCAACCGCGGGGCCGACTCGCCGCGCATCCGCACGATCGACGACGTCATCAGGTTCAACGACGAGCACGCCGATGAAGTCCTCAGACTCTTCGGGCACGAGCACATGATCGGCGCATCCGAATGCGGGCCGCTCGACGACGAGACGTACCGCACCGCGCGCGCGGAGAGCTTGCGCATCGCGGGAGCCGAGGGCGTGGAGGCGCTGCTCGCCGAGCACAAGCTCGACGCGATCGTCGCGCCCACCAACGGCCCCTCGTGGCTCATCGACCACGTGAACGGCGACTACTACACCGGCGGCGCGATGTCGACCGGCCCGGCGATCGCCGGACTGCCGCACATCACGGTACCCATGGGATACGCGCACGACCTGCCGCTCGGCGTTTCGTTCGTCGCCGGCAGGGGCGAGGACGCGAGGCTGCTGGGCATCGCGTACGCGTACGAGCAGGCGAACCCGGCACGGCGCCCGCCGCGCTTCCGGGAGACGGTGGGGCTGCTGTAGCGACTTCACTCCTCGGGCACCGGCTCGAGCACGCCGTCGAGCCAGCCGTCGGCCTCGTAGGTCATTCCGTACGGAGGCCCCTCGAACTCGATCCTGATCACCGGCGCAAGCGGGTCCGGTGGATCGGCCGGCAGACCGGAGATTCGCCAGCGCGCGTTCGCCATCGGCTCCACCTCGAGCGGCTCGCCGGTCGTGAGCAGCTCCGCCGAGCGGATGGCGGGCCCGACGCGCGAGATCACGACGTACCCTTCCGGGTAGTAGAAGAGCGTGAGGTACGCGGTCGCGCCCCGGCACGTGAACATCCCGTAGTGATAACAGGGTCCCTGGTTCACCTCGCGGTAGATGCCGGTCGGACGGGTTTCGTAGATCGCCTCGCCGTGCCGTTCCATCCACGCCCCCAGCGCGGCAACGGTCGCCGCGTCGCGCTCGTCGAGGTGACCACGGGCGTCCGGGCCCACGTTGAACAGGAAGTTCCCGCCGAGCCGCACGGCGCCCACGAAGTTGTAGAGCACCTCGGCGGCGGTCTTGTTCGCCATCGAGTGGCGCAAATGCGCCCAGCCGGGCGCATAGTTCAGCGTCATGCACGTTTCCCACATCCGATCGGGATCGCTCTCGGGATCGATCTTCTGCTCGGGCGTCCCGAAATCCTCCGGAGTGCCCGACCTGTTGTTGATGAGGATGTCCGGCTGCAGCTCGCGCACGCGGGCGTTGAGCTCGGCCGAGCGGTAGAAGTCGGCCGGGCTCGCGTCGATCGGCTTCCTGACCATCCCGAAGGCGCCGGGGACGCGGTCACCGGGGACGGCCGGTACGTCGTACCAGAGGATGTCGATGTCCCCGTAGCCGGTCATCAGCTCCTCCACCTGCGCGTGCATCTCCTCGACGATTCGCGGCAGGTCCTCAAGATAACGTTCCGGTGACCAGAAACCGGGCCAGCGCCACGTGTGAACCGAGTAGTAGAAGCCGACTCGAAGGCCTTCGGCCCGAACGGCGTCGACGAACTCCGCCACGAGGTCACGACCCGGACCGGTCTGCACCGCATTGAAGTCGTGCGTCTTCGTCCCGAACAGACAGTACCCGTCGTGGTGGCGGGTCGTGAGCGCGACGTAGCGCGCGCCCATTCGCCGTGCGCGCGCGGCGATCTCGTGCGCCCAGCCCGGATCGGGATCGAAGCGGTCTGCGAGCGGACGGTACTCGTCCCACGGCATGAGGTCGCGCCACATGATCTGCTCGCCCCGCCCGAGGACGCTGTAGCAGCCCCAGTGGACAAACATCCCCAGCCGCGCGTCGCGAAACCACGTTAGCCGATCGGCCTGTCTCTCGAATACGCCGAACATACGAACCTCCCTTCGAGTTTGCCCCATCGTGCCACGCGCGGCTGCGCGACCGCGCGACGACCGCGCCGCAGGAGAACGAGCGCTACCGGATCTACAACTTCTTCGCATCCGACCCGGACGGAAGACGGATCGAGCTGCAGGCATTCCTGCACGAGCTGCCGGAGATTCCGGCGGTCAGCTGGTAGCGATGGGCACACCCAGGTCGGCGGCGCCCGGCTTCGACATGGCGGCGTCCGGCGCATGACGCGCGATCTGGTCGGCGACGAGCTTCGCGCGGCGGACGCGCTCGCGGCAGAGCGTGACCACGGTCTCCTCGAGGTGCGCGCCGCTCGGGTAGATGTCCGGTGCGTTCCGCAGGCCCAGCTTCACGTAGACGGGAGCGGCGACGCGGATCATCTCGGGCACCTCGTAGTGGCGGACGAAGCCGCCGAAGTTGTCGGGCACCTCGACGTAGATGTCGAGCGGAAGGTCGACGACGAGCCGCAGCTGCCCTTCGTCCGCGACGAGCACCGAGCGGATGCCGTGCTCGACCGCACGGAAGACGTCGGCGGTGGCGTAGACGACCTCGTCCATACCGCGCAGACGGGCTCCCAGGTTCTTCCCGGCGTCCGCGCGCACCTGCGCGCTCGTGCTCCAGGCCGCGCGCGGGCCCACGAAGAGACTCACCTCGATACCCGCCTCCGCGCCCATGCGGACGATCTCGTCGAGCTCGTCGTCGGTGAGCATCATGATCCCGCTGCCCTGCGAGACGCGGTGGATCGTCACCGCCCGGCGATCGGCCTCCTCGAGCACCGCCGCGAGCGCCCGCGGGCCCTCGACGCTCGGGATCTCGATGCGGTACTCGCCGCCGTCGGCGAACCGCTTCGATGAGTCGGGCAGATCGTACCGATCGCCGCGTGGCAACCCTGCGGCCTCCAGGAACCGGCGAACCCTCTCGATCGCGTCCATCGCACCCTCCTACAGATCGTACCCCTCCGGCCTTCGCGCGAAGTGCTCGCGCCAGAACGCGGCGTCGAACTTCTTCGACCGGTCGTACCAGTAGACGCCGTTCTGCTCCTGCTCGACGTCGGTGAGCTGCGTGTAGCACCAGCCGGCGACGTGGTCGAAGCCGAGCAGCGTGTCGACGAGCCCGGCGAGCCGGCCGAAGAACTCCTCGCGCGTTCGCGGCGTACCGCCGTAGCCCCACGCCTGCGTGTCGTCCTTGCGCCCCTCGTTCGCATCGGCGTCGATCTCACCGACCCACTTGATCCCGCCGAACTCGTCTACCACGTACGGCTGCCCGTCGTAGGGAACCTCGTGGTCGGGGTAGTTGCGGAAAGGCCGCAGCGACGAGGGGGCGCCCGCCGCGGATGCGGCCCCGCCCTCCGGAGCGAGCTGCGCGCGCAGCTCCTCCGCGCTCGGCTTGTACGTGTGGACCGTGTAGACGTCGGTGATGTGGTGGATGTAGCCGCTCGAGTCGTTTACCGGCCGCGTCGGGTCGAGCTCCTTGCAGATCCGGTAGGCGTCGGTGTGGTTGAGGTAGTGCGCGCGCGGGTTCTGATACTCGCGCGTCTCGTTCAGCGGCGTCCACGCGATGATCGACGGGTGGTTGCGCAGGCGCGAAACGACCTCGCGAATCTCGTTCTCGAAGGCGCGCGCGGCGTGGTAGTCGTTGTAGTCGAGCCCCCAGGAGGGCCACTCCGACCACGTGAGGTAGCCGAGTCGATCGGCCCAGTAGTGGAACCTGTCCTCGAACACCTTCTGGTGGAGGCGTGCGCCGTTGAACCCTACCGCCATGGCAAGCTCTATGTCGCGCCGGAGCGCCTCGTCGCTCGGCGCGGTCCAGACGCCGTCCGGGTAGAACCCCTGGTCGAGCACGAACCGGAGGTAGACCGACGAGCCGTTGATGAAGAACCTGCCGTCGCGCAGCGTCACCTCGCGCAGCGCACCGTAGCTCGAGACCGCGTCGACGGCGGTTCCGTCCACGAGGACTTCGAAGCCGAGATCGTAAAGCGCCGGGCTGTCCGGGTACCAGAGCTCGGGCTCCGGCACGCGGACTGAGAGCGGAACGCCGTCGCGGCACGAGGCCGACGCGCGTGCGACCTCCGCTCCGCCTCGCCGCACGCTGACGACGAGCTCGGCGTTCGCGTTCGCGCGCAGGTACGAGGGGACGATGGTGAACGACCCCTCGGTCGCGTTCGCCACGATCCGTACGTCGGCGAGCCCGGCGCGGTCGACGGCCTCCATCCAGACCGTCTGCCAGATGCCGGTCGTGCGCGTGTAGTAGCACCCGTGGCTCTTCGCGTAATGCGACTGCTTGCCGCCGGGCTGGTCGCCGGCGTTGATGTAGTCGCAGACGGCCACGGCGAGGTCTGCGCGCTCACCGGGGCGGACCGCGTCGGTAACGTCGAGCGTGAAGGGCGAGCTCCCGCCACTGTGCGACCCTACCCACTCGCCGTTCACGAAGACGTCGGCGTGAAAGTCAACGCCTCCGAAGTGCAGGAGGATCCGCCGGCCCGCCCAGTCGCGCGGGACCTCCACGTGGCGGTGGTAATCGATCGTGTCGATGAAGTCGGTGTGGCCGATTCCCGAGAGCGGGCTCTCAGGAGCGAACGGCACGAGGATCTCCTGCTCGAACGGCCCCCGCGCGCGAGGAGGCCGATGCTCCGACGTGGGGAGCGTGCGAGCCTTGTTCCCGCCGAGCGAGTTTCGGTCGAGTCGACACGTCCACGTGCCGTTCAGGTTGAGCCAGTCGCGTCGCTCGAGCTGCGGGCGGGGGTGCTCGGGGCGAGGGGTGTTCATGGGATCTCCTCCGATCGCCGTCGTGGCCGGTGCTTTTCTATCGATTGCCATCGTAGGTCACGAGCCGGTCCGTGTCAAAGGAGCGCCCGGCTCGGCGCACCCACGCGGACGTAAAATACTTAATAGACGCATTTCTTTTATTATGTCAAAATGAGAGGGTGAACCAGCAAGCGCGCGTTCTTCTGGCTGACGATGATCGCATCGGCAGGCTCGTGGGCGTCGCCATGCTCGAGAAGCACGGCATGCACGTCACGGTCGCCAAAGACGGGGTAGAAGCGGTCGAGCTCGGAAAGGCCGGCAGCTTCGACGTCATCCTGATGGACCGGCTCATGCCCCGGATGGACGGACTCGAGGCGACCCGACGGCTGGTAGCGTACTGGAACGAGCACCGCATCGAGCCGACGCCGATCGTCGGACTGAGCGGGCTGACGTCTGCGGAGGACCGCACCGCCTCGCTCGAGGCCGGCATGACCGGGTTCGTCGTGAAGCCCATCCGCGTTGACGAGGTCCTCGAGCAGCTGACCCGGACGACGCCGCAGAGCCCCATCGACCTCTCGCAGACCGAGAGCGACATCTCCGACCCGGACGAGCTCGTCGCGGAGATCCTGCCCATCTTCCTCGCCCAGAGCCGCGAGCGGCTCGCGGTGATCGACGCCGCGCTCACGGCGCGCGACGCCGCAGCGATCCACGCGCAGACGCACCCGCTGAAGACCGCGGCCCGCTATCTCGGCGCCGGCGCGCTGCAGCGGTCGGCGAAAGAGGTGGACGACCGCTGCCGGGCCGACACCGACCCGGAGTGGGACGAGGTCGCCTCGCTTGTGGCTCAGCTCCACCGCGAAATCGACGAGATCGAGCGCTGGCGGGATGACCGGGTGTCGCAGAGCCATGAGAATCGGCAGGCATGAAGCGCTCGAACGTGGTACTCATCCTCGCCGACGATCAGGGGTACGGCGACCTCGCCTGCCACGGCCATCCCGCGCTGGAGACGCCCACGCGAGGCGCGCGAGCCGAAGGATAGCCGTTACGCACTCGGCGCGTCGCCCCAGTCGGCGACCGTCACCGTCGCGCCGTCCCGCAGCGCCGATTCATGTGCGGCGACCCCCATCGCCATGTAGCGCACCGCCTCCCAGACGTTGATCGCGGGGACGCGATCGCTCGCGACCGCGTCGACGAACTCGTGAACGAGGTGGGGGTGCGCGCCGCCGTGGCCGCTCGCCCGGAAATCGATCTCCTCGCCGCTGCCGTCACCCCTCTCGCGATTCATCACCTCGGTGAAGGCGCTCACGACCTCGGCCGGCAGCGGGTCGAACATCTCGTCACGAGCCACGCTGACCGTCTGCGTCTGCGGGAGATTGTCGAGGTCAATCGAGTCGTGATCGGGGCGCTCGACGGTCGACCATCGGTCTTCCGAAAACCCGCCTCGCGTTCCGAAGACGCGAAACGTCTCCGAGCGCGTGGTCGGCTTGCCCGGTGATTCGCGCATCTCGAGAATCCGGACGGCGGTGCCGTTGCTCATCCGGAAGAGCGCCATCTCGTTGCTGAACGCCTGGTCGGCGAAGAAGGGATCGCCCTCGCGGTTGGCATAGCCGTACGCATTCACCCGCAGCGCGTGTGCGCCCATGACGCTCACCGGCCCGCTCACCGAATGCGTCGGATAGTGCATGGGTCCGCCGCGCACCGCACGCTCTTCGTACCGGCCCCTCGCAGCCACCCACTCCCGGCCAGACGCGCTCGCCGTTCGGTCGCGGTAGACCTTGCGCAGGTTCACGAACGAATCGACGTCGTGGATGTACTCACCCTCGGCGTAGACGAAGTCGCCGAACGCACCTTCGGCCGCCTTGCGCCGGCAGAACATCGCCTCCGGCCTGTAGAAGGTGGTCTCGCCGAGCATGTACTGTCGACCCGTGCGCTCGACGGTCTTCACGAGCGTATCGCACCACTCGAGAATCTCGTCGTTGTCCGGGACCGATATGACCGGTACCGCGCTGTAGACGTGCTTCCCGCTCTCGAGCGCCTGCACGCACTGCGGCGCGTGCAGCCATGGCTGCGTGATAACGACGAGCGCGTCAAAATCGGCTGCGCAGATCTCGTCGAGCGTCGCGTAGCGGTCGCGCTCGTGAAGCTTGTCGGCGAACCAGGGATCGTCGGCGAACGCCGCGACGCGCGAGGGCTCACGGTCGCAGAGCCCGAGCCGATCGACGAGCGGGTGACTCTTGAACAGCGGCGCGAAGATGCTGCCGAACGATCCGAGCCCGACGAGCCCAACGCTGATTCCCATGGGAGCCTCTCCCGGCCGTCGCGGCGGCCTACCTGCCCTGCAACTCGTGCATCGGCTCGTCGCCGATGCGCAGCATCTCCGCCTCGAGCTTCGCGGTCATCGTCTTCACGACGTCGGCGTAGGCGGAATCGTGATAGACGTTGACGAGCTCGAGCGGGTCCTTCGTGAGGTCGAAAAGCTCCCACTCCGGCTCGTCGGTACCGGGGTTCGCGCCCTCTTCCTCGCAATCCTCGTTGTACCAGTAGATCAGCTTGTAATCGTGCGTCCGGATCCCGTAGTGCGCGTACGCGTTATGAATGTCGTCCTGGTTCATCCAGTACCGATGGTACGCGAGATCCGGCCAGTCACCCGGCGTACGGCCCGCGAGCACCGGCTCGATCGACCTGCCCTGCATGTAGTTCGGCTGCGGAAGGCCGGCGACGTCGAGGAACGTCTGCGCGAAGTCGACGTTGCTCACCATCTCGTCGGCGACCGATCCCGGCTTCACGAGCTGCGGATACCGCACGACGAACGGCATGCGGAAGCTCTCGTCGTAGATGAAGCGCTTGTCGAACCAGCCGTGCTCACCCAGGTAGAAGCCCTGGTCGGAGGTGTAAATCACCATCGTGTCATCGCGCAGCCCGTGCTCATCGAGGTAGTCGAGCAGTCGTCCCACGTTTTCGTCTACCGAGTGCACGCACTGGAGGTACTTACGCATGTAGCGCTGGTACTTGAAGCGCTTGAGCTCCTCGCGGCTTGCGAAGGTGAACTCCTCGCCGGTGTTGCGGCACCTGAGCTTCACGTTCCCGATCTCGCTCTCTTCCGGGAACGGCACGAGCTTGTGGCTGCTCCACCCAAGCGTCCCTCCCGGGCTCTCCGGCAGCTGGACGAGGTCGAGGTCGTCGTAGGTCATGTCCCTCGCGATCCGCATGTGCGCTGCCTCGGCGGCACGAGCCCGGTTCGAGTAGTCGTCGTCGTAGGTGTCGGGCGTGGGGATGGGATCGGTGTAGAGCGACCGATGCTCCGGCTTGGGGTCCCACGGTCGGTGCGGTGCCTTGTGATGGCACATCAGGAAGAACGGCTTGTCGGTGTCGCGCTGATCGAGCCAGTCGAGGCACTTGTCGGTGGTTACGTCGCTCACGTAGCCCGGCTCGACCTTTCTCTCGCCCATCTCGTAGAAGACCGGATCGTGGTAGATCCCCTGCCCCGGCAGCACGCTCCAGAAATCGAAGCCCGTGGGCCAGTGGCGCGGGCCCTGCCCCAGATGCCACTTTCCGATGATCGCAGTCTGGTAGCCGCCGGTCCGCAGGTGCTTCGCGACGTTGGGAAGCCGATTGTCGATGTGCGTGGCGAGCGTCGTCACGCGGTTCACGTGGGTGTGCGTGCCGGTGAGGATCGTCGCGCGGCTGGGTGTGCAGATCGAGTTGGTCACGTAGCAGTGGTCGAACCGCATGCCCTCGTTGGCGATGCGATCGAGGTTGGGCGTCGTGTTCATCCGACTCCCGTAGCAGCTCATCGCCTGCGCGGCGTGGTCGTCGGTCATGATAAAGAGAATGTTCGGTCGTGAGCTCATCGTGCGTCCTTTCGGGTGGATGAGCCATTGTAGCCGGAACCGGCTCCGGCTACAAGCGGACGGTGTAGAAGAGCCCGGCGTTGACCTTGATGGCGTTTGCGACCGGG
>CAYWJH010000115.1:0-9993 GCA_964458555.1 uncultured Spirochaetaceae bacterium | reverse complement strand
GCTGAGCCAACAGATTTACAGTCTGCCCCCTTTGACCGCTCGGGAATCTCCCCATACGCTGGCCGTGAAAGCTATCACAGCCACTACTCCGAGTCAAGACCGACCCGGCCACCGGCAAGCCATCTGCCGGATTCGAACCGGCGACCCCGAGATTACAAGTCACGTGCTCTACCAGCTGAGCTAAGATGGCGCGGCAGCCGCCAATATAGAAAGCCCCCCACCGGGTGTCAACCGGGCCGATCTCACACCCCGTAGGGCGGCCCGGAGGCGGAAAGCGTCCCGCGGTGGCGACCGAGCGTCAGCACGTCGGTGCGGTCCGACCGCACCGCGACGGTGACCTCGAACTGCGCGGCGAGCGTTCCGTCCGAGGTCACGTAGCTGAACCCGTCGTCGAGGCGCACCACCCCACCGTCGCCGAGCGTGAGCACCGGCTCGATATTCAGCACCATGCCCGGCACGATCGGCTCGCCGGATCCTTTCTCGGAAACGTGAGGGACGACCGGAGACTCGTGCAGCTCCTCGCCAATGCCGTGACCGGTGAACTCGCGCACTACCGAGCACCCCGCCCGGCGCGCTTCGCGTACGATCGCGGCCCCCACGTCGCCGAGGCGCCCTCCCGCGCGCGCCGCCGCCGCCCCCGCCAACGTCGAACGCCACGCCGCGCGGAGGAGTCGACGCTGTTCGGCGCCGATTCGGCCCACACCGTAGGTCCACGCCGCGTCCGCCATCGCCCCCGCCCGATGCGCGCTCACGTCCACCGTGATGAGATCGCCCTCCGCGAGCTCCTGCGCTCCGGGTACGCCGTGCGCCGCGATATTGTTCACCGACGTGCACATGGGGGCAGGAAAGCCCTCGTAGCCCTCGAGTACGCCCTCGAGCCCGTGACGCGCGAACGCGAGCCGCGCAACCTGCGCGAGGTCACCCGTGGTGACACCCGGACGAATGACCGTCGCGAGATCGGCGAGAACTCGCTCGATCGCCTCCGCGGCCAGGCGCAGCCGCTCCGTCTCGAGCCGTGTCTTCAACGGCACGTACGGGTTCACGTCGGCCTCACGAAGGCGTCGAGAGCCCCGCCTGCAATCGTCACCGCCGCGGCGACCGCGATGGCGGCGAGCCCGTACAGCAACCGCAGGATCATCAGATGGTGCCGGCGAATCATCCAGATAACGAGCGAGGCGACGTACGAGAGGCCGCTCGCGATGCACAGCATGCTCGCGAGCGACATCATCCGCAGGAGCATGAGCTGCGAGCTGTCGAGGAACTCCTGAAAGTTCCCGAGCACGAAGAGTCCGACCAGGAGTAGTACCAGAAGCAGGAAGAAGACGTTCGCCCCTTCGAGCAGTCGCAGGAGATGATAGAGCAGCGAGCGTCGGGGGCGCAGTCGCACCGGCAGAGCATACCATGATCTTCCTTGCAATCCAAATCGACACTCCGTAGTATGAGTCGATGGGCACCTTCGAGACCGAGCAGGTCGGTATCTTCATCGCACATAGCTCGCCCCTCGATCCGGTTCCCCCCGAGGTGCCGCCCGACCTGCGCGCACTCGTCGACCTTCGGCTCCCCCGCGTGCCGCAGGCCGTCCTGTTCGACATCTACGGGACGCTCGTCGTCTCCGGTTCCGGCGAGGTCGGCTCCGCGGTCTGCGAGCCTTCTCGCGGCGAACCGAGCCGCGGCGACGCAACCGGGCCGTTCGTCCGAGCCTTCGAAATCGCAAGCGGAACCCCGCTCCCCGCCACCGCGGAGGAGACGATGCGACGGACCTACGACGCCGCCATCGCCGCGAGCCACCGGGCGTCGCGGGACGAGGGCGTTGCCCATCCGGAGATAGACATCACCCGCATCTGGCGGACGGTACTCGACGAGCTCGCACGAGCCGGGCTCGAACCGGCTCCGGTCGACGTCGAGATGCTCGCGATCGCCTACGAGACCGTGTCCAACCCGGCGTGGCCCATGCCCGGTGCCCGGCGGCTACTCGCGCACCTTCGCGAGAGCGCGATTGCTCTCGGGATCGTCTCCAACGCGCAGTTCTACACTCCTCGCATGCTTCGCGCCTTTTTCGGGGCGACCGCGGCGCAGCTCGGATTCGACCCGAAGCTCATCGCCTACTCGTACCTCGCCGGCCGCGCGAAGCCCGATGCGACGCTCTTCGACGCGCCGCTTGCGGAGCTCGAGAGGCGCGGGATAGACTCACAGCGCGTGGCCTACGTCGGCAACGACATGCGTAACGATATGAGCCCGGCCCGATCGAAGGGCTGCATGACGGTCCTGTTCGCGGGCGACCGGCGCAGCCTGCGGCTCCGTGGAGACACGAGCGAGCTCGACGCGCTGCGTCCCGACGCCGTGGCGACATCGCTCGACGCGGTGGCCGCCATCTGCGGCCTCGACCACGGTTCCGGCGCGGCGATTCGGCAGGGAGAGTGAGGCACGAATGAAACGATTTGCTGTCCTGATGGCGGTGCTTCTCCTCGTGGGTGGCGTCGTCTTCTACTTCGGCTGGGTGCAGATCCATATCCCCGCCGGACACTACGGCGTTGTCTTCACGCGTACGAACGGCTGGGAGTCGCAGGTCCTCGTTCCCGGCACCTTCGTCTGGCGCTGGCAGCGCCTCATCCCCACGAACTTCACGCTCTACCTCTTCGACGTCGACACGCATCGCACCGACGTCCGCCTCGAAGGTACGCTGCCCTCCGGCCCGGAGATCGACGCGCTGCTCGACGACGGCGGCGAGTTCGGCTACGACATACGCGTCTCGGTCGTCACGCGCCTGAACCCGAACGAGGTCCCCGCGCTCGCGCGCGAGGAGGAGCTGCGCCCCGACGACCTACCCGCCTTCTACGACGACCTCGACGCGCGGATCGCGCAGCAGACCAAAGAGGCGGTGATGCGCGTACTCGAGGACGAACCGGAATCGGTAGAGGTTTCCCGGGTTTCCGCCACGATCGTCGACGCGATTACCGAGCGCCTCACGGGCGATCTGCGACGCCTCGACGTCGTGAGCGTCAACCCGACGCGACTCGAGCTGCCCGACCTGCAGCTCTACACGACCGCGCGGCGCCTCTCGATCGACGTGCTCGAGGCCCGCGCGAACGCGCTCGAGGAGGCGGCGGCGAGGCTTGCGGATATCGAGGCCGAATCGGACCGGGGGCTGAAGATGCTCGAACGGTACGGGCAGATCCTCGAAGAGTACCCGGTGCTTCTCGATTACTTCCGGGTAGGACAGGAGATCGGCTCCGACCCACTCAACCTCGAGGAAATCGTCCCCCGGACGCAGCAATGAGCTATTTCTTCAACTTCGACAAGATGGAGTACGTCAAGGGGCCCCGCCCCGACGGCTGCATCCTCTGTCTGATCCGGGACAAGTCGGAGGCGGTCGCCGATCTCACCGTCTTCACCGACGATCTGTTCACCGTGAGCGTCAACCTCTATCCGTACAACCCGGGCCACCTGATGGTGTTCCCCAATCGGCACCTCGAGGACGTCCGCGAGCTCACCGGCGAGGAGGAGAACCGCGTGACCGTGCTCACGAGGCGCTTCCTGTCGGTGCTCGACACGACCCACCAGCCGGCCGGCTACAACATCGGGTACAACATGGGGGCGAGCGCGGGCGCGTCGATCGACCATCTGCACCTGCACATCATCCCGCGATATCCCCGCGAGGTCGGGATCGCCGACCTGGTGGCGGGCAAGCGCGTGCTCATCGAGGACCCGCGCGTCACCCAGCGTCGAATCGTCGAGACGCTCGCCGACTGATGCCGCCGCCTCAGTAGCCCTCCTCCATAGCGCGAATCTGTCTGATCAGGCTCTCGAAGCGCCGTGTCTTCTCCCGCTGCGCCTCGAGTAGCTGATCGAGCCCGTCGAGCGAGTTCACGCGGTGGTCGGCAGCCGCGTACCGTTCGCGGATCTGGTCGGTCAGCCCCCGCGCGATCGTGTCGAACACGCTCCCGAGCCCGACGATGTGCTCGGTCGCCTTATCGACGATCGCGACGGCTTCGCGGTCGCGTTGGCTGACGACGTTACGGAACGATCGCTGCATCGTGAGGTCCTTCTCCACCTGGTAGCGAACGCGGTAGTACGATTTGCCGTCCTGGGAGTCCGGCGAGAAGCTCTCGTCGAAGTCCTCGATATCGGCGAGCGCCTCCTCGATTCCCGAGACGTGCGCGATCAGGTCGCTCGAGGAGTCCCGCTGCCGGACCGGCAGGATCCGGCTCAGCGTGCGGACCATCTCCTGCATGCGCCCCCGGTAGACGAAACGCAGGAAGTTGAACGTCGTCGTCAGCGAGCGCATGTGGGTGAAACCGGGCGTTCCCGGCGTCTCCGGTGTGATCTGCACGCCGGGGCGGAAATAGGTCATCGGAGGCGGCGTCCCGTCGAAGAGCTCGTCGCTCATCCGGTCTACCACACCGCGGCGGATACTCGGGAATTGTTCGTCGAGCTGGCTGAGAATCCGGATCATGAGGTAGCTCCGGTAGAACTCGCGCAATCGCAGCTCGGGGAGGTACGCCTTGATGCGCAGCCACGGGTCGCGGGTGTAGTATCGGATCAGGTCGGCGAAGGGCACCCGTCTGGCGAGCGACCGTGCGGCCTTATGGAGCGCGTGGATCTGATCTCGCATCTCCTGCAGGCGCAGGCGCCTGCGCTGGTAGGCCTGCTCCGAGCGCTCCTCCTCGCCGTCGGTCCCCTCTCCTTCCTGCCCCTGCTCGTTCTGCCCCTCGCTCCCGCGTTCTTCTCGCTCTTTCATCTCCAGGTACCGATCGAGGATCTCGGTGTGGAAATAGAACCCATCGTCGAGCTTGCCGGCCGAGTGCAGGCCGTAGTAGAGCCGTTCGACGACCGGGAGCGCCGCAGAGGTCGGAGCGTCGCGGAACGGAGGGGTTTCCTCCGGTGGTGCGATCCCCGGGTCGAATCCGAAGACACCGAACAGCTCGTTGTAGTCGAAGAGGCAAATCTGGCGGAGGTAGTAGAACGGCAGCAACCCCTCCTCGAGGTGTCCGAACAGCTCGTCGGGGATGTCGCCGAGGTAGCGGTCGAGCTCATCGACGACGAAGGATCGTACGTCGCTCTTGAGCTCGCTCTTCATGAAGACCTCCTGCAGCCCCTCGAGCGAGACGAGGTCGTAGAGCTCGCTGCGCGCCTGCGGCACCCGCTGCGAGAGCAGGTACTCCACCGATTCCTCGAGGTACGTGCCCCCCTTCCAGAAGTCGAGGAAGAGCGGTATCACCGGGTAGGCGGCCCGATAGAGCTCCCACGTCCGCGCGGGAATCGCCGAGCCCACGCTGTGATGCTCGATGGGGGCGAGGTCCGGACACACCGATTTGGCTCTCCGGCGCAGACCGGCAAGGCGGAACTCGACGTAGGTGGTCTCGTCGTTGTGCGTGCTCAGAAGCCGCCTCAGGAGGAACCGAAGTCGCTGCCAGAACCCCATCTGGCGCAGCTCCCGCGCGATCACCTCCGCCCGGCTGCCCTCGTTCACGACCGACGCGAACGGCTCCTCCTCGGCCGCGCGACGCACGTCGAGACTCGACCGTATTCGCTTGAGCAAGGTGCGCCGTTCCTCCTCGCTCAGCGCGAGCGCGAGATCACGAAAGGTCGTGGATGGTCGGTAGACACCGGTCGACATCACTGGCTCCTCAACGGCCGCACCATCAGCAGTCGGCCTTCGATCATTCGCACCCGAACCTCCCCGGCGACGAACTCGTTGCTCACCCCCACGTCGCCCGGCCCCCAACGCAGATCGTCGAGCGCCCATCGCAGGCCCCTCGACTCCATCCTGCACCGATCCCCTCCGATCGGGAAGAAACTCACTCGCTCGCCGGGGCGCCCGGTCAGCACCAGCTCGTCGACCACGGGACGCACCTCCGACTCGGCGGTAACCCAGACGCTCGGATACCGTTCGCGCGCAAAGATCCAGGCGATCGCGAGGAGATGGTCGAGTCGACCCCCCCCCCCTCCGAGGAGCGCGACGTCCTCGCCACCCTCGTCGAACGCGATCGACAGCGCTAGCTCGGTGTCCGTGTCGTCCTTCGCCGCTCCGAAACGACGCACCGCATCCGGTGAGTACTCGTCCAGAAGCGATCGATCGCTCAAGCTGTCGAAGTCGCCTACGACGATCGACGGACGCACGCCGTAGGCGCGCGCCGTCTCGAGCCCCGAATCGGCCGCGACGACGAGCTGCCGGTCGTGGAGCCAGGGTTGGGCGGCGTCGACGGACGGCGCCGCGCCGCCGGTAATGACGAGCGCTCTCACTGCTTCCGAGGATACTCCATTGTCTCCACTCGTGCAAAGCCGCGGCGAGCAAGAAAACGCTAAACCCGTCCGTCGTCCAGCCGAGATTCAAAACGAGGACTCGCGTCCGGTTCGCGCCCGTACGCGAGAAATCACACCGAGAACACGGACGTTCCGGTGAACGTTCTCAAGGAGGATCAGATGATCATCAATCACAATTTGAGCGCAATGTTTGCCCAGCGTGAGCAGAAGTTCAACGCGATGGAGCTCCAGGGCAACATTGAGAAGCTCTCTTCGGGAATGCGGATCAACCGCGCGGGCGACGACGCCGCCGGCCTCGCCGTTTCGGAGAAGATGCGCAGTCAGATCAGAGGCCTCAACCAGGCCGAACGAAACGCCGCCGACGGCGTCTCGCTGATCCAGACTGCCGAGGGGTACCTGCAGGAGTCCTCGGACATCCTGCAGCGCATGCGTGAGCTCGCGATTCAGGCCTCGAACGGGATCTACAGCTCGGAGGACCGGATGCAGATCCAGGTCGAGATCTCCCAGCTCGTCGACGAGGTCAACCGCATCGCCTCGCACGCGCAGTTCAACGGCATGAACCTGCTCACCGGGCGCTTCGCCCAGGAGACGGGGACCAACGTCGTGACGGCGAGCATGTGGTTCCACATCGGCGCCAATATGGACCAGCGCGAACGCGTCTACATCGGCACGATGACCGCCCAGGGCCTTGGCATCCAGAGCCCGTCGGGCCTGCCGCACACCGCAAGCTTCATCACCATGAGCAACCCGCACAGCGCGAACGCCTCGATCGGCGTGATCGACGCGGCACTCCGGAAGGTGAACAAGCAGCGGGCGGACCTCGGCGCGTACCAGAACCGCCTCGAGCACGCTCGACGCGGCCTCGCGGTCGGAGCCGAGAACCTGCAGGCGAGCGAGTCGCGGATCCGCGACGCCGACATGGCCGCCGAGACGGTGAAGTTCGTCACGAACCAGATCCTGCTACAGTCGTCGACGGCGATGCTCGCGCAGGCGAATCAGACGCCCCAGTCGGTCCTGCAGCTTTTGCAGTAGGCCAGAGCCGGGCCGACGGACTCCTGACCGTCGCTCCGCGCTTCTCCAGACCCAGCCACCCGGCTGGGTCTTTTTTTTCGCTTCTGCGATAATGCAGCGGTGAACCGGACCCGCATCGCATCCATGAGCGCGCACCTCCCCCACACCGTTACGTCGTTCATGCGCGCGTTCCACGAGCACGGCTTCGAGTGCTACCTCGTCGGCGGCGCCGTGCGAAACCTGATCCTCGGGCAGAAGCCTTCCGACTTTGACTTCACCACGAACGCCACGCCCGAGCAGGTCATGCGCTCCTTTCGCCGGGTCATCCCCACCGGCGTCCAGCACGGCACGGTCACGGTGCTACACAAGCGGGAGCGTTTCGAGGTGACCACCTACCGCACCGAGTCCGACTACACCGACTCGCGCCGCCCCGACCGCGTAGACTTCGTCGGCGATATCCACGAAGATCTGCGGCGCCGGGACTTCACCATGAACGCCATGGCCTTCGACCCGGACCGGAGCGTCTTCCTCGACCCCCACGGCGGAGAGGATGACATCCGCAGACGCATCGTGCGCGCTATCGGGGATCCCGCCGAGCGGTTCCGCGAGGACGCGCTGCGGATGATGCGCGCGATTCGTTTCGCGGCGCAGCTCGAGTTCGAAGTCGACGAGGCGACGCTGCACGCGGCGAGCGACGGTGCCGAGCGCATCCGCGCGGTCTCCGCCGAGCGAGTGCGCGACGAGCTCACCAAGCTCCTCGCGAGCGAGCAGCCCTCGTACGGGATGAGGCTCCTGCGCGACACGTCGCTGCTTTCGCGCGTCCTTCCCGAGCTCGCCGAGGGCGTCGGCGTAGAGCAACGAGGCAACCATCGGTTCGACGTCTTCGAGCACTCGATCCGTGCGTGCGACGCCGCGCCGGCGGACAACACCGTCGTACGCCTCGCGGCGCTCCTTCACGACGTGGGAAAGCCGCGCGCGCTCGAAGAGGACGACGAGGGAATGCGACGCTTCCACGGGCACGAGAAGGTCTCCGCGGATCTGAGCGAGCTGCTGCTGCGCCGCCTGAGGTTTCCCAACCGAACGATCGCCGCCGTGGCGCACCTCGTGCGCCACCATATGTTCAACTACACGCCCGAGTGGACCGACGCCGCGGTTCGGCGGTTCATCGCGCGCGTGGGCGCTGACGCAGTACCGGACCTGATCGCGCTGCGTGCAGCCGACGGCGAGGCTGTTACCGGAGAGAGCGTGGATACGCGTGGGCTCGGCCGGTTCGCCGAGCGAGTGCGCAGCGAGATAGAAACGCAACGGGCGGTCACGGTCCGAGACCTCGCGGTCAGCGGGCACGACCTCATGGAAGCGGGAATCCCCCGCGGACCGCTCCTCGGAGTCGTGCTCGACGCGCTGCTCGAGGCCGTGCTCGAAGACCCCTCCCAGAACAGCCCGGAGAGACTGATCGAGATCGCAAGACGTTTCTACGACGAACGGCTCAGGGACGAGGGTACGTGAGCGCTGCCGGCGTCGGATACGGCCGTGTCAACGCTCACGATGAGCGCGAACGAGGCTTCCTGCGCCGCGGCTCCTTCGTCTGCGCACGGCCCGACGTCAGCGCCTCGTAGGCGATCGCCGCGGCGGCCTGCTCGGCCTGTTTCTTGTTCGACCCCTTGCCCGGGCCGTAGGTACGCCCCCCTACTTCGACCTCGATCCAGAAGAGCCGATCGTGGTCGGGGCCGGTCTTCTTCTTGAGCACGTAGCGCGGATAGGCTCGGAAGCTCTTCTGCGCGTGCTCCTGCAGGAGCGTCTTGTAGTCCTTCTCGTGCCGATCCTCGAGCACCTTGTCGATCTCCGGTACGAGGAAGGCGAGCACGAAGCGACGCGCCTCCCGGAAACCGCTGTCGAGAAAGAACGCACCGATGATCGCCTCGAGCGCGTCGGCGAGAATCGCCTTCTTCGCGCGACCGCCGGAGTACTCCTCGCCCTTGCCTATCAAGATGAAGTTGTCCACGCGCAGGTTGCGCGCGATGCCGGAGAGACTCGCCTCGCTCACGACGAAGCTCTTGATCTTCGCGAGATCGCCCTCCGGCCGCTCCGGCAGTTCCTCGTAGAGGTACTCGGCGACGGCGAGACCGAGCACGGAGTCGCCGAGGAACTCGAGGCGCTCGTTGTTCCCCATTCCGCCGCCGCGCTCGTTCGCGTACGAACGGTGGCAGAACGCGAGGTTGAGCAGTTCTGCATTCTTGAACTTGATCCCGGCCTGGCGCTGGAAGAGAGCAAGCTCGTCCTTACGCCCCGCATCGATCTCCGGGGCAATCGCTTCGTTTTTCTTGAAGAGACGTTTCTGAAGCCGTCGCATAAAAAGAGAACGCGCCTCCGCCGTTGGAGAGCGCGTTCAGTACCGGCGAGGAGCTCGCTTACTTCTTCTGCGTCTTGATGAAGTCGAGCGCGTCGCGGACGGTCTCGAACTCATTCGCCTTCTCATCCGGCACCTCGATGCCGAGCTCTTCCTCGATCGCATAGACAAGCTCGAACGTATCGAGGCTATCGGCGCCGAGGTCTTGACGGAACGACGAATCGAGCGTGATCTTGCTCTCGTCGATCTCGAGCTTCTCGGCGATGAGCTTCTTCATCTTGTCAAACAGTTCGTCTGCCATCGTACACCCCTTCGTTTTTATTCGAGTTCTTCCGGTTCGAAGACCTGTTTGCCGCGGTAAAAACCGCTCT
>CAYWJH010000114.1:0-10137 GCA_964458555.1 uncultured Spirochaetaceae bacterium | reverse complement strand
CCGATGGACGCACCGAACACGAGCGGTGCGAAGCTGGGCGAGGTCGGCACGACCGGCCGGGCTACTCGTCCGCGTCTACGTCGGCGGGTTCTTCTTCCTCTTCCTCTTCAACGGCCCGCCGCACGATCCGGCGATAGATCTCCTGGCCCGACCGGTAGAGCACGAGCGACGAGTTCTCGCGGACCTGGTACGGCGCCGAGAGCTCGATTCCCGGGTGGAGCATGCTGAAGATCACGCGCTGCTCGCCGGTCGGCGCCTGGGCCTCGAGCGTGAGCTCGACCTCGACCGGATAGTCGGGTAGCGGGCGCTCGAGCACGCCGAAGACTTCGTCCTCGGGCACAAACGCCGGACTCGTGATGACGAGATCGACGAAGCTGCCGATCGCGACCTCCTCCTGCGGCGGCGGGTCCTGCTCCACGACGAGCCCGGAGCGCTCGTCGGGCTCCGGCTCGCGGACCTCGAAGCGGAAGGGGATGTTGTTCTGCGAGAGGCGCTCGATCGCCGTCTCGAACGGCAGGCCGATGAACGACGGCAGCGCGATCCGCTCAACATCCGCGCCGCGGCTCACGACGAGGTCGACGTTGGTGATCGTCGCGATCTCCGTACCCGGCGGCGGGTCCTGTGCGATGATCGTACCCGGCTCCTCGTCGCTGAAGACGTACTGCGGCTCGGCGAGCTGGATCGTCGGATCACCGGTTGCGAACATCGCGCGAAGCTCGGCGCGAACCTCGGCGATCGGCCGCCCGACGTACGCGCCGACCCGGTCGACTCGCGCGCCCCGGCTCACGATGAGGTCGATCTCCTTTCCCGCGCGAACGAGCGTGCCCGACGGCGGTGTCTGGCCAATGACCTTGCCCGCGAGCCCGGGGTCCGCGGAGAAGCGCACCTCGACATCGGCCTCGAGCCCCCGCTCCTGGAGGCTGAGCATCGCGTCGAGGAGGTCGACGTTCTGAACATCGGGAACCATCGTCTCTTCGGCGCCGCGAAGCGAGAAGAGGAAGGTCGTGAGACCGGCGATGATCATGAGGAAGACGGCGCCTACGAGCGCGTAGATGAGGATCTTGAACAGTCGTACGTCCGGATCGTCGTACCGCGAGGGCACGATGTTCCGCAGCCGGTCCCAAAACGATTCGCGCAATCAAGAACCTCCGAGCACGGCGCCGAGAAACCCGTCCACTCCGTTGAGAAAGCTTCTCCACTCGAGGGGTTTGCGGGACTGCAGTTGAAGCTTTCGGAGCGCCAGCAAGCCGTTCCCTGTTTCTACCAGAACTCCATTCTCCGTGTCTACACGAAGCACCCGGCCGGGTCTGGCTTCACCGTCGGTAGTCGACCGGTCGACCGGCGTCGCTTCGAGGATGTTCAGCCGTTCGCCGGCCCACGTCGTGAACGCCCTCGGCCACGGGATGTAGGCTCGTACCATCCGGTCGATCGTCTGCGCCGGTTCGCGCCACTCGATCCGGCCGTCTTCCTTCTGCACCAGCCGTGTGTACGTCGCCCGCGCCGGATCCTGCGGAACCGCTCGCGCTTCACCCCGTTCCATCCGGTCGAGCACGTCGACGAGCAACCGTCCGCCCATGGGAGCGACGATCGCGGCGAGCGAGGCGGTTGTCTCCGTCCCGGTCAACGGGATGCGCTCCTGCGCGATGATGCCCCCGGCGTCCATCTCGAGCGCGAGCTCCTGGATGGTCACGCCGGTCTCCGCGTCACCCGACAGGATCGCTCCGGGGATAGGTGCCGGTCCGCGATGGCGCGGCAACAGCGACGGATGCACGTTGAGCCCTCCGCGCGGAAAGAGCCCGAGGAAGCGTGGCCCGAAGATCCTGCCGTAGGCGAAGCAGGCGAGTACGTCGGGCGCGAGCGGGGCGACCTCGCGGCGCGCGTGCCCGCGGAGCGTCTCGGGTTGAAGGATGGGCACGTCGAGCTCGAGGGCGAGCTCCTTCACCGGCGAGAAGCGGAGCGACCGCCCCCGCCCGCGCGCGCGGTCGGGGGCGGAGAGGACGCCGACGAGCTCGTGCGCGCTCGCTGCGATCGCTCGCAGCGAGGGGACGGCGATCTCAGGCGTGCCGGCGAACAGGACGCGCACGGGGCTACCGGCGGGAGGCGGTTGCGGGGTCCACCGACGGATCGTACGTCGCCATGACCTTCTCGCGGACCTCCTCGGTCAGATAATCGAGGAACAGCACACCGTTGAGGTGGTCGTTCTCGTGCTGGATCACCCGCGCGAGCAGGCCGTCCGCGTCGATCGTGAAGGGGCGGCCTCGCTCATTCCACGCCTGGATCCGGACGGCTTCCGGACGCGTCACATCGGCGTAGATCGCCGGGATACTCAGGCAGCCCTCGTCGTAGTCGCTCTGCTCGACCGAGGTCTCGATGATCGTCGGGTTGATGAACACGCGCGGCTTATCGCCCTCCACGTGCGTGACGAACATTCGGTGGAGGTAGCCTACCTGCACGCCGGCGAGTCCAATGCCGCGCGCGGTGTGCATCTTCTCTACCATCGCGTCGGCGAGGCTCGCGATCTCTTCGTCGATGTCGGTGACCTTACTCGACGTCGCGCGCAGCAGTTCGTCAGGATGAATGACCAGCTGTAGTTCCATAGCTTCGTGCCTCCAGGCGGCGCGCGATCGTGCGGTCGATCCGCGCGCGCCGCTTCGGATCGATACGGTCGATGCACAGCACCCCGTTCAGATGATCGAGCTCGTGCTGGATCGCCCGGGCGAGCAGCCCGCGCGCCCGCAGCTCGAACGATTCGCCGGTCTCGTCCCACGCGCGGACGTCGACCCAGGCGTACCGCGGGACCTCGACGGTCACACCGGGCAGGCTCAGGCAGCTCTCCTCCGAGCGCACCCGCCGTCGTGCGGTCGCGACGATCTCCGGGTTGATGAAGACGCGATCCCGGTCGCGCGGGAGACCGAGCACGAAGAAGCGTGCGCAGACCCCAACCTGCGGCGCTGCGAGCCCGACGCCGTCGCGAGTCCGCATGAGCCCGAGCATCTCCCGACACGCGAATGCGACGCTCTTCGGGTCGGGGACGAGCGCCGCGCGCCGCGTAAGGATATCCGCCGGATAGATGACGAGCTCCATGTCCTGCTCAAAATGGTACGGAAAGCCTCGCGGCCGGTCAATTCGGACGCAAAGGGCCGGGGCCCGCCCCGCGCGCTACAGCAACGACACCGGGTCCACGTCGATCTCGAGGTGCGCGCCGCCGGGAAGCTGCACGCGCGCGAGCGCCCGCGCGAGCTCCTCGTGCGTCGCGCCGAAGCGGGCCGTACGCAGGATCACGTGGTGGCGAACGCTGCCGGATATGATCGACAGCGGGCACTCGGTGGGGCCGAGCACCTCCTCCGCCGATCGCACCTCGGCCCGGCACGCCGCGGCGACATCGCCGATCGTGCGGCGTACTACATCGGCCTTCTTCGCGCGTACGACGAGGCGCACGAGCCGCGAGAACGGAGGGAAGGCGAGCTCGCGCCTGACGTCGAGCTCATCGGCGTAGAAGCCGTCGAGGTCGTGCGCGATCGCACGCCGGATCGCGGCGTTCTCCGGGCTGTAGCTCTGCACGATCACGTGCCCGTCGGGGTGGAAGCGGCCGGCGCGACCGGCGACCTGGACGACGAGCCCGAAGGTGCGTTCGGCCGCGCGGAAGTCGGGCATGTGCAGGCCCGTATCGGCGAGGATGATGCCGACGAGCTTTACGCCGGGGAAGTTGAGGCCCTTGGCGACCATCTGCGTGCCCAGAAGCACATCGATCTCCCCGGAACGAAAGGCGCCGATCGTCTGTTCGAGCACGCCCTTGCGCCGGACCGCGTCGGTGTCCACGCGCGCGATCCGCCAGTCGGGGAAGCGCGCGGCGAGATCCTCCTCGACGCGCTCGGTTCCGAACCCCGAGTACCCGACATCGAAGGACCCGCACTCCGGACACTGCGTCACCGGCCGCGCCTTGTAGCCGCAGTAGTGGCAGACCATGAGGTCGCGCTCCTTGTGGTAGGTGAGCCCGACCGAGCAGTCGCGGCACCTCATCTCGTAGCCGCAGGTGCGGCAGTGGAAGAAGTAGGCGAAGCCGCGACGGTTGAGAAAGAGGATCGACTGGCGGCCGGCGGCGTGCGTCTCCTTGAGCGCCTCGAGCAGGCGTCCGGAGATGGGGCCGGCGTCGGACTTCAGGTCGACGACCTCCACGCTCGGCATCGCCCCGCCGGAGAGGCGCCTCGTGAGCGTGATCCGCGCGAGCCTGCCCTCGTTCATCAGGTGCCACGCTTCGACCGACGGCGTAGCGCTTCCCATCACCATCCGCGCGCCGACGTCGGCGACGCGCTTCATCGCCACCTGTCGAGCGTGGTAGCGGGGCGAGGAACCCGACTTGTACGACCCGTCGTGCTCCTCGTCGACGACGACGAGCCCCAGATCGACGGCGGGGGCGAAGACGGCGCTGCGCGCGCCCACGACGAGCCGCGCCTCGCCGCGGCGGATCCGCTGCCACTCGGTCAACCGCTGCGAGGGCGTGAGCCGTGAGTGCAGCACCGCGACGCTGCCGGCGAAGCGGTGACGGACCGAGTCGAGGAGCTGGTGCGTGAGCGCGATCTCGGGCACGAGGTAGATCACGGTCCTGCCGGCGCCGATCGTACGCTCGGCGGCCTGGAGGAAGACCTCGGTCTTGCCGCTACCGGTGATCCCGTGGACGTAGTAGAGGCCGCGGTCGCCCGAGAAGATCGTCTCGAGCGCGGAGGCCTGCTCGTCGGAGAGCTCGAGGTCGGTCTGTGCCGGCGCGACCTCGTCGCCGCCGAGCGACGGGAGGCTCGTCTCGCGCCTGCCGCCGGGGATCATCGCGGCGAGCGTCTCGCCCACAGACGCGAAGTACATCCGCCGCACCCAGTCGGCGAGCTCGAGGTACGCATCGTCGAAGAGCGGCTCCGCGTTCACCACGCGGGAGATGGGTCTGACCTCCGGCACGCCCTCGGGCGGCTCGTCGCGATACCCGGTCACGAAACCGGTGACGCTTCGCCGGCCGAAGGGGACGCTCACGCGGCTGCCCACCGGTACATCGACGTCGTCGGGAGCGAGGTAGGTGAACAGCCGATCGACGGGGACGTTGCAGGCGACCTCGAGGTAGCGGCCGTGTGCCGGCTCAGCCACGGTCGCCGCTCCCGCTGCCGTCGGGTGCGCCCGACGCACCCTCACCGGCCGGCCGATCGCCCTCTGCGAGGCTGTCCACGAGCGCGCGCAACCGCTTCAGATCGTCCCATACCGGACGACGGAGATCCTGGTTGCGCAGGACCGCGCTCGGGTGGAAGGTGGGGACGAGCGGGGTGCCCTCGTAGTAGTAGGTACGGCCGCGAAGCCGCGTGATCCCGGCGCTCGTGCCGATGAGGATGCCCGACGCGACGCGCCCCACCGTCAGGATGACGCGCGGGCGGATGAGCTCGATCTGCTCGCGCAGATAGGGCAGGCAAGACTCCGACTCTTGGGGACGAGGGTCGCGGTTGCCCGGCGGGCGGCACTTCACGACGTTGCCTATGTAGACGTTCTTGCCCCGCTCGAGGTCGATCGCCTCGAGCCACTTGTCCAGGTACTGCCCCGCTCGCCCGACGAAGGGCAGCCCGCGACGGTCCTCCTCGGCGCCAGGGCCCTCGCCGACGATCATGACCTGCGGGTCGAGCACGCCCTGCCCCGGAACCGCGTTCATGCGTCCCTCGTGGAGCGGACACCGCGTGCACGACCGGACCCGCTCCTCGAGCATCGCGAGTCTGCGCCGCCGGACGGCGAGCTCGTCGTCGCTCGCGTCCCAGTCGGGGCCGTCGACCGCGCGTTGCACGGCGCGCGCCGCGGCGCCATCGCCCGCCGCGTCGGCCTGTTCGCCACGCGTCTGTGCCCGGCGCTGCTGCGCCTCTTCGGCGAGCTCGACCGACTCGGGATCACCGCGCGGTGTGCGCTCCCCGTAGCGAAGGTAGTCTTCGACACTGTTCAGGAGCCGCCAGTAACGGGCGGCGGGCCGGCTCATTCGAATCCTCCGTACGCGTCTCCCGGGTAGTCGACCCGGTGCAGCACGAGCCCGGCGGCGGGCGCCGAGGGCCCGGCCGCCGCGTGGTCGCACGCGGCAAGACGTGCCCCTACCTCTACCGGTTCGGCGCCGATCTTGTCAAGCTCGACGAGCGTTCCCGCGATCGAGCGGACCATCCGCCAGAGGAAGGCGTTCGCCGCTATCTCCATCACGACGAGCTCGCCTCGTGGAACGAACGAGATCGACTCCACCCGCCGCACGCGGTTCTCGCTCGGCTCGGTGGGGAGCGTGAACGTCGAGAAATCGTGCGCGCCGAGCAGCGGACGCGCGAGCTCGTTCAGCCGCGCGATCACCGGGCGGTGCTTGAGCCGGGTGACGCGGTGGCGCAGCGCAGGGGCGACCGAGCGCGCGCACGTCCACGCGTAGCGGTAGACCCGCCGCCGGGCGGAATAGCGCGCGTGGAACTCGTCATCGACCTCACGGCTGTCGAGCGCCTGCACATCGCGCGGGAGGTACGAGTTGAGCGCGACGAAGAAGTCGCGAGCGGGGATCGAGTCGATGTCGGTACGGAAGTTGATGACCTGACCGTCCGCGTGGACGCCCGAGTCGGTCCGACCGGCGGCGGTGACCTTCACCTCGCGCCGGTGCATGCGCCCGAGCGCGTCCATCACGACGCCCTGTACGGTCCGACCCTCAGCCTGCACCTGCCAGCCGTAGAAGTCGGTCCCGTCGTAGGCGACCGTAGCGCGGATATTACGCATTTGCCGACGCGGATTCGGGGTCGCGGTTCTCCTCGCCGAGCTCCTTGGTGATCTCCTCGTACACCTCGCGCGCGTTGTCGAGAATCGCCGCCGGTTTGTTCTTGCTCGCCTTGCCCATCCCGAAGATGCGCGCGACGGTGCGCTTCGCGCGGCCGAGCGCGGTACGGCGTTTCTCGGGGTCCTTGCTCGGACCGTAGAGGTACTCCAGCAACCCGGTGAGGTAGAGCACGCCGTCGTAGCCGTAGTTCTTGTCCAGATCCGGCCCCAGGTTCGGGGCGGCGCTGAGCGTCTCCTTGCCCGTCTGCTCGAGCGCGACCGCGTACGCGTAGAAGAAGCGAGCCTTCCGGTAGAAGATGCGCGCGAGGTAGTCGTAGTTGTCGTCGGGGCGCTTTCGGTGCAGGTCGTTCGACGTCCACGCCGCGCGCAGACAACAGAGGCCGCGCTTGAACGTGGGCGAGAACTCGCGCGGGAAGTGTTCGTAGCACGCGGCGGCGAGGAAGTAACTCGCGCACCCTTCCTCGAGCCCTCGCGGCGCGGTGAAGTCGAGCGAGTCGAACAGGAGGCGCGAGTCCTCGATCCGCCGCGGTTCCTCCGAGCGGACTTTCTCGACCGTTTCCGGCGCGATCGAAGCGAAGTCCTGCTGGAAGGCCGCGTAGTAGCACGAGGGGCAGACGCTCACCGGGTAGAGCAGCGGGAAGACCTCTCCGTACTTCTGCGAGGGCACGTAGGTGCGCCGCAACTCCCGGGTGAGGTCGCCGGCGTTCAGCCGGCCACGCCCGGTGCGGAGCTCCTCACGGTAGAAGTTCGAGTCGCACACGGGACAGGTGATGGGCGTCTTCGAAAAGAAGGTCAGATCGGCCATCTACCCCTCAATAACCACCATGGCGATCGCGTTGTCAAGCTCGTGCGTCAACGAGAGGTGGATGCGCTTGCCGCCGAAACGCGCGAACGTCTCCTTGGCGCCTCCGTGAAGCAGGATCTCCGGCTTGCCCTGCGGATCGTTGACGACCTGCACCTCGCGCAGCTGGAAGTGCTGCAGCCCGGTGCCCATCGCCTTGCCGAGCGCCTCCTTCGCCGCGTAGCGAACGGCGAGCGAGGCGGCCATCGCCTTCGGTCCACGGGCCCGCGCGTCCTCCACCTCCGCCGGGTGGAAGAAGCGCTCAACCAGTCCTCCCTGGCCTACCCAGTGGTTCATTCGCGCGACCTGGATCAGATCGACGCCGATTCCCAGGATCACTATCCGGCCTCCCCGTCCGACTCGGTTGCCGCGGGCTCGACCGGCTGCGTCGCCGCCTCCACGGTGATCTCCACGCGCGCCGGGTCGATCCCGAGCACGAGGATGCCGCCGGGTATCTGCGGTCGCACCGGGAGCGCGTAGGTCCCCGGCGCGTCGATTCCGCCCGCGTCGACGAAGAGCCCGACGCGCTCGCGCGGAACGCCTTCCAGGTCGAGCTGCTTGCCCTGGACCCGGATGGAGCCCGCGGGGAGGTCCGACACGACGACGAGATCGTCGTCGAGGTCGACGATCGAGATCTCGACGCCGTCGAAGCTCGTCTGGACGACGGTCTCGACGATGAGCGCGCGAAAGTCGACGATGCTGCCGCCGGGGAAGTCGACGAGCGGATCGGGCCGCGACAGCCTGACGCGCTCGGAGAAGTCCGATGTCCTGCTCGTCAGGCTGATCTCCTCGGTGAGAATCTGCGTGAGGTCTTCGACGCTGCGGCGCGGGCCTTCCACATCGACCGTCGTGGGAGAGACGCGATAGTCGGAGAGCTCGTAGCCGGGCGGCGGGAAGCCGGTGATGTTCGGGACGACCTCGAGGCTGCGAACGAGCTTCTCCTCGAGCGTAACGGTGACGCGTGCCGGTTCGACCGAGATCTCGAGCGCCTCGAGATCCGCCGCCGACCCGGTGCGCTGCACCTCCACCGGCGCGCGGAAAACGCCTTCGGTGGTGTGCTCCGTGAAGTCGGCGTAGGCGATGATGTCCTCTTCGAGCACATTGAAGATCTGCGACTCGTCGCCCCGAAGCTCGACGCGGATCCGGTTCGTGTACTCGGCTCCGGGAACGACGTCTGCTGCGAGCCGAAGCTCGAGCGGGACGCTGAAGTAGCGCTCGGAGACGCTCGCGAGATCGTTGAAGAGAACGATCACGATCGCGATACCGAGGGCGATGATCTTCGCCGGCCAGTTCTCGAGCGCGTGACGCAGCAACTCACTCCGCGATGCCAACGGCGTCCTCCTCGAGGTCGGCCGGCTCCTGCAGATCGAGCAGCTCGGTCAGGCGACGGCGCGCTTCATCGACGCCGAGGTTGTAGAAGAGATTCGCGTCGTAGGCGAGCGAGACGGCCCCCGACTCCTCGCTCACGATGAGGACGATCGCGTCGCTCTCCTCGGCGAGGCCGAGCGCAGCGCGGTGGCGCGTGCCGAAGCTGCGGCGGATGTCCTGCTGCTCGGAGAGCGGAAGGAAGCATCCGGCGGCGACGAGCTTCCCCTCGTCGATTACGACCGCGCCGTCGTGCAGCGCGGTGTCGTGCGAAAAGATCGTCAGCAGCAGCGGCGAGCTGATCTGCGCGTCGAGGCGGGTTCCGGTTTCGACGATGTTCTTCTGCCCCACATTGCGGACGAAAACGATGAGCGCGCCGCGCCTGCGGTAGCTGAGGACCTCCGCCGCGCTGATGACCGCGTCGAGCTCCTCGAACTCCGATCGGCCCGAAAGACGGAGCATCCTCCCCTGCCCGATACGCGTGAAGATCTTCCGCAACTCGGGCTGGAAGATCACCGCGAGCGCGATGACGAGGCTCGGAGCGAGCAGATCGAGCAGCGTCCGCAGCGTATCGAGGTTGAGGAAGTAGGCGATCCCGTAGGTGAGCAGCACGAGTACCGCGCCCTTGACGAGCGGCACGGCGCGTGTCTGCACGAGGACCTGATATCCCTTATAGATGAGAAAGGCGAGGATGAGGACGTCCAGCGCGGGCAGGACGATCGTGCGTAAGGCCCAGAAGTCGTTCAGCCAGTCCACTGCTCAGATCTCGTAGTGCCGGTGTCGAGCGGACGTGCACGACGCACGGCGCTCGGCTGCGTCGGCGCCGCGTGCATCCGGGCCGACAGAATCTCCGTACCTAAAGTATCGGCACATGAGCGCCGACCACAAGGCTTGCGCCGCAAAAGGCGGCGTGCGTAATTTGCGGGTCTGTGGAAAGGAACCGGACGGTCGGGATGCGACCGGAGACGGCGGTCGAGGTACGACCGGAGACGCGCGTGGAGAACGCACGTCCCCCGAAGGTGCTACTTACCCTTCTTCTTGTGACGATTCTTTCTCAGCTTCTTCTTGCGCTTGTGCGTAGAAATCTTCTTACGCTTGCGCTTTCGTCCACATGGCAC
>CAYWJH010000113.1:4379-10247 GCA_964458555.1 uncultured Spirochaetaceae bacterium | reverse complement strand
TGCAGCAGGAAGAGCGGGCCAATGCCAAGGTAGAACCACCCGACCTCACCTCGCACGTACGGCCCGAGGTAGAACGCGTCGTGTCCAATTCCGAAATGGTTCTTGATGCCGGCCCCCACACCGAAGATCCCGAATCGGTACACGGCCGACGGCGTTATGCTCCAGTGCGCGGCGAAGATGCTCGAGGTCAGGCCGGCGCTGAGGTCGACCTTCACCGGCCCGGGGTCGTCAATCGGCCGCGCCACAGCCGCTCCCACGGCGACGACAAAAACAAGGAGCACGATGATCCCTCGCTTCACAATGCCTCCCCGAATAGCTTATCTTCACTGTTCGCTCTGTCCCTTGTCAAGCGGCGTGAGTGCGCTTACTCACGATCGCGAAACTGTGGTAGAATAGGGAAGCGACACTACCAGCCGAGGAGAGAATTTATGGTATGGATCATCATTGTTGCAGCGATCGTGATAGTGGCCGGCGGGTTCTGGACGTCGCGGCGACTGAAGGTGCTCAAGCAGAAGACGGAGCTCGAACGCGAGATGCAGGGAGTTCTCGATTCGTTCGGCTCGCTCCGGCAGCAGATTGTCGCGTCGGAGATTCGTCAGAACGAGAAGGACATTCTGCTCGACAACGTTCAGCGAAGCATCGACCAACTCGAGCGGTGGAGAGACACCGCGGTCCCGAATATCACCTTCTTCAAGAACGACCCCGCACCGATCAAGAAGGAGTTCGCGGATCTCAAGGAGAGCGTCGCTCGTGACCTCTCGCAGTACAAGGATTTGCCGAACCCCCTCGACTGATGTCGCCGAGCGGGGAGCGTTGAGCGTGATCAAATCCGAGCCCGGATCGGACAAGGAGTAGTTCGATGGGTGACAAAGGCAAGAAGGACAAGGCAAAGGGTCAGAAGCAGAAGGCCGCCAGGGACGATCGAGCATCCAGAGAGCGCCAGGAGAAGGCCCCAAAGCGAAGAGAATGAGTTGCGGCTGGAGGCTATCCGGCCGTTCCGATTCGATCGTCAGGTCCGCATCGATCAGCTTCCCTTCGGGGCGCCGGCGGGCGGCGGTGGGACGTCCGGGCCCGGTGGCCACGTCCGCGCGGTCGCCCGGCGGCTCCCTCGACGCCGACCGCGGAGAAGCGTCGCCGTGTAAATCGCGAGCGCCGTCCAAATGAGCGCGAACGCCATCGCGTGCGCGCTCGTGAACGGTTCGCCGTAGAAGAGCGTACCTATGACGAGCATGAGCGTGGGCGCGATGTACTGGAGGAAGCCGACGCGCGAGAGCGGGATGCGCCGCGCCCCGATTCCGAACAGCAGCAGCGGCAGCACCGTCGCGACGCCGGCCCCGGCGAGTAACCAGGTGATCAGCGGGTCGCCCGCGCCGAAGGCGCCTCCCCCATCGGCGTGACGCCGCGCGAGGAAGACAGCCGCCACCGGCGCGAGGATGACCAGCTCGATCAGCAGGCTCACCAGCGAGTTCAATCGGCCCGTCTTCTTGATGAGACCGTAGAACCCGAAACTGAACGCGAGCGTCAGGCTCACCCACGGGAGGCGACCGTAGCTCACCGTCAGCACCACGACGCCCGCCGCCGCGAGCACGAGGGCCGCGAATTGCAGGCGGTTCATCCGCTCGTGCAGCACGATCATGCCCAGCAGCACGCTGACGAGTGGGTTGATGTAGTAGCCCAGGCTCGCCTCGACGAGCCGGTCGGCGGCTACGGCCCAGACGTAGACGAACCAGTTGATACCCACGACCACGCCGGCCCCCGCCGCGATGAGAAACGCGCGCCGGTCGCGCAGCGCCGCGGCGAGCTCGCGACGCTGAATCAACGGCACGACTACGATGAGCAGAATCGTCGACCAGATAATGCGGTGGGCGAGAATCTCGATCGCCTCGACCTCGCCGAGCCACTTCCAGTAGAAGGGAAGCAGGCCCCAGACGAGAAAGCCGGCGAAGGCGCTCAGGGTCCCCAGAAGGCTCTGGCGGTCGGACAGCGGTTGGGCGGTACTCACGGGCCGGTAAGATACCACGTTTCGCGTGGATGGAGGAGGACGAGGTGGATCGCGAGACGGGCGAGATCGGTGTTCGCATGAGCTACCCCGACGAGTGGGCAGGCCGCGTGGCCTCCCTCGACCGCGCCTACCCGGAGGTCTTCCCGCTTCGGCTCATGCTCCACGCGCTCAACTTCGTCCTTGGCTGCCACCCGGGGGCGAACACCGCATCGTTCGTCTCCGGAGTGGGGGCGAGCTCGCTCGAGGTGGCGTACGGCTTCAACCGCGACGACTGGGCGTTCATACCCGGCGGCAGCGCGTCCGGAACCGCGCTCGCCGCCGAACGACTGCTCGGAGGAGCCTCGTAGCGCTACTCGCCCGCGCGATCCGTCGTCGGCCCCGCGTCCGACGGGGTCGCCGTGAGCACGAGTGTCCCGACGACGATGACCGCCACTCCGAGCCACTGGAGCGCGTGCACGCGCTCGGCGAAGCCGATGACGCCGCCAAGCACCGGGACGACGATGAAGTTCACGTTGAACGCGGGGATGACGTGGATCGCCTTGCCGCGACCGTAGGCGAGCTGCAGCACGAAGAAGGCCCCCATCGAGAGCGAGAGCCAGATCACGAGAAACGGGTTGGCGAGCTCGACGATGCGGCTCCACGCAAGACTCTCCGACAGCGGGAAGTAGATCACCGGGCCCACGTCGGCCACGATCGTCGTGGCGTTCTGATAGAGCATGGACGCGCCGGCGAGCGCGCCGCCGAAACCGCCGACGATGATTCCCGCGCGAGAACTCGCCTTCATCCCCACCCAGGCTACGATGTACGTCGCCGTGAGCGCCGCCGTGAACCCGTGCAGCACGAGCCATCGAGGCGCGGGTTCACCCTGCGCCGGCGCGAAGAACCCGATCAGGACGCTTCCCCCGAGGATGAGCGCGATCCCCAGGAGATCGCTCCGCGTAATGGACTCGCTCATCACGAAGTGCGAGAACACCGCGAGCGTCACGAGTCCACTCCCGGCCATCGCGCCCACGAGCGACACCGCTCCAATGGAGAGCGCGACGAGCACGACGACCACGGCGAGCAGCGTGCCGACGGTCGCCCCGATCCATAGCGACCATCCGCCGAGCGGATGGTCGTTCTTCTTCGCAAGGCCGATCTTCTGGCCCGCCTGCGAGATGTTCATCGCCGAATAGCCGGCGAACGCGAGCAGAAGCGTCGTCAGGGTCTGCAAACTGGACCTCCCGGGTCGTCGTACGTACCTTCAATACGGTGAGAGTAAGCGTAATCATCCCAACCTACAACGAGGAAGAGCACCTCCCGAAACTGCTCGACTGTCTGAAGTCACAGACGATGGACGCCGCCGAGTACGAAGTCGTCGTCGCGGATGCCGACTCATCCGACCGCACGCCGCAGATCGCGCGCGAGTACGGCGCGAACGTCGTTCCGGGCGGTATGCCCGCCGAAGGGCGGAACGCGGGGGCGGAGGTCGCCACCGGAGACTACTACTTCTTTTTTGACGCCGATGTGAAGTTCAGCCGTGGTTTTCTCGAGAACGCGTACAACGAGATGCAGGAGCGGTTCGTCGACGTCGCGACCTGCGAAGTGCGACCGCTATCGAACGTGCCGCTCGACCGGATGATGCACGACTTCGCGAATCTCTACGTCAAGCTCAACCAGTACACCAACCCGATGGCACCGGGGTACTGCATCCTGATGCACAGCAGGCTCTTTCATCGGGTCGGCGGATTCAACACCGACATCACGCTCGCCGAAGACTTTGACCTGATCCGCCGCGCGGCGAAGCTCCGGCCCTTCCGCGTGCTCGACAGCGTCCACATCACCGTGAGCGTCCGTCGCCACCGCAAAGAAGGTCGTCTCGCCTTCATCGGTCACTCGCTCGCGGTCTCCTGGCACCGCACCTTCAAGGGTGAGATCAAGGGCGACATCGACTACGAGTTCGGCGATTTCTCGGAGTCGGACGACGACAAGGGGCTCCGCAAGCTCGAGCGGCGCATCAACAAGCTCGCGCGTCGGTTTCAGCGGATGAGCCGCAAGAACCAATCCGGAGACGCAGAACCAGACGAGAAGCAGACCCGCTCGTACGAACAGCTGCAGACGCGGCTGAAAGAACTCTACGAACAGTTTCAGAACGAGGCATCGAACGCCCCTTCGGATTCGGACCGCGGGAGCGACGATTCGGGCGCGGGAAGCTGACGTTCAAATCCGCCGTTTCTGCACACCTTCGCGTACCAGCGTGCGCTCTGCTTCGGAATCCGCTCGAGCGTATCGTAGTCAATGTAGATCAGCCCGAATCGCTTTGAGAGGCCGTACTCCCACTCGAAGTTGTCCAGGAAACTCCAGACGAAGTACCCACGCACGTCGCAGCCCTCTTCCATCGCTTCGTGCAGATAACCGAGATACGCGCGAAGGTAGGAGATCCGGTCGGCGTCGTTCACCTCGTCCTGTACCCGTCGGTCCTGATAGGCGGCGCCGTTTTCGGTTATGTAGATCGGCGGGTTGTCGTAGTTGCGGTTGATCCACGTCAGGATGTCGTAGAGCCCGCTCGGGTAGACCTCCCAGTCCATATCGGTAAACAGCACCCCTTTGTAGACCGGCTTCATGAGGCGAAAGCCGACGAGGGGGAGGAAGGTACGTCGCGCGATGTAGCGCGAATAGTGGTTGACGCCAATGAAGTCGAGCGGCCGCCGGATCAAATCCATATCACCCCGGCGAACCCTCCGGTTGAGGAGCCGGATGGCCCACGCCACCTCGGTCGGATAGCGTCCCTTGAGGATCGGATCCATGAACAGTCCGTTCACCACCGCGCTCATTCGCTCGGCCACGCGGCGATCCTTCGCGCGCAGCGGATGCACCGGTGAGAAGGCGTTCGCGATGCCGACCCTCGCATCGGCCTGCAACCCGCGAATCGCATCCACCCCCATGCCGTGGGCGACGAGGAGGTGGTGCAGCGCGTGGATCGCCTTCAGCGCGCTCGCGTGCCCCGGAGCATGACGACCGGCGAGGTAGCCGGCGCCGATCACGGTCATCGGCTCGTTGAGCGTCATCCACGTCTTCACGCGGTCGCCGAGCCTGCGCACGACCTTCTCGACGTACCGGACGTACGCGTAGGCGGTGCGTCGGTCGAGCCATCCGCCGCGTCGCTCGAGGGCGAGCGGAAGGTCCCAGTGGAAGAGGGTGACGTACGGCTCGATCCCGCGCTCGAGGACAGCGTCGACCATCGCGTCGTAGAAGTCGAGTCCCGCTTCGTTGACAGGGCCGTCTCCATCGGGAACGACGCGCGGCCAGGCGATCGAGAATCGGTACGCTCCCACGCCGAGCTCGGTGAGGAGATCGAAGTCTTGGAGGTACCGGTGGTAGTGGTCGCAGGCGACGTCACCGGTGGTGCCGTCCTGAATCGTGCCTGCGCGATGCGAGAACTCATCCCAGACCGACGGCCCCTTGCCGTCGTCTCGGCAGGCTCCTTCGATCTGGTAAGCGGCCGTGGCGCAGCCCCACGTGAACCCGGCTGGAAAGCGTATGGGAGCCATAGCTTGAACGTAGGGAGAACGCGAATGACCGTCAAACCGTCGGCCCGCGACGAGCGTAACCCATACGGATCATTGGTTCCGACGGTCATTTCGCTACTCTTGGCGATGGGAGGCTACCATGGCGAATCTTTCGCACGAAGACCCCAAAGGGTACGTCGAAGACCTCGATGAAGGGTTTACCGACGTCACCGATCCGGCTCCGCCCGACAGACCCCGTGTCTGGCTCCCCGCCGTCGACGTGAAGAGCACGAGCAAACGCTACATCGTGCAGGCCGAGCTCCCGGGGATGACGAAGAGCGACGTAGACGTCCGAGTCGACGAAGACCGGCTCGTTCT
>CAYWJH010000113.1:0-4279 GCA_964458555.1 uncultured Spirochaetaceae bacterium | reverse complement strand
GCATCCACGCCGGCCCGGCGCGGATAGTCTCCGCGTAGACCGGGCACGACTCCGCGTGCGCGCCGGGCAGGTAGCCGGTGCTGAGCAGGAACTCCTTCGTGATCTCGCCGCCGGTGAACCGGAAGACGGACCGGAAGAGCTTCACCCACTCGTCGAGCGCGCGCGGGTGGTGCGCGTCGAGCCAGCCGCCGAACGAACCGTACTCGTCGCGCAGCTCGACGACGCGGTTCGCGTTCGCGATCGCCGCGTCGACCTTGAGCCGGTTGCGGACGATGCCGGCGTCTTCGAGGAGCCGCTCGCGGTCACTCCCGCCGAAGGCCGCCACCGCGTCCACGTCGAAGCCGGCGTACGCGGCGCGGAAGTTGGATTCCTTCTTCAGGATCGTCGTCCACGAGAGGCCGGCCTGGTTGATCTCGAGGATGAGCCGTCCGAAGAGCTCGTTCTCATCGGTCACGGGAAAGCCGTAGACGAAGTCGTGGTAGCGTCGGTTCACGTCGTCGGGCGGCAGGTTCGCCACCGCGTCGCAGTAGGTCACAGGATCAGCCATCACTTCCCTCGGTGGTGCGCCGCGTCACTGGCGACCGCCTCCCTCGGCAACGCGAGCAGGCGCGGACCGAGCGCCCTGATGAGTATGAGCCCGACGGGTGCGGTGACGACGATCGCGAGCACCGCGACCGAGAGGATCACGTCGCCACCTTCGATGCCCAAGGCGAGCGGTATCGCTCCAAGCGCCGCCTGGACGGTGGCCTTGGGGATATAGGCGACCAGAGCGAACAGCCGATCGGACCAGGTGAGCCGGCGGTCGGGGAGGAGCGAGAGGAGCACACCCGCCGAACGCCCGAGCAGACCTATGCCGATCACCGCCATCCGGACGGCCGACCCGCCGACGGCGCGCAGGTTTGCCGTGCGAATCCCCAACCCCGCCCGGAGCAGGATCACGATCAGCGCGGTGGTCTTGATGAACGGCGCGATCGCGTCTATCTCCGCAGGCACCCCCGGCACGAACGAGATAACGTCGCCGGAGAGCGCCGCCCAGGCGACTCCGAAGAGCAGCATCCCCAGGATGGCGGGCAGCCGGATCGCCTGCGTAGCGCGACCGAGGAGCCAGGGGCCGATGATGAGCGCGGCGAAGGCGACGGTGAGCGCCATGGGCTCTGAGCAAACCGGGAATCGGGGGCGGTGTCAAGACGATGGTCGCGCATCTCTCGTTACGATAGACTCGTCGGCATGGTTGCCCGCCTGTCCGCCGGCCTGATCATCGTGGCCGCAACACTCACATCCTGTGTCTTCTTCGAACTGCCCGCCAAGCCGGCCGACTTCCGCGAGCCGACCGAAGTCGTCTACGCCGGGGGCACCTCGTTCTGGAGCGAGACCGTCGCCGCCTCGGGACGGTCGGTCGACCCCGACTCGGACGCCTACATCGAGCGGCTGGCAAGCGAGTACCGGCGCGACGGCGGCGGCACCGCGTTCCGATTGGTCATTATCGTCGAGGGCGGATCGGTACCGATCTACGAGGCAGACTCGGAGACGCCGCGCTTTTCGGTACCCATCACGACCGCGGGGTACGGCGCGCGGGGCGTCACCGGCGTTCCCGTCCCGGCCTGGCTCGTCCCCGATTCGGCGACCGACGGGCACGTCGCCATCATTGACCGCGACGAGGGCGTGGAGTACGACTTCTGGCAGCTCCGCAAAGAGCACGGCCGGTGGGTCGCCTCCGCGGCAGCGCTCCTCGACTACACCACCGGCGCCGCGCACGCGGACCGGTTCAGCGTCGCAGCCTCCGGCTTCCCGCTCGCCGCCGGCCTCGTCTGGCCGGACGAGCTGACCTCTGCCACACCCGGCGCCATCGACCACGCGCTCGTCTTCGCGTGCTCGCTGACGCGGCTGAAGTCGTACGTCGCGCCCGCCACACGCAGCGACGGCTGGATGGACGACCCCGAAGCGATGCCGATGGGCGCGCTCCTGCGTCTCGATCCCGGCTGGAACCCCGCCACCGACGCCGACCCGGCGCTCACAAGACCGGAGCTTCGCGTCGCGGAGGCGCTGCAGACCTACGGGGCCTACCTCTACGACACCGGATCGCCCGGCTCGGTCATCGAGCTCAACGCGGTGAATCCGCGCTCGTTCGCGACCGACCCGTACATAGGACTCGAACGCTACGAAGCCGGCGGCGGATACATCGACATTGGCAATATTCCGGTGGATCGACTGCAGGTGATGGAGCTGGGAACGGTCGAGACGTGGGGCGAGTCGTACCCGCCGGACATTGCTTTCGAGGAACGGTACTATGGCGTCCAGTAGAGGCCTCTGGCCGGACCGCGGAGCGGCGATCCGACGCGCCTGGTGCGCCGCGATCCTCCTCGTAGCCGGCGTGGCCGTCGCAACGGCGCAGACGACGCCCGGCGCCGCAGATGAGAGCGACCGGGGTGAAGCGACCGCAGCGCAGCGCGAGTCCGTATGTCTCACCTCCGCGCTCTCCGCCGGGCTCGCCTGGCCCTACCACCGCCACGGCCGCGACCTCACCTTCGCCGGCGCCCCGGTCGTCGTCACTACCGGTCGCGCACACCTCGACCTCGCCCGCGCCCCGCTCCGGGCGACCGCCTCCGCACGGCTCCTGACTCCGATCGCCCGCCGTGGCGACCCGTGGCAGACCGCCGCGGCGGACACCATCGAGGGTTCGCTCGGCGCGAGCGCGCGGCTCCTCCGCGACGGCGCGCTCCTCGTCTCCGCCGGGACAACCGTCGCGCTCCACTACGGCGCGATGCTCGCGAGCGGCGCGGCGTACGGGCAGCTCGCCGTCGAACCGTGGCTCGGCGCGGGACTCGGCACGGTGCGCGGCGAGCCGAGGATCATCATCACGGGGAGCCTCGTGCCGGACCAGGTCGGTTGGCGCGAGGGACTCGAGTGGTCGCCGCGCTGGGAGACCGCCTGGGGCGCGGTCGTTGGGTACGCCGGCGTGTTCAGACCGCGCGATTACGCGAAGCAGGACTCGGGTTCGGCGCTGCAAGGGCTCGCGCGAGGCGAGCCGGCACAAGCGCTCGTCGCGCTGCTGCCGTCCGACGCCACCGTGGGAGCATCGGCCCGGATCCGAACCGGCGAGCGTCTCGTGATTGAACCGCACGCGGAGCTCCTGCTCGTCTTCCTCCGGGCGCAGAACCCACGCCAGCTCGCCCCGAGCGCAGGGGTCACGATTCACGTGGGGTCGCCGGCGGCCGCCGCACACTGGCACGAAGGGCGGTAGTTGGCGCGAGCCGGTTCGGGCGTCGGCAGTCGCGAGCGCGGCGGCCACCAACGTCCGCCCGCGACCCCATCGCCACCCCTTTGGCGCACGCCGCCCCGCCTGCGTATATTTGCAGGACCGCATGGCTACCGCAAAGTCCCCTACCCGTCCGTCGGTCGCGACCGAATCGATCCGCATCACCGGCGCCCGGCAGAACAACCTGCGCGATCTCGACCTCGACATCCCGCTCGGGAAGTTCACCGTCGTCACCGGCGTGAGCGGCAGCGGCAAGTCGTCGCTCGCCTTCGACACGCTCTACTCCGAAGGCCAGCGCCTCTACGTGGAAACGTTCAGCGCGTACACGCGCCAGTTCCTCGACCGGATGGACAAGCCCGCGGTCGACAAGGTGGAAGGCATCCCGCCGGCGATCGCGATCGACCAGACCAACCCGGTCCGCACCTCGCGCTCGACCGTCGGCACGATGACCGAGCTCAACGACCACCTCAAGCTCCTCTTCGCTCGCGCCGCGACGCTCTACTGCCGCGGCTGCGGGAAGCCGGTCCGCCGCGACTCGCCGGAGAGCGTCGCCCGCGACCTCGAAGGCTGGATCGACTCGGTCCCCGATCGCCTGCTCATCACCTTCCCCGTTACCGTCCCCGAGCGCCTCGGCGACGAGGAAGTCGAAGAGCTCGTGCGCTCTCAAGGGTACCGCGGCATCCACCAACGCCGCGGCACCACCTGCCACATCATCGCTGACCGCATCCGCCGCAGCGCCTCGCGCGAGCGCGTCGTGGAAGACCTCGAGCAGGCGTTCCGCTACGGCCAAGGGCGTTGCAGTATCTGGAGTCGGGCCGATGCCGGAGGTCACCGCGACATCGCAAGCCCGACCGCGGGACCGGGAGCCCCAGAGGGCGCAGACGGCGAGGGCCCCGCACCCGCCGGCGCCGCCTGGGTCGAGCACCCCTACTCCGCCGATCTCCACTGCGCCGAGTGCGACATCCACTACCGCGACCCGGTGCCCAACCTCTTCTCGTTCAACTCGCCGCTCGGCGCGTGCGA
>CAYWJH010000112.1:0-10491 GCA_964458555.1 uncultured Spirochaetaceae bacterium | reverse complement strand
CCGGGAACACGCGTACTGGACTGTCCTACGACCTCTTCCTGATGCTCGCAACCGTTCAGGGACGCAAGCATTTCGCGTTCGTCCGGCGGTACGTCCAGCCGGAGGATCTGGAAGACCCCGTTGCGCGAGAAGTCTACATCGCGCTCGAAGAGTCGTTTCGTCGCGAGGAGACCTCGCTCGAGACGCTGATGGCGCGCATTACGAAGCCGGAGGTGGTCACGCTCGTCCACCAACGGATCGCGAGCGGTGAGTTCGCCGTTGAGGGCGAGCAGGCGATCCGCGACGCGGTCCTCGCGATCAGGCGACGGGCGGTGCGAAAGCAGATCCGCGCGGTCGAGACCGAGTTGCGCCGCGTGGCGGCTGAGCACGACGAGACCGGGAGCGACTATATGGAGCTGCTGTCTGAGAAGATGGTGCTCGATCGGGAACTCGAAAAGCTAAAGGGTGAGGGCTGATGACGGAACTGCAAAACGATCCTGCGATGCTCAAACTCATCGACTACGCAAAGGGCAAGGAGCGCGTGAGCTACGAAGAGGTTCACGATTTTCTTCCCGATTCCGTCGTTAACTCGGACAAGATCGACGACGTCATCGCGATTCTCGCCAAGCACAAGGTGCGGCTCGAGGACGCGAGCGACGAAGAAGACGAGGACGAGGATGAGACTCCGCCGCCACGGGGTGGAGACGCGCGGAAGCGGCTCGTGCTCGGCGAGAAGGACAGCACGATCGACGATCCCATCCGCCTCTACCTGCGGGAGATCGGCAAGGAAAACCTGCTTACCGCCGCGCAGGAAGTCGAGCTGTCCAAGAAGATGGAGGACGGTGAGAACATCATCAAGGATGTGATCAAGGGATCGGGCGTCCTCATTCCGGAGTTCTACCAGCTTGCCCAACGCACCTTCTCCAAGCGAGATCCGCGTGAGATGAACCTGAGCAAGAAGGAGATCTCGGAGTTCCTCGCCGAGCGCCGACGACTCGGGCAGTACTACAAGGAGTCGCTCAGGGAGATCTTCCCCGAGCTCAAAGAGTACATGCAGGAGAAGGAGACGATCGTCGAGCGCGGTGACGAGCTGCTCGAGGACGAGTCGCTCGAGAAGAAGCGTCGCAGCCTCATGTCCAGGCTCGGAACGCTCGAGATTCACCAGGAGGAGATCCTCTACTTCTCGGAGAAGTTTACGTCGGTCGCGCGCAAGATCCGACGGCTCCAGGACGAACAGGCGCGTATCGAGAAGCGGTTGCGCGTGCGCAACACGCGCGAGCTGCGGACGCTGGGACGCGGGCTCGCGAGCGGTTCGGAGCGCCCGAAGATCGAAGAAGAGCTGGGGCTGAGCGCGGATGTCATCAAGGATCGTATCCGGCAGGTTCAGCTCACCGAGAAGAAGCTGACCTCGCTCGAGGTCGAATTCGAGAACTCGATCGACGAGATCCTCGAGATGGCGAGCCAGATCGTTCGCGGACGCGCGATGATGCAGAACGCGAAGGATCGGCTCATCAAGGCGAACCTGCGGCTCGTCGTGAGCATCGCGAAGAAGTACACCAATCGCGGCCTGCACTTTTTCGACCTCGTGCAGGAAGGAAACATCGGTCTGATCAAGGCGGTTGAGAAGTTCGAGTATCGAAAAGGATACAAGTTCTCAACGTATGCCACCTGGTGGATTCGTCAGGCGATCACGCGCAGCATCTCCGACCAGGCGCGGACGATCCGCGTGCCGGTCCATATGATCGAACAGATCAACAAAGTGGTGCGCGAAAGTCGACAGCTGATGCAGATCTACGGGCGCGAGCCGACCGACGAGGAGATCGCCGAGCGGCTCGGCTGGTCGGTCGTCCGCGTGAAGAGCGTCAAGAACGTCGCCCGCGAGCCCATTTCGCTCGAGACGCCGATCGGCGAAGAAGAGGACTCGCTGCTCGGCGATTTCATCGAGGACAAGGACGTCGAGAACCCGGCGCACCAGACGGCGTTCACGCTGCTTCAGGAGCAGATGCGCGAGGTTCTCTCGACGCTGCCGGACCGGGAGCAGGAAGTTCTCAAGATGCGGTTCGGCCTCGAAGACGGGTACTCGCTGACGCTCGAGGAGGTCGGCCTGTATTTCAACGTGACGCGCGAACGGATACGTCAGATCGAGGCGAAGGCGTTGCGAAGGCTGCGCCACCCGAAGCGAAGTCGGCGCCTCAAGGATTATCTCGACCACTAAGGTCTGTCGGTACAGGAAGGAAGCAATGACGGAAGACACGATCGAGAAGTTGAAGCAGCTGCAGGATATTCTCAGCCAGAAGTTCGACATCGAGCGCGAGATAGCCGAGCTCCCCCGAGCGCTGTCGACGAAGAGCGAGCTCGTCAATCGGCTCAAAAAGAGCTACATCGAGAAGAACGCTCAGTACGAAGAGAGCAAGAAGCGGATCCAGGAGCTGCGGCGCCAGATGGCCGAAGCCGAGATGGAGCGCGAGCGCTACGAGCAACAGATGGATCTCATCAAGACGCAACGCGAGTACGAGGCGCTCGACAAGGAGATCCGGGACGCATCTGACCGGGAGCAGTACTTCCGCAAGGAGCTCCAGCGCGAAGAGAAGGCGCTCGAGGAGATGGGAGAGGCGCTCGAACGCGAAGAGGGCATGATCGAGGAGCAGGAGCAGGAGCTCGAGGACGAGCAGGAGAAGATCAAGAGCGAGACCGAGTCGCGCAAGGATCGCCTGAAGGATCTCGAGAAGGAGGAGAAGGGCCTCGTGCCCGGTCTCGACGAGGAGCTGCTGTTCAAGTTCGAGCGTATCATCCGCAGCAAGGAGGGCGAAGGCATCGTGCCGCTTCGCCGCAGCGTGTGTACCGGCTGTCAGATGATCCTGCCGGTCCAGTTCGTCAACGACGTCCATCGCGGAGAGGACATCCTCTTCTGCCCGTACTGCAGCAAGATCGTCTTCTACGTTGGAGACGAAGAGGAGACCGAGGGCAGCTTCCTCGAGGAAGACGCGGAGGCGCTCGCGGATCTCGTCGACGAGGACTTCGGCAACGAAGAGGGAGAGGACGTCGCGACCGTCGAAAACGACGAGCTTCTCGAAGACGATGAAGAGGAAGACGTCGAGGAGCACTCGGAAGACAAAGCCGGGAAGAGCGCCGACGAGGACGAGGACGAAGGCGGCGACCAGGCTGTCGCCGACGAGGATGACGATGACGATGACGAGGATCTCGAGGACGATATCGTCGACGACGACGAAGACGACGATGTTGAAGAAGACGAGGGCTTCGCCGAGGAGGAGGAGTAGTCGCTGCGAGGCGACGCACCCGACGGCGTGATGCCGACCGGAGACGATGAGGACGGGTCGGGATGCCGCTGGAGAAGCCCGTGTTCGTATAGAACCGTGGGGGCCTCCAGAGGAAAGTCCGGGCTCCACAGGGCACGGTACCGGGTAACGCCCGGGGCGTGAACGACGGCGCGGTCGTTGTTCCGTACAGAGAGTGCAAAGAAAGGATACCGCCCGAAGGGCGCCTCAGGCGTCCTGAGGGTAAGGGTGAAATGGTGGGGTAAGAGCCCACCGGTCGGCGGGTAACCGTCGGCGCGGGTAAACCTTGCCGGGAGCAAGGCCAAGCAGCGGGGAGAGCGGCCCGTTCGGCTTCGACCGGTTCGCCGGGACGAGGCACCCCGCGGGTAGGCTGCTCGAGCGCTTCGGAGACGGAGCGTCCAGAGAGATGGCATCCTTGAGACTGCCGCCCAACCTTGGTTGAGCGACCTTACTCTTACAGAACCCGGCTTACAGACCCGTCCTCATCGGCCCCGATCGGCTCCCTACTGTCCATTATTGACTTTTTTGCCTCGGTCATATCTAATCGTCATCGTCGACCATGATCTACTCCCAGGGAAGAAAACCAGACGGCGACAGAAGAAAGCGAACAGTCCGCCTCCTGGTAGTTGGCCTCGCGCTGATCGGCGTCGTTGGAGGCACGGTCTTCGCGCTCGAAGCGGCGGACTGGCTCCCGTTCGGGATTCGGCTCCGAGATACGGAGTTGGTGTCGCTCTGGAACGAATCGCGCTACGAGGAGGTCCTTACTTTGGCCGAGTCGATCCTCGAGGAGGATCCGCTGGACGCGGAGGCACTGACGTTCGGAGGGTTCGCGCATTTCTACGTCGGCGTCGAGCTCGTGCAGCGAGCCGACCAGCTCGCCCATCTCGACCGCTCGATCGAGATGCTGCGCAAGGCGATGCACGTTCCGCGCGCGCCGCTTCGCGCCGAAGGCGATTACGTACTCGGCAAGGCCTATTACCACAAGGGTGAGGAGTACATCGATCTGTCGGTACGCTACATGACCGAGTCGCTCGGGGAGGGCTACGACGCGCCCGACAGCCGGACCTACCTGGGACTCGGCTACGCCCGGCTGGGCGAGTACGAGGAGAGCGCCGCCTGGTACGAGCGCGCGATCGAGCATGCACCGTCGGACGAGGTCGACGCGGTCCGTATCAAGGCCGCCGAGACCTACGTGGAGCTGGGCGATTACGCGTCGGCCCGCGCCCGTCTCGAAGAGGCGATTGCCTCGCTCGACGACGAGTTTCTCGTGCTTATGGCGCGCAACCAGCTCGCTTCGGTACTGATTCTCGACGATCGGCTCGATCGCGCGGAAGAGGTTCTCGACGACACGATTGAGCGGTACCCGCAATCGGCCGATGCTTATTATTACCTGGGAATCGTCTACGATCGGACCGACCGCGCCGTCGGGGCGCGTGACCTGTGGCGAACCGCGCGTGAGATCGATCCCAATCACACGAAAGCACTGCAACGACTGGCCAACTGGGAGGCATAATGGGGGTCACGAACCTGTTCAACGCGTTCTCGTCCGACATCGGGATCGACCTGGGGACGTGCAATACGCTCGTCTATATCAGGGGTAAGGGCATCGTCGCGAGCGAGCCGTCGGTGGTCGCCGTGGAGCGAGGGACGAAGAAGGTCGTCGCCGTGGGGGAACAGGCGCGGCGGATGCTCTGGAAGACGCCGGGCGACATCATCGCGATCCGGCCGCTGCGCGACGGTGTCATCGCCGACCTCGAGACCACCGAGAAGATGATCCGGTACTTCATCTCGAAGGTGCTCCAGAGACGATGGCTCGTGAAGCCGCGGATGGTCATCGGCGTACCGAGTTGCATCACCGAGGTGGAGCGACGCGCGGTAGAAGAGAGCGCCTTCAAGGCAGGCGCCCGCGAGGTAAAGGTCATCGAGGAGTCGCTCGCCGCCGCGATCGGCGCGAACATCCCCATCTTCGAGCCGGCCGGTCACATGATCGTCGACATCGGCGGCGGGACGAGCGAGATATCGGTCATCAGTCTCGGGGGAATGGTCGTCACGAACGCGATCCGACTCGGCGGTGACGAGTTCGACGAGGCGATCATCAAGCACGTGCGGACCGTGCACAATCTGATCATCGGCGAGCGGACCGCCGAAGAGCTGAAGACACAGATCGGCAACGCGAGCCCCGAGAAGAAGATCGAGAAGATGGAAGTGAAGGGGACCGACGCGATCACCGGTCTCCCGCGCCGACTCGAGATCGACAGCGTCGAGGTGCGGGAAGCTCTGCAGGAGCCGATCAACGCGATCGTCGAGGAAATCAAGCGGACCCTGGGGCAGACGCCGCCGGAGCTCGCCGCGGACATCGTGGAACGCGGCATCGTCATGACCGGCGGCGGAAGCCTGTTGAAAGGTCTCGACACGCTGATCGCCAACGAGACGGGTGTTCCCGCGTTCAAGGCCGAGGACCCGCTGAACTGCGTTGCGCTCGGAGCCGGACGGTACTTCGAGTACGAGCGCGGCGTGCACAAGAACAGCAAGAACGTGTATAACAGCCTGTAGTGCGGATTCGGGACAACCTGTCGAAACATCGAAACGGGCTCACGTTGGCGGTTCTCGTGGCGGTCTGCCTCGTATCGCTCGGCGTGTCGACCGAGTCGATGAACGTGCGGCCGAAGGAAGTCGGACAGAGCTTCGTGGCCGTGTTCCAGCAGGCGGGCGCCGCGGTCGGGCGCTTCTTCGCCGACACCGTGACGTCGATACGCGAGCTCTCCGCGCTGCGCGCTCAGTACGACGAGTTGATCGCCGAGGTGCGCGAGTACGAGGCGGTGGCCGACGACATCGCGCTGCTCAAGGCGGAGAATGAGCGACTGCGCGAGGCGCTCGACTTCGAGGAGCGTCTTCGCGGCGAGAGCGTTCCATCGCGCGTCATCGGGAAAGAACCGGGATCGTTCTTCTCCGGCCTCACGATCAACAAGGGGCGCGCGGCAGGCGTGGAACGCTATATGCCCGCCATCGCCAACGAGGGCGGCGTGCAGGGCCTCGTCGGGCGCGTGGAGGAAGTCGGTCTGACCGCGTCGGTCGTCATGCCGATTTTCGACCGGGACTCCTACGTAGCCGCACGCCTGCTGCGCTCGCGACACGAGGGGCTCGTTTCGGGGGAGGGCATGGCGGCGAGCGCCGGCCGACTTACCATGCTCTACGTCCCGAGCTCGGCTCGCGCGGAGATCTCCGTGGGAGACGTCGTGATCACGTCCGGCATGCGGTCGATTTTCCCGGAGGGCATCCGGATCGGCACGGTGGAGTCGATCCAGGGGCGTCCGTATGAGACGTCGCTGCACATCGCGCTCGAGCCGCTCGTCGATTTCAGTCGCCTCGAATACGTCTTCGTCCTCGGCGAGGAGGCCGAATGACCGCGATCGCGATCTACGGCAGCCTGGTCATGGCCGCGACCGCCGTACTCCAGAGCACGCTGCTGCGGTTCATCGAAATTGGCGGCGTCGCTCCCGACCTCGTGCTCATCGTGCTGGTATTCATCGGACACAGAAACGGGGTCATGTCGGCGCAGCTCGCCGGTTTCGTCGCGGGTGTCGTGCTCGACGTGCTCGGGCTCGCACCGCTGGGCTTCTACGCGCTCATCTATACCGCCGTTGGTGCTCTCTTCGGCATCACACACGGCAAGATGTTCGTGGACCCGATCTTCATCCCGATCGTGCTCGCGGTCATCGCGATGCTGATCAAGGCGCTGATCGCGCTCCTGATCGCGGCGCTCTTCTCTATTCAGGGTGTTTCCGGGGAGGTGTTCGCCTCCGGGTATCTCATCGAGATCGTCTACACCGGCCTCGTCGCCCCGGTTCTCTTCGGCGTGTTGGGGATGGCGAGCTGGCTTCAGGCCGATCGGCGACGCGGGGGGACGATCTGATGAAGGGTTCGAGCGGCGGGGGCAATTCCATTCCCGTTTCGCGCCTGCTCGTCCTCGGCGGCGTCATCGGGCTCGTAATGCTCGTCTACGTGGGCAGTCTGTTCTCGATGCAGATCGTCGACGGCTTGATCTACGCCTCGCGCGCCGAGCAGGTGACCCGGCGAAGCGCGATCATCACCGCGCCGCGGGGGAACATCTACGATCGTAACGCGACTACGCCCGTCGCGACGAACCGCGAGTCCTTTGCGGTCGACATCAACCCCGCCGAGATACCCCGCGACCGGATCGACGAGGTGTTCAACCGCGTCGCGGAGTATCTGCGCATGCCGGTGAGCGAGATCTACGAGGCGATCCCCCAGCGTCGCTACCGTACCTTCCAGCCGATTGAAATCAAGAGTGGGCTTCCGTTCTCCACGATCAGCGCGCTCGCCGAGCACAAACCCGATTTCCCCGGCGTGAGTTGGCGCATCAAGCCGGTGCGACACTATGTCGACGGCGACGCCTTCTCGCACGTCCTCGGCTACGTCGGCGATATCACACCCGAAGAGCTGCAGATCCTCTTCAACCGTGGCTATACTCAGCGCTCGGTGATCGGGAAGGCGGGAATCGAGCTCGAGTACGACGACATCCTGCGCGGGCGCGACGGACGGGAGTTCCGGACCGTGGACGCGCAGGGACGTCGCGTGGCCGACGACAGCCGCAATCGCATCGCGCCGGAGCAGGGGAGAGATATCGTGCTCACCCTCGACCGCGACATCCAGGCGTTGACGAAGAAGGCGCTTGGCGACCGAATTGGCGCGGCGCTGGTGCTCCGCCCGGCTACCGGCGAGATCCTCTCGATGGTCTCATACCCCGGCTACGACGCGAACTCGTTCTACGGGGAGGGCGGACAGAGCTACTTCGTCGAGGTCGCGCTCGATCCCACCGGTAGCTTCCTCAACCGCACGATCCAGGCTCAGGAGAGCCCGGCGAGTACGTTCAAGGTCCTCATGACGCTCGCGGTGCTCGAGGAGAACGCGTTTCCGGTCGACGAAGAGGTGTTCTGTCCCGGCTACTACGTCGTAGGCAACCGGGTGTTCAAATGTCACAAGGAGCACGGCCACGGCGACATCGCGCTGTTCGACGCGCTCGCCGAGAGTTGCAACGTCTACTACTACACGATGGGCAACGAGCACCTGGGTATCGAGACGATCGTAGACTACTCGCGGGCGCTGGGCTTCGGCGAGCGGACCGGCATCGACCTTCCGGGCGAGCGAGCCGGACTCGTCCCTACGCCGGATTGGAAAGCGCGCACGTTCAACGACGCCTGGCGCCCGGGCGACACGGTGAACCTCTCCATTGGACAGGGCTTCCTCCAGGTGACGCCGTTGCAGCTCGCGAATCTCGTCGCCGCCATCACGAACGAGGGGGTGGTCTACCGGCCGCACGTGCTCAAGGAGGTTCGCGATCCGGTGAGCGGAGCCGTTGTCGAGGCGATTGAGCCCGAGGTCCTGCGTACCGTTCCCATCGGCGACGAGACGTTCCGTCAGGTTCGTGAGGCGATGCAGGGGGTCGTGGAGAGCGGTACGCCGCAGATCGTCATGACCACGAATGCGCCCGCCGGCGGTAAGACGGGAACGTCGCAGACGGCAAGCGAGGAACGGAAGCACTCGTGGTTCGTCGGCTTCGCGCCGTACGGCGAGGGCAGTATCGACGACTACATCGTGACGGTTGTGTGGATCGATGCGGCCAACGAATGGGACTGGTGGGGCCCGTACGCGACGAACATCATCATGCACGGAATCTACAACGACCTGGGTTACGAACAGACGATCGACGACCTTCGCTCGCGTCGTGACCCGTGGCTCTGGTACGGGCGAGGACTCCCGGAGTAACCATGCAGCAGGAGCGATCCGTCTTTCGTGTCGATATTCTTCTCATTCTCGCGACGCTCGCGCTCATGGCAATCGGGGTGTTGTTCATCTATTCGAGTGGAGTCACGAGCGACGGGGTCTCGTTTTCCCGCGAGTGGCTGCGGCAGATCGTCTGGGGCTCGCTCGGGCTCGTGATCCTGGCGTCGGTGGCGACGTTCGACTACGCCAGGCTTCGAGACCTGTCGCTGTACATCTACGGGACGCTCGTCGTCGTGCTCATCGGGACGCTGCTTTTCGGCCGCGTCATCAACGGCGCGCGCAGCTGGATCGGCATCGGCGATTTCGGGGTCCAGCCGTCGGAGTTCATGAAAATCGCGACGATTCTGGTGCTGGCGCGCTTCTTTGAGACCCGGGAGCGCTCGCTCCGCGAGCCGCTCACCTTTGGGCTGGGAATGGTGATCGCGCTTGTGCCGATGGGTCTCATTCTGCTGCAGCCGGACCTGGGAACCGCGCTGGTCTACCTGCCGGTGTTCCTCGTGATGGCCTATACGGCCGGGGCGCGTCCGAGCTACCTCTTCTTCATCCTCGCCGTGGGGATTATCACAGCCGTGCTCACCGTCCTGCCGGCGTGGGAGCGAGAGATCCACGGCGGTCAGATCCCCGCGATCGCGGTCCTCACCGACACGAGGCTCCTGCTCATCGTGTTCGGCAGCCTCGCCGCGGTCGGGCTGCTCGCGCTCGCCGGGTTGCTCATCGTGAAGCGCCGTTACTTCGCGTGGATCGTCTACGGGGTCGGGATTCTCCTCGTCGGCATCGGAGGCTCGGTGCTCGGCCGTCGCGCGCTGCGCGACTACCAGCTCATGCGGCTGATCGTGTTCCTCGAGCCCAACGTCGACCCGCGCGGAGCCGGGTGGAACATCATTCAGAGCGTAACGGCGGTGGGTTCGGGCGGCATCGCCGGGAAGGGCTGGCTGCAGGGAACGCAGAGCCATCTCCAGTACCTTCCCCAGCAGAGCACCGACTTCATCTTCTCGATTCTCGCCGAGGAGTGGGGCTTTCTCGGCGCGCTCGGCGTCTTTGCGTGCTTTGCGGCCATCCTGGTCCGCGGTCTGATGATCGGCGCGAAGGCGAAAGACAACTTTGCCTCGCTCACCGCCGTCGGTATCGTCGCGATGGTCTTCTTTCACGTGGCGGTTAACGTGGGAATGGCGATCGGAATGATGCCGATCACCGGGATCCCGCTCCCGTTTCTCTCCTACGGCGGCTCCTCGCTGTGGACCGCGCTGATCGGCGTAGGTCTGCTCTTGAGCATCTACCAGCACCGTTATAGGTATTGAGCGACGGTGCTGGCAGCACCCGTTATAGGTATTGAGCGACGGTGCTGGCAGCACCCGTTATAGGTATTGAGCGACGGTGCTGCAGAAACCGCCGGATCTCACTCGGACGGCTC
>CAYWJH010000111.1:0-10531 GCA_964458555.1 uncultured Spirochaetaceae bacterium | reverse complement strand
TGGGCGCGGGCCCGCGCGTGCTCGCGATCGACGCGCACGTCGACACGGTGGATACCGGCGACCGGTCGCAGTGGGAGCAGGACCCGTTCTCCGGGCTCGTCGCCGACGGCCATGTCCACGGGCGGGGGTCGGTCGACCAGGAGGGCGGCGCGGCGTCGATGATCACCGCCGGTCGCATCCTTCACGAGCTCGGCTACGACGGCGGGTGGACGGTCTACTTCACCTTCACGGTGATGGAGGAAGACTGCGACGGGCTGTGCTGGAACTACCTCATCGAGCAGGAAGGCATCCGGCCCGAGCTCGCCGTGATCACCGAGCCGACCAATCTTGGCGTCTACCGCGGACACCGCGGGCGGATGGAGATCGACGTGACGTTCACCGGGCGCTCGGCGCACGGATCGGCCCCGGAGCGCGGCGACAACGCGATCTACCGGTGCGCGCGCACGACGCTCGGCATCGAGGAGCTCAACGAGCGACTCGAACCCGATCCCTTCCTGGGCAAGGGAACAATCGCGGTCACGCGCTTCCGCTCCTCGGCGCCATCGCTCTGCGCGATCTCCGACGGTGCGGACATCCACGTCGACCGCCGGCTCACCTGGGGCGAGACGAAGGAGACGGCGATCGGCGAGATCGAGGCGATCGCGGCGCACGGGCGCGACGGTGCCTCCGCGGGCGGTCCGCCGTACCGCATCACGGTCACGCAGTACGACCGGCCCGGCTACACCGGTCTCGCCTACCCGCAGGAGTCGTACTTCCCCACCTGGAAGATCGACGAGGATCACCCCCTGGTGGGCGCCGGGGTCGCGACGTGGGAGGCGCTCTACGGCGAGCGACCGGTCGTGGACAAGTGGACCTTCTCGACGAACGGTGTCGCGATCTGCGGCAAGCACGGCATCCCGACGATCGGATTCGGGCCCGGCAACGAGATCTACGCGCACGCGCCGAACGAGCGGACGCCAATCGAGCATCTCGAGAAGGCATCGGCGTTCTACGCGATGCTGCCCTACATCATGGAGGAGAGGCTGTGAACACGCTGCTACGGGGACGAGACCTCATCAGCCTCGCCGACTGGTCGGTCGGCGAGATCAGGACGACCATCGACATCGCGATGGAAATGAAACGTCGCTACGCGTTAGGTAAGCATGAGGAGCTCCTCGCTCACCGCACGCTGTTCATGCTGTTCTTCGAGCAGTCGACGCGGACGCGCAACTCGCTCGAAGCGTCGATGACGCAGCTCGGCGGGCACGCGCACGATCTCACGCCCGACAAGATGCAGATCACCCACGGCGAGTCACCGAAGGATACCGCGAAGGTGCTCTCGCGTATGGGCGACGGCATCGCTATCCGCAACTGTTTTCACGGGCTCGGCAACGGCTACCTGAACACGATCGCCGAACACGCCGAGATTCCCGTGATCTCGATGCAGGACGACGTCTATCACCCGCTGCAGGGACTGGCCGACCTCATGACGATGGAGGAACACCTGGGGCCGAACCTCGCCGGGTGCCGCGTGGCGGTCAGCTGGGCGTACGCGACCACGCACGCGAAGCCGCTCTCGGTGCCCATCTCGCAGGCGCTGCTCTTTCCCCGGTTCGGAGCGGAGGTCGTGGTGGCGAACCCACCCGAGTTCCCGCTTCCGGCGCACGTGCTCGAGCGCGCTCAGCAGCTGGGGGCGCCGGCGGGCGGGTCGGTGTCGGTCGTCGATTCGATGGACGAGGCGATCGCCGGGGCGGACGTGGTCATCCCGAAGAACTGGGGCGGCTTCGCCTTCTTCGACGAGTACGTCGACGACGAGGAGCACGCGAGGATCATGAAGGACAATCTGGACAAGCACCGCGACTGGATCTGCACCACCGAGCGATTCGCCGCGGCGCAGAAGGGCGCGAGGATCATGCACGCGCTCCCCGCCGACCGCGGGAACGAGATCACCGACGAGCTGCTCGACAGCGACGCCTCGATCATCTACGACGAGGCGGAGAACCGGCTTCACACCGCGAAGAGCGTGCTCGCGCTGCTCTTGGGAGGTCGGCCGTAGTGGAGTTCTCGTATCGGTGCACCGAGTGCGAACGTTCGTTCGACATCAGCCCTGATCTGATGCTCTGCCCCTACTGCTCGGCGCAGCAGGCCGACGGACAGCCGCTGCGCGGCCTGCTCGAGGTGCACGTCGAGCACTCGCCCGGCGGCGACGTATCGCGTCGCGGACACCTCGACCTCGCCTCGCTCCTGCGCGGCTCGCCGCCCGGCGTTCGGCTGCTTCCGGTTGACGAGCGTCACTTCCCGGCGGTCCCCTTCGCGCCCACGCCGCTCTGGGAGCCCGAGCGGCTTCGCGCGAAGCTCGGGCTGCCGCACCTGTTCATCAAGGACGACACCGGCCTGCCGACCGGCTCGCTCAAAGACCGCGCGTCGCTGCTCGTGGCCGCCTTCGCGCGCGAGCACGGCGTAGGCAGGATCGTGGTCGCCTCGACCGGCAACGCGGCGAGCTCGATGGCCGGCATCGGCGCGGTGGCCGGACTCGTCGTCAAGGTCTTCGTGCCCGCGTCCGCGCCTCGGGCAAAGCTCGTCCAGTGCCTCCAATACGGAGCACAGGTCGAGCTCGTCGACGGGACCTACGACGACGCCTACGCCGCCTCGCTCGCCTACGAGCGCAAGCACGGCGGACTCTGCCGCAATACCGGGTACAATCCGCTCACGACCGAGGGCAAGAAGACGGTCGCGGTCGAGATCGCGGCGCAGCTCGGGCGCGCTCCCGATCACGTCTTCGTGCCCACCGGCGACGGCGTCGTGCTCGGAGGCGTGTACAAGGGCTTCGAAGACCTCGTACGTCTCGGCCTGATCGACACCGTCCCGACCGTCCACGCGGTCCAGGCGACCGGCAGCAACGCGATCGCGCGCGCGATGAGGGCCCGGTCGGACCGCGACGGGTTCGCCGGCGCGACCGATCACTCGCAGGCGGCGCACACGATCGCCGACTCGATCGCGGTACGCGTGCCCGCGAACGGCTACGGCGCGGTGCGGAAGCTCCGGGCGTACGGCGGTCGCTGCCTCGAGGTGACCGACGAGCAGATCCTCGCCGCGCAGCACGAGCTCGCGAAGACGACGGGTGTCTTCGCCGAGCCCGCGGCGGCCGCCTCGTACGCGGGGCTGCTCGTCTCTACGGCCGGCATCGCGGAAGGCGAGACGGTCGTGATTATGGCGACCGGGACCGGCCTCAAGGACGTCGACGCAGCCTCGCGCGCGATCGACCTCCCGGGCGACCACCGCGTCGCCGGAGGAGGCGCGTGAGCACGATCAGCCGCGGTGTTCCCCGCGTCGACGCGCGGACAAAGGCCGGCGGCGAGGCTCGCTACCTCGCCGACGTCCCGATCGAGGGCGTGCTCACCGCGGGGCTCGTCCTGTCCGGGCACGCGCACGCCCGGCTCGTCTCGGTCGATCCGCCGCCGCTGCCCGAGGGTTACGTGACGGTGGACCATCGTGACATCCCCGGCCGCAACGCGGTCTCGATGATCAACGACGGCTGGCCGCTCTTCCCGGAGTCGACGGTCGAGTACGCCGGCGAGCCGATCGTCCTCATCGCCGGGCCGGACCCAGCGGTCGTGCGGCGTCTCGTCGACGAGACGCGGATCGTCTGCGAGGAGCTGCCGGCGGTGCTCGGCTTCGACGCCGCGGAGGCTGCGGCGGCCGCAGCCGGAACCGCCGCCGCACCAGCGGTCTTCGTCGAGTACGCGCTGCAGGGCGCCCCCGGATCGGGTGGCGGCCGCGCGAGCGCGCCGCCCGAGACGCTTACCGAGACCTTCGAGACCGGCGCGCAGGAACACCTCTACCTCGAGCCGCAGGCGATGGCCGCGTGGTTCGAGGACGGGCGCATCACCGTGAGCGGGTCGATGCAGTGTCCCTTCTACGTCAGGAAGGCGCTCACGACGATCTTCGGATGGTCAGCCGACCGCATCCGCGTCGTCCAGACGACGACCGGCGGCGCCTTCGGCGGCAAGGAAGAGTACCCGTCGGTCCTCGCAGGCTACGTCGCACTCGCCGCGTGGAAATCCGGCCGTCCGGTGCGCCTGATCCTCGACCGGGGCGAGGACATTCGCATCACGACCAAGCGCCATCCGTCGCGCACGACGTTCACGAGCTCGGTGGGAGACGACGGGTACCTGCGCTCGTCGTCGGTCGACCTCCGGATCGACGGCGGCGCCTACGAGGGTCTCTCGTCGACGGTGCTGCAGCGCGCGATGTTCAGCGCGAACGGCGTCTACCGGGTACCGCGGATCGACGTGCGCGGGCGCGCGTTCCGGACGAACGCCGTGCCCTCCGGCGCGTTCCGGGGGTTCGGCTCTCCGCAGGCGTTCTTCGCCGTCGAGATGCACATGGCGCACCTCGCCCGGCGGCTGGGAGAAGACCCGCTCGCCTTCAAGCGCCGCCACCTCCTGCGCCGGGGCGATCGAACGATCACCGGCGGTCTGCTTCGCGACGCGGTCCTCATGGACGAGATGATCGACCGCGCGGCCGCCGCCTCCGACTACGCCCGGAAACGGCCCGCGTACGAGGCCGCCCGAGGAGGCGACCACGCAGGCCGCCGCACGACCCTGCGGCGCGGGATCGGCGTGTCGCTCTTCAACCACGGGTGCGGCTTCACCGGCAGCGGCGAGCGCGACATCATCAAGGCGCGCGTACGGTTGCACGCGACGCCCGACGGCGAGGTGGAGATCCTCTGCGCGAACGTGGAGATGGGTCAGGGCGCGCTGACCACGCTGCGCAAGATCGTCGCCGAGACGCTCGACATCGGCCTCGAGCGGGTCGTCTTCCAAAACCCGGATACCGACCGCGTTCCCGACTCCGGCCCGACGGTCGCCTCGCGCACGTCCATGATCGTAGGCGGATTGCTCGAGCGCGCGGCGCGGGAGCTGATCGCGCGCGGATGGCAGGAATCGAACGAACCGATGGAGGTGGAGGTCGACTACGAGCAGCCGGGGTTCATCGAGTGGGATCAAGACCGATTCGCCGGCGATGCCTACCCTGCCTTCAGCTGGGGGGTGAACATCGTCGAAATCGAAATCGACACGCTCACCTACGAGATCAGGCCGCTGACCGTCTGGGCGGTCTACGACATTGGCGAGGCGATCGACGAGCGCGTGGTCGCCGGACAGGTCCACGGCGGGATTACGCAGGGGCTCGGGTACGCCACGTGCGAGTCGCTCGAAATGGGACCGCGCGGCTTTGCGCAGGCGAGCATGACCGACTACGTCATCCCAGGGCCGCTCGACGTGCCGGAGATCAACGTGGACCTCGTTTCGAACCCCTTCGCGTACGGCCCGTACGGCGCGAAGGGCGCGGGCGAGATCCCGTTCACCGGCGCCGCACCCGCGCTCGCCGACGCCGTCGAGTGCGCGCTGGGCGTCACCGTCTCCCGGATCCCGATGACGCCCGAATACCTGGAAGGAGTGGCTGAATGAGGATCGAGCTCGCGGTGAACGGCGAGGCCACGACGGTCGACGTGGATCCGCTCGCGCGGCTGCTCGACGTGCTGCGCGACGAGCTGGGACTCTACGGCGTGAAGGAGGGCTGCGGCGAGGGCGAGTGCGGCGCGTGCGCGGTCATACTCGACGGCCGCGTGGTCAACTCGTGCATCACGCCCGCGGCGGCCGCGGCCGGGCGCGAGATCGTGACGATCGAGGGGTACCGGAAGACCGGACGGTACCGCGTCATCGAGCAGGCATTCGCGGACGCGGGCGGCGTTCAGTGCGGGTTCTGTACCCCCGGTATCGTCATGGCGACCGAGTCGATCCTCGCCGCGGACACCCGTCCCACCGACGAACAGATCCGCCACGGCCTGTCGGGGAACCTCTGCCGGTGCACCGGCTACACCATGATCGTCGAGGCGGTGCGCCTCGCGAGCGAGCGGCTCCATGACACCGAAAGCGACTGAGACGGCGTACGTCCCGCAGACGCTCGACGAGGCGCTCGAGATCCGCGGTCGCGAGCGGGTGGAGCCCGTCGCCGGCGGGACCGATCTGATGGTCCGCCACCGCCCGGCGGCGCCGGTACCGGTAAGGTTCGAGTCGCCGCCGCTCTTCCTCGGTCACCTGCGCGAGCTGCGCGGCGTGTACGCTGCCGACGATGCGTGGACGATCGGCGCGGCGACGACGCTCGCCGAGCTCGACGCGCACCCGGGCTGCGACCCGGCGGTGCGCGAGCTGCTGCGGTGGTTCGCCTCGCCGGCGGTCCGCAACGCAGCGACGGTGGGCGGCAACATCTGCAACGCCTCGCCGGCGGCGGACCTCGTGCCGTGGTTCCTCGCGCGCGAGGCGACGGCACGGGTACGCTCCCCGACCGCCGAGCGCTCGGTACGCGTCGCGGACTTCGTCACCGGCCCGGGTACGACCGCGCTGCGGCCGGACGAGCTCCTCGTCGAGCTCCGCGTACCCGTGCGTCCCGCCGGCGGCCTCTGGTTCTACCGCAAGGTCGCGCCGCGCCGGTCGAACGCGCTGTCCAAGCTCTCCGTCTACGCGGAAGCCGAGCGGGCGGCAAACGGCTCCGTCGGCGGCTTCGCGCTCGCGCTCGGCGCGGTCGCGCCCATCGTGGTCCGTTCTCCCGATGCGGAGGCGATGCTCGCCGGCTGCGGTCCGGATGAGATACGCGCGCGCCTCCCGGAGATCGTCGAGCGCTACCGCGCGCTCCTGCGCCCCATCGACGACCAGCGCTCGACATCGGCCTATCGATCCCGCACGAGCCTGCGACTCGTGCGGTACGTCATCGAATCACACCTCGTGAGCTACCTGGAGCAGCCATGATCGACCTCACCGTCTATCCCGACCAGATGAAGGCGTCCGCCGAACGGTGCGCCGAGCGCGGCATCGTCGTTCCCACCTTCGCCCAGATGAAGGACCCCTCGCTCGTACCCGAAGAGATCCGCGCCGACCTCGCGGAGGTGGGACTCTGGGACGTCCATCCGCGCAACCTCTTCCGAATCACGTGGAAGAACGAACCGGTCGAGCGGGGAGGCGCCTACGGTCCGGTCAACTACCTCGAGCTCCCCTCCTCGCTCACGGGCGTACCGGCACGGATCGTCGCGCTCGTGGGAAAGTGGTTCCCCACCGGGGCGCACAAGGTGGGCGCGACCTTCGGGTGCATCGCCCCGCGGCTCGTCACGGGGCAGTTCAACCCGGTCACGCAGAAGGCGGTCTGGCCGTCGACGGGCAACTACTGCCGCGGCGGCGCGTACGTCGCCGCGCTGCTCGCGTGCGAGTCGGTGGCGATCCTGCCGGAGGAGATGTCGCGCGAACGATTCGACTGGCTGAAGAAGGTGGCCGGCGAGGTCATCGCGACGCCGGGCTGCGAGAGCAACGTGAAGGAGATCTTCGACGCGTGCTGGGACCTCCGGGCTACACGTGACGACATCGTGATCTTCAACCAGTTCGAGGAGTTCGGGAACCATCTCTGGCACTACGAGGTCACCGGTCGGGCCATGGAGGAGGTGCTCGCCGCCATCATGGACCCGGGCGACCGCGTCGCCGGCGTCGCGCTGACCTCCGGATCGGCGGGGACGCTCGGGTCGGCCGACTTCATCAAAGGGCGCTACCCGCACGCGCGGATCGCGGTGGGAGAGGCGTTGCAGTGCCCCACGCTCCTGCAGAACGGGTTCGGTGGGCACCGGATCGAGGGCATCGGCGACAAGCACGTCCCCTGGATCCACAACGTGCGCAACACCGACATGGTCATCGCCGTCGACGACGAGGTCACCGTCCGGCTGATGCGGCTGATGAACGAAGCGGCAGGTCGCGAGTATCTCGTATCCGAGGGTGCCCCCGCAGAGCTCGTGGGCGCGCTCGACCTGCTGGGGATCTCCGGGATCGGAAACGTGATCGCGGCGATCAAGATGGCGAAGTACTACGAGCTGACGCGCGAGGACATCGTGCTCACCGTACTCACCGACTCGATGGAGCTCTACGGAAGCCGCGTCGCAGAGCTCTCGGCCGCACGCGGGGCGTACGGGCACGACGACGCGGTACGCGACTACGACGCGCTGATGCGCATCGGCACCGACTCGATGCTCGAGCTGCGCTACCCGGACCGCAGGCGCATCCACAACCTGAAGTACTACACGTGGATCGAGCAGCAGGGGCGCGAGCTCGACGAGCTCAACCGTCAGTGGTACGACTACTACGAGTACTGGGACCGCGAGGGACTCGCCGCCCGGATCGACGAGCGCATCGAGGCGTTCAACGACGAGGTGATTCACCGATCATGATCGTGCTTCGCGACTGCTACTATCTGCTGTCTCCCGAGGTCGACGACCCGCACGCCGGCTGGGACCTCCTCCTGAGCGAGGGGACGATTGAACGGATAGGCCGATCGATTGCACCGCCACCGGAGGCGCGCGTCATCGATTGCTCGCGTCATGTCGTGGTGCCGGGGTTCGTCAACACGCACCACCACTTCTACCAGACGCTCACGCGGAACCTGCCGCAGGCGCAGAACGCGAAGCTCTTCGACTGGCTCGTCTACCACTACGACGTGTGGAAGAACCTCGACGCGCAGGCGATCCGAATCTCGACGCAACTCGCGTGCGTCGAGCTCCTGAAGACCGGCTGCACGTGCACCACCGACCATCACTACCTCTACCCGAGCGATCTTGTCGCCGACCCGGACGTGGATATCGCGGGTATCCAGTTCGGGGCAGCCGCCGAGCTGGGGATTCGTTTTGCTCCCTCGCGCGGATCGATGTCGCGCGGCAGGAGCGAGGGCGGCCTCCCGCCGGATTCGGTCGTCGAGAACGAGGCGGCGATCATCGACGACTGCCGCCGGGTGATCGAGACCTACCACGATCCCGGCCCGCTGGCGATGCGTAAGGTCACGCTCGCGCCGTGCAGCCCGTTCTCCGTGACCCCGGACCTCATGCAGGAGTCGGCACGTCTCGCGCGCGCCTACGGCGTGCTCCTGCACACGCACCTCGCCGAAACCGCCGATGAGAACGACTACTGCATGCAAACGCACGGGAAACGCCCGCTCGCGCTCATGGAGGAGTGGGGGTTCGTCGGCCGCGACGTCTCCTACGCGCACGGGATCTTCTTCAACGACGAGGAGCTGCGCCTTCTCGCGGAGACCGGAACCGGAATCTGCCACTGTCCGTCGTCGAACATGCGGCTGGGTTCGGGGATCGCGCGCGTGCGCGAGATGATCGACGCGGGAGTGCCGGTTTCGATCGCCGTCGACGGGTCGGCCTCGAACGACAGTTCCGACTATCCCGGCGAGCTGCGCACGGCCCTGCTGCTGCAGCGCGTGCGCTACGGGGCAGACGCGGTCGGTGCGCGCGAGGTGTTCGACCTCGCCACGCGCGGCGGCGCGACGATGCTCGGCTTCCCGCGGTGCGGCGAGCTGCGCTCCGGCTGGGCGGCCGACATCGCCGCCTTCGATGTCCACGGCGTCGAGTACGCCGGCGCGCAGGCCGACCCGCTCGCCGCTCTGCTGTTCTGCGGCATCGATCACCGCGCCGACTGGACGATCGTAAGCGGCCGAGTCGCCGTCGAGCACGGCGAGGTCGTGGGGCTCGACGAGGACCGGCTCGCGCGCGACGCCAACCGCGCGGCGGCGCGGCTGCTCGCCGGCGCGTAGCGGGCGGGACGCTCTGCGTGAACCACGGCACCCACCCCGCTCACGCGTCACCCCCAGCGTCGAGGACGGGGAATGAGACGCTCGCCTGGTAGTTCGAGTGGTTGTAGAGCGGGTTGCGGCGCCGAGCGATCACGGGGTTCTGCGCGTGGCCGATGCGGTGGTGCTGCAGGATCGTGCCGTCGGTATCCGCGAAGAGAAGCCCCTCGTCGCTCGCCGCGTAGAGGATCTTTGGCTTTGAACCCGGGGCCTCGGCGAAGTCGAGAATGGCAATGCCATCGGCATGATCGTTCAGCGCCCCATCGAGCGTCCACAAGAGCGACCCGTCGTCGTCGAAGAGCGAGTAGCCCATCGCGAGCTCGTCCCGCCCGTCTCCGTCGATGTCGAACGCGTACGGGTAGTGGCCCGTCCTGCACGCCCCGTCCCAGAGCGGACGCAGCTCGTCGTCGTACACCCAAAAGTGCCAGTAGCGGTCCTTGATAACGATGTCCGCCGCGCGTCCAGTACCGCGCATGTCGCAGAAGAAGAGGCAATCCCCCAGGATACGCTCGAATCGATCCGCCGGGGGCTTCGCGATCGGCGTCGGGACCTTCTTCCGCACGCGGCCGGTACGACCGTCGGCGATCACGAGCTCGAAGTCTCGCGCGTAGATCACTTCGCACACCCCGTCGCCGTCGATGTCGTGGACCTGGAAGGCAACGTCGTTCGTCAGGCGGTAGTTCTCTGGATCGGGCTCTCCGGACTGCCAGAGTACGGTACCGTCGGTCTTCACCGCCGTGATGCAGCCGGTCTCGCTGTACGCGTCGCGCTCACCGTGCGCGACAACCTGCGCAATGACGATCTCCTTCTCCCCGTCGCCGTCGATATCGCCAAAGCGGATATTGCGGCCAACGCCAAACCCCGACATTTCGAATGAACTCCAGAG
>CAYWJH010000110.1:0-10846 GCA_964458555.1 uncultured Spirochaetaceae bacterium | reverse complement strand
GACCACCGAGATCTACACTCTTTCCCTACACGACGCTCTTCCGATCTCGAGGCGACCGGATGGCGCGAATCGGCCCGGGAGGTGCTCGCGCCGCTGTCACGAAGCCTGGTGCTCCTCGTAGGCATTCTCGCCTCGCTCGCGGTGGGCACGCTCCTGCCGGGACAGCTGCTGCTCGCCCGCCGCGCCGGCGAATCGCTGCAGCTCCTGCGAGCGTGGGGCTTCGGGCGGCCGGCGATCGCACGGCTCGTCACGTTCGCCGGCGCGTTCAGCGCGGGGCTCGCCGGAACGGTCGGCGCGGCACTGGGCCTGGCGGCGGCGGCCATACTCAACGCGCAGGGACGCCCGGCCGTGTCGCTTCTCCCGGCGGAAACCGCCGTCCGGCTCGCTCCTGTGCTTGCCGGTGGCTCGGCGACGCTGTACCCAGCGACGCTGGATACAGCAATGCTGTATCCAGCAATGGTGACCCCATCGGTAGGGTGGGCGCTCGCGTGCATAGCGGTCGCCACACTACTTGGAGCGGTGACCGCTTTACCATCGGCCCGCGTTGCTGCTACACTCGACGTACGTAGAGACGTATGGCATTGGTGACGACGCATACCCGCAACGTGGTCTATACACATTCGTTCGCATCACCGGTAGGACCGCTGCACGCGGCGGTCGACAGGCACGGACGCGTTCTGTACCTCGGCTTCCGTCCCGCCGAGCGCTTCGCAGGCGAGCCCGAGGTGCGCGAGAACAAGTACGCGTGCGGTGAGCTCGAGTATCAGCTCGAAGAGTACTTTGCCGGCGAACGTCGGGAGTTCTCGCTCGACGTGCGCCTCGACGGTACCAAATTCCAGAGGGCGGTATGGAGCCGGCTGCTGAAGATCGGCTTCGGCGAAACGGCGACGTATGGGCACGTAGCGCAGAAGATCGGACGCCGCGAGGCGGCGCGCGCGGTGGGCAACGCGGTTGCGTCCAATCCGGTCGCGATCCTGATCCCCTGCCATCGAGTCGTCCCTGCCGCAGGCGGACTCGGCAACTACGCGCTGCGCGGGATCGCGGCCGACGAGGGACGCCGCATCAAGCACGCGCTGCTCGAGCTCGAAGGCGCCTTCGCCGAGCCTACTTCTTCACGTACACCTGCATGAGCTGCACGAAGTAGTAGGCGCGCTTGTAGATGGCCACGAGCTGGTCTCGTAGCGGCTCCTCGGTGAATCCCTGCAGCTGCTTCCAGTTCTGGATGAGCTCGGGACGCTCCTTGTTCAGATCCTCGATCAGCAGCTTGATCACCTTCCCCATCGTGATCAGGTTCGTCGCGGTGTCGTGGATCATGTTCAACGCGATCTCGTTGACCTCGTGGAGCGTCTGGCGCAGGAGCTTGGCCGTCGAAGCGTCGCGGTCGACGACGCGCCCGGACGCCTTCTTGAGCTTCATGCCCAGCTCGCCCTCCTCGCCGAGCGAGTCGTCGAACTCGACGATCTGCTGCGCGGTGTTCATCACCGAGTAATACGCGTCGGAGAGTTGCTGCGACAGAATGCTGTCCGACCACTGGCCGCGCACGATGAGCAGATCGCTGATGATGGTGCGGACCTCCCCCTTGAAATAGTCCACGAGGAACGCCTTGAGGTAGTTCATCGCCTCGGTGTGCAGAAAACCGGCGAGCATCTTCTTCGTGTACGCCATGTTCGCCGCGTCGGTGTAGTACTTGGTCCGCTGGATCGCGGTCGTGCCGAAAACCGCCTTCACGAGCTGCTCGACCTTCCGGCTGCGTCGCTCACGGGCGAGCTTCTGCATCGTCCCCTCGACCTGTGTCTTCAGCGTGTTGAGGTAACTCTCGACGATGTGCTTCCGCGAGACCCGAACCTCCGGCTGGTAGGAGGGGTTCTTGTCGATGTGCTGGACGATCTTCACGAGCACCCCGGAGCGAACGACGTTGGTCACCGTGGAGACGACCTTCTTCCACCCGGCTCGGTCGATGACCTCGACGCCCTTGTACTCACGCAGCACGTCGAAGACCGCGTCCCAGTCGGCGTCGCGATCGAGCGGCATCGCCACCTCGAGGAAATCCTTCAGGTCGTCGCTCACGTATTCGGCGTTGGTCGACTCGACGCGCGGGGAGTAGCCAAAGTTGCCCTCCTGGATGCTCGAGTCGAACTTCCGCAGCACGAAGTAGTAATCGAACTTCACGAAGCTCACGAGCGACTGGAGCCGATTGTACGTATCGTTGATCTCCTTGACCGTCTGCGAGTTGAAACCGCTGAAGTAGGCGACCATCGCGTCCTTCACGTGCGCCGTGAGCTTCTTCGCGTCGGTCGTCTCCGCGCGCTCGCGAATCGTCTCCTCGCTGAACTCGGCGCAAAGCCGATCCTGCTCCTGCGAGTGACTCGCCTCGATGAGGATCGACTTCAGCGCGTTCGACTCGTCGGCTCCCTGGAGGAGCGTCTGGGCGGGTCCAACGGCTTTGTAGATCTCGAAGAAGAATCGCGCGAGACCCGCCTGCGCCTCGCCGGAGCGCGGCTTGTAGAACTTGAAGCGCTGACGCTGGAGGTCCTTGCCGATCTGCTTGAGCAGGCGACGCTTCTCGCGCTCGGGATCGCCGGAGCCGACGAACATGGAGATGATTCTCTGGAAGACCCCGAACGAACCGTCCTGGTCTTTCTGCGGGGTGGACGCATCGCCCATGCCGATACACTACGTAAGAGGACATGGTGTGTCAATGAACCTCCATTATTATCGATTTGTCTCCCCATTGTGAAAGCCCCCGTCCCCAATGTATTCTCGGCTCCATGAACGCGCTTGCGAACGAGTTGAACGATACGCTCGAGGGCACCGTCGCCGGACGCCTCCTCTCCGCGCTGGGACGCGAGATGTATTTCCCCAAGGGCATCGTCGCGCAGACGAGCGAGGCGAACGAGCGTGCCTCGCGCTTCAACGCGACGGTGGGCATGGCCTTCGAAGAGGGGGAGCCGATCATGCTCTCCGGCCTGCGCAGCCTCGTGAACGAGCTCTCGCCGAGGGAGGCGGTGGCCTACGCACCCACGCCGGGCGTACCCGAGCTGCGGCGCCTCTGGCGCGAAGAGATGGGACGTAAGAATCCCTCGCTCGGCTCGACCCCAACGACGCTGCCCATGGTCACCGGCGGGCTCACGAACGGGCTCTTCCAGATCTCCGAGCTCTTCATCGATGCCGGTGACGCGCTCGTGCTGCCGCGGCTGTTCTGGGGCAACTACCGACTCATGATCGGCGTTCGGCGCGAGGCCGCCCTCGTCGAGTACGACCTGTTCACCGAGGACGGGCGCTTCAACGTCGCCGGCCTCGAGCGGGCGATCGGCGAGCGGAGCAAGGCGGTGGTGCTGCTCAACTTCCCGAACAACCCGACCGGCTACACGCCGACGATCGAGGAGGCCACGGCGATAGAGGCGCTCCTCGTGAAGAAAGCCGATGCCGGGTGCGATCTTCTCGTGATCTGCGACGACGCCTACTTCGGCCTCTTCTACGAGGACGGGTTGCTCGAAGAAAGCCTCTTCGCGCGGCTCGCGCAGGCTCACGAGCGTATCCTCGCGGTCAAGATCGACGGGGCGACGAAGGAGGACTTCGCGTGGGGCTTCCGCGTGGGGTTCGTGACGGTGGCCGGCAAGGGGCTCGGGCGAGAGGAGCTCGCTGCGCTCGAGCGTAAGCTCATGGGCAGCATCCGCTCGACCGTTTCGAACTCGAGCCGCATCGCGCAGAGCATGCTCGTCCGCGCGCTCGCCTCCGACGGCTACCGGCGGGAGAAGCTCGCCAAGCGCGACCTCCTCAAGCGCCGCTACGAACGTGTCCAGGCGATCATCGCCGCGGCGGACACCGGCCCGCTCGCGCCGCTGCCGTTCAACTCGGGCTACTTCATGGCCTTCGCCTGCAACGGCGTGAGCGCCGAGGCGCTGCGGCTCGCTCTGCTCGACGAGGGGATCGGCACGATCGCGATCGGTGAGGAGTACCTGCGGGTCGCGTACTCGACGATCGACGAGAAGGACCTCGGAGAGCTCTACGACGCGATCTTCGCCGCGGCGAAGCGACTCGCCGCCGGGAGCTGACGCGGCGGCGTGCCGCGTCGCACGCGCGTCGGGTCGGCGACACCCTGCCCCCGCGGCCGCCGTGCCCCCTACCTCGGCACGAGGTACGTTCCGATCTCGTCGAGACCGCGGTAGGTCTTGTAGACCGGCATGTGGCCCCGGGCGAGCTCGGTATCGACTTCGACCGTGCGCGCGTAGAGCTTGTTCACGAGGTCGGCGAGGATCGAGAGGTTGGAGTCGAAGTTGTTGACGGCCATATCTCTGAGGACGCGGTCGTTGCCGAGCGGACCGGGACCCGCGCTGTAGGTGGACAGCCGCGCGCGCAGCTGCGGGGCGAGCTCGCGCCGGGCGTGATAAATGAATCGACCGAGCGCGAGGATGCGCTCGTAGAGCTCGTCCATGTGGTACCCCTGGTACTCGTGGTACTCGGCCTTCTCGGTCACGCTCTCGATGAGCGCCCAGTCTTTCGCGTCGAGCGGCAGCACGCTGAACGCGTTGCGCACATAGCGATTGCCTATGTTCGTCCGGTAGTGCTGGCCGATCGAATCGATCAAGCCAAAGATCTCTTCATCCTTCGTCTGCATGGTCGCTCCAGTATATACCCTGCCGGGTGCCGCGTTCGGCGAATCCGGCAAGAAGCCGGCGGTACAGGCCGCCTTTATCGGGAATCGCCTCCGGCGCGTGGCGAACCCCGCGCGGCGGATCGCAGGTGAGCCGCATCACGACGATGTCCTCGCGCAGGTGCTCGATCGCAGCGACGAGCAAGCGCTCGTGCTCCTGCGCCGACGGCGGGTCGATTCGCCCCGCTCGGTAGCGCTCCCAGAGCTCGGTCCCCTCGAGGACGACCAGGTTGTGGAACTTCACCCCCTCGACCGGCAGCGAAGAGACGTGGCGTACCGTCGCGATCGCCTCCTCGGGTCCCTCGCCGGGGAGTCCCAGGATCGCGTGCGCGGCGACGTGGACGCCCCTCGCGGCGAGCACGCGGACCGCCTCGTCGAAGCGCGCGACGGTGTGCCCGCGACCAATGTCCTCGAGCGTTCGGTCGTTCGCCGACTGGAGCCCGAGCTCGACCCAGACGTCCAGTCCCCGTGCCGCGTACTCGCCGAGCAGGTCGGCCCGCGCTTCGTCAATGCAATCGGGGCGTGTGGCGACGACGAGCCCGGCGAACTCGCCCTGGGCGAGCCCCCAATCGTAGATCTCACGCAGCCTCGGAACCGAGGCGTGCGTATTCGAGTACGCCTGGAAGTAGAGGAGAAACCGCTCCGCGCCGTACCGCCGCGAGAGGAACTCGACGCCGCGGCGAACCTGGTCGGCGATCGTCTCGTGTTCTCCCAGGTACGGCGCGCGCGAGCCCCGGGCGTCGCAGTACGCGCACGGACGGCCGAGATCGCGGACCGGGCAGCCGAAGCCGGCGTCGACCGAGACACGGTACGTGGTGCCGCCGTAGCGCTCGCGCAGCCAGGTCGAGTACCGGAGAAAGGGCGCGGTGCCCGCTGGTGCCATGACCAGAACGTACCAGAGCGCGCGCCGGATGTCACGTTGACACGCTCGAGCGAGCGCCCGTAGAGTGGGCGCGTGCAAGCACCCACGCGGCCCTCTGCCCGGGCGCCCCGGCTGCTCGTCGGCGCCCTGATGCTCGTCGTACTGCTCACCGGCTGCTCGCAGACCGCCGTGGTTCTGTGGACCGACGTTCCGGAAATCGTGCCGGCCGTCGAAGGTTTCAACGCCTCGCAGGAACGGCACGTCGTCGAAATCGTCTACGAGCCGGAGATCACCTCGGCGCTGAGACTCGCCGAGACACCGCCCGACCTCGTCGTCGGCCGCTTTATCGAGAACCGCACGACTCGGCGGCTCCTCCAGCCGCTCGACCGGCTGCTGCGGCGCGAGCTCGACGCGGACGAGTTCTACCCGCGGTTGCTCGCCACCGGCGCGTCCGACGGCCAGCAGTACCTGCTGCCGGTCGCGTTCAACCTGCCGCTGGTCTACTTCACGAACCGGGTTCCGGAGGTGGGTACGCCCATCGTGATCGGTCCCCGGGAGATGCGCGCACGCGCGGACACCTTCAACGCGATGCAAGACGAGCGTTGGGTGCGAATCGCCTACTCGCCGGTATGGAACCAGGCGTTTCTCTACCAGTACGTCCGAGCGCTGGGATTCGCGGTACACGAAGGCGAAGAGGGAGTGCCCGAGTGGTCGTTCGAGTCGGTCGTTGCGGGTGTCACGGCCGCGCGCGACTGGCTCGAGCTCAACGGGGGAGCTGCGGCGGACGCCGCCTTCCAGGAACGCTACCTGTACGATCCACAGCTGCGGCTCGTCCACCGCGGCCGGGTGGCCTACGGTTACGCACGGTCGGACGAGTTCCTCAGCCTCAACGCCACACGCCGTGAGGACCTTGGCTTCCGCTGGTTCGGAACCGACGCGTCGATCCGCGTGCTCGAGGACATCGTCTACGCGGGTATCCCGAACGGAGCGAAGGCGAGCGACGGCGCAAGGACGTTCCTCGTGCACCTGTTCACGGTCGATCGGCAGGTGGATCTCATCGAGAGCGCGCTGCGCAAACGGGTGGACGGGTTTGGCGTGGCCGGAGGCTTCTCCTCGCTGTGGCGCCTCAACGAGACCCATCTCGCCGACTACTACCCGGCGCTGGAGGGAAAGATCCCACCGGCTTCGTGGCTCGAGTTCCCTGCCGCGAGCCCACGGCACTGGGGAAAGCTCGTGCCGCAGGTGGTCGAACCGTGGCTCATGCGTGAGGTGATGGAGGTACCGCAGGGACGCGACCTCGAGGCCAGCGTCCGCGCCTGGCTTCTGCAGCAGGAGGACTGACCGGCGCCGGTGCGCTCAGTCGAGATACCGCGCCTTGTTCGCGAGATGCTCCTCGAAGGTTCGCGAGAGCACGATCCGCCCGTCGATCGGATGGAGGAAGAAGTAGTAGTCGTGTTCCGCCGGATCGATCGCGGCGAGGATCGCGGCGAGGCCGGGATTCCCGATCGGCCCCGGAGGCAGCCCGTAATTCTCGTACGTGTTGTACGGGTGGTCGACCTCCGTGTCCGCGAAGGTCGGTTGGCGCTTGTTCGTGCCCAGAACGTAGTTCACCGTCGCGTCGGATTCGAGCGGGATCCACTCCTCGAGCCGATTCCAGAAGACTCCCGCGACGTCCGGCATCTGCGAAGGATCGTTCGCCTCCTTCTGAACGATCGACGCGAGCGTGAGGACGTCGTGGAGCGTCCGGCCCTGCTCCTCGATCGCGGCGAGAATCTCCGGGGTCATCCGGCGCTGAAAGTTTGCGAGCATGCGCCGCACGATACTCTCCGGCGTGGAATCCTCGAAGATCCGGTACGTGTCGGGAAAGAGATAGCCGTCGAGAATCGTGTCGTCCTCGACGTGCGAGAGGATGTCGAAGTCGGCGTAGGCGGGCTGCATGACCGCCGCACGCTGAAAGCGTTCCTTGGAAAACAGGCCGAGCTCTTCGAAGTGCAGCTCGATGTCGTTGAGACTCCATCCCTCCGGTATGGTAATCGTAATCTCGTCGAAGACGGCGTCGCCGCTGGTGATCTTCTGCAGCATCGTCACCGGCGACATCGCGGGCGAAACCAGGTAGCGTCCCGCCTGCAGGCGCGCGTCCAGGCCCTGCGCGCGCCCGTAGAGCTCGATCGCGAGCGCGTTGCGGGCGAGCCCCTCGGCAACGAGCCGCCGGCTCACCGTGCGAAGCGTCTGGCTCGGCTGGATCTCGAACACGAAGGCGGCGCCGTCGCTCCCCATATCACCGTTCACCGGCTGGAAGAGCAGCCCGTCGGCGACGAAGACCGCGGCGAGACCTGCGCCCACGACGAGGACGAGCGCGATCGCGACGAGGGCGACAATGCGCACGAGAAGCGGCGCGCGCCGGGATGCGGCCCGGTGGGGCCGGGTGGATTCGCTCACGCGGACAATATACGATCGTGGGCCACGCCGGAAAACCGGGGACGGCACCGACGGTACGGGGGGAAACGTCCTATGTCTCTTCGGCGAGGGCGGTGAGCGCGATGCGGGCATCCGGATCCCGATACGTCGCGAGCAGCGTGCCCGATTCGTTCATTCGGCGGGACTCGAGGAGTTCGAGACGCCGGTCGGTCCGCCCCTCGAGCAGCCGCGTTCCGCCACCGAAGAGCAGCGGCTCGACGGTGATGACCCATCGGCTCACGAGCCCGGCGTCCGCGAAGAGCGCGTAGACCCGTCCGCCCCCGAGCAGCGCCACGCGGCGGCTGCCACGCCGTGCGAGTGCTGCTATCAGCTCGACTGGGGGGGCGGCGGTGAACTCGAGCGCGCCGGGGCGTTCGAGCTCGCGGTAGGCGTCGGGCGAGCGGGTAAGGACGACCCGCAAACGGCGGGGATCGGGCGAAGCGAGCATGCGCTCCCGCTCACCGTCGAAGGTGATTCGCCCCATGATCGCCGCGTCGCAGGAGGCGACGACGGTGCGGAAGTGAACCTGGTCCTCGTGGGAGGCGAAAGCGGATCCCGGCTCGTCGTGGCGCGTCAGGCATCCGTCGAGCGACACGACTGCAATCCCCATTATCTCCATATCCACCTCCCGTCGGCCCGAAACAGGTCATCTTCCATTTGACAGATCCCGAATTCTCGACCTACAATGAGAGCCAATAGAATAATCTACGGAGGTAGGCATGGCTACAGTTGAACTGAAGTCACTCACTAAGGTCTATGAAGGGAATGTCCAGGCGGTCAAGAACGCCAACATCACCGTTCAGGACAAGGAGTTCGTGGTGCTTGTCGGCCCGTCGGGCTGCGGCAAGACGACGACGCTTCGCATGATCGCGGGTCTCGAGGACATCACCGGCGGCGAGCTCTACATCGACGGTAAGCTCGTCAACGACGTCCCGCCGAAGGACCGCGACATCGCGATGGTCTTCCAGAACTACGCGTTGTACCCGCACATGTCGGTGTACGACAACATGGCGTTCGGTCTGAAGATTCGCAAGTTCCAGAAGGAGGAGATCCGCAACCGCGTCGACGAAGCGGCCCGCATCCTCGACATCGAGGAGCTCCTCGATCGTAAGCCGAAGGCGCTCTCGGGCGGCCAGCGCCAGCGCGTTGCAGTCGGCCGGGCGATCGTGCGTAAGCCGAAGGTCTTCTTGTTCGACGAGCCGCTGTCGAACCTCGACGCGAAGCTGCGCGTCCAGATGCGCGCGGAGATCTCCGGTCTCCACAACCGTCTTCAGGCGACGATGGTCTACGTCACGCACGACCAGGTCGAGGCCATGACGATGGGCGACAAGATCGTCGTCATGCGCGATGGCGTCATCCAGCAGATCGGCGACCCCCTCTCGCTCTACAACAACCCGGTCAACCGCTTCGTCGCGGGCTTCATCGGTTCGCCTCCCATGAACTTCATGGCGGTCAAGGTCACCGAAGAGGGCGGCAAGATGATGATCGACGAGGGCAACTTCAAGCTCCACGTCGACGCGTCGGTCGCCGATGACCTGCAGCCGTACATCGGCAAGGAAGTCATCTTCGGTATTCGCCCGGAGGACCTGCGCTACGACGCCGACGCGAAGGACGGCCAGTGCATCATCACGAATATCCAGGTCATCGAGCCGCTCGGTGCTGAGATTCACGTCTACGTGGATACCGGCAGTCACGTCATCATCGCCCGGACACCACCGACCGTCCGGTTCGAAATTGGCGATGAAGCCCGCTTCATCCCGGTATGGGAACGCGTCCGCTTCTTCGACGTGGAGAGCGAGCAGGCGATCAACCCGGAGCAGTAGGTTCACCGCACCAGTTCTCCAGGCTTATCATGGGCCCCGCCTTCCGGCGGGGCCCTTTTTGGGCAACGGCGACGGCGGGGAGTCGTCGCGGCCGGCCTGTTCGCTTGCGGCCGCGCGATACTCGCTCGGGGTGCATCCGACCTCCGCGCGAAATGCGGACGCAAACCGGTCGGGGGCGAAGCCGCACCGCATGGAAACACCACCAATCGGATCGCGCGTTGTGCGCAGGAGCTCCTTCGCTCGGCGGATGCGCGTCTGCACGAGGACATCGCGCGGCGTAAGGTGGAGGTGGCTGCGAAAGAGACGCTCCGCGGTCCGGCGCGAGGTGCCGACCGCCTGCACGATGTCGGCGACGGAGGCACCGGTGCACGCCTGCTCCTGGAACCGGGCATAGATGCTGCGGAAGAGCGGATCGCCAACGGCGAGGGCGCTGGTTGACTGACGGGTCGTCACGGAGGTGGGTCCGAGCACGAGCGGGCCCTGCCGTAGCCTCCCGGAGCCGAGCCACACCGCGAGCGCTTCGGCCACGCGAAGGCCGGCTTCGCGCCACGGTAATCTAATCGACGAGAGCGCCGGACGAATGCTCTCGCAGAGGAGCTCATCGTCGTTCACCGCCAGCACGGCCACGTCGCTCGGCACGGCGACGCCGTGCTCCACGCACCATAGCAGGAAACGCCTGCCGGTCATGTCGCCGTGGCAGAAGGCCGCGACCGGCGTGTGCCGCGCCGACGCCACCAGTTGCTCCAGACGCTCGGGGTCGGGAAGCGGGCCGGTGTCCGGCCTGACGGCCGACGGGACCACCGCACACGCACAGCCTGCCGCTTCCACCTCCTGACGAAAGCCCTCGCGGCGACGCGCGGCGTACGGCGCGCCGTCATACCCGATCCACACGAACATCCGGTATCCTCGTTCGAGGAAGTACCGAGCAGCGAGGCGGCCGGTCGCCTCGTCGTCGAGCGTGACGGCGTACGGTGAATCACACTCGGTGTGGCTGACCGAAAGTAAGGGCACGCGCGGCGGCGCTTTCACGTCCGCGGCCACCACGGTCGA
>CAYWJH010000109.1:0-11043 GCA_964458555.1 uncultured Spirochaetaceae bacterium | reverse complement strand
TGAGGCGCGTCGACGGTCAATACCCGTCCGAGATCGCGCGATTCTGGTCTTTCTTGTAGAGCTCGGTGTAGACGAAGCCGCGGTTCTTGAGCTTGTCCTTCACGTCCTGCGGGAAGGGGATGTAGCGCCAGAAGATGTCGCGGACCTCGCGGTCGAGCTTCTGGGTCGCCTCGCTCTCCTTCGTGATCCACAGAACGTAATCCCCGATGAACGCGTCCTTCACGTCGCCGCGCATCTTGTGGTCGCTGAACCACTGGTAGTACCAGCCGGTGAGGCCCTCTTCCATCCAGTAGTGCTGCGCCTTCTCCTTCGCGATCTGCCAGCGCAGGTCGCCGAGCGCCGCGACGACCGCGGTACGCAGGTCCTTGGGGTACATGGGGATCGCGAGGCGGCCGCGGCTCGAGGCGCGGTTGTACCGCTCGAACGGCTCCCAGCAGATCCCCTGGTCGCCGTAGCAGGGGATGAGCACGACGTTCGGCACGATGCGGTTCGTCTGCATCTTGAACGTGCGCAGGAAGACGCCGGGGTCGAGGTACTCGGCGTCGGCGAGCATGTTCAGGACGTTCTCTCTCGTGCCGATGTCGAAGAGCGCGCCCCGGAAGTACTGCTTCATGAGCACGGGGAAGTGGTTCCCCTGGCGGCCCACGCAGAGCTTCGCCATCTGGCGCACCGTGTTCGCCTCTTCGCCGATCGTCTTCGTGTCCACGTGGACGTCGCCGATCTCGCCTTCCTTCTCCTGCAGGCCCTGCAGTTGCTCGTCGAGGCTCTCGAGCTCGCGGTAGTGCCGCCCGAGCTCCTTGTTCACCGTGGCGAGCCGACGCATGATGTTCGTGATCTCGCCGATCGCCGATCGCTGCATGTCGTTGTACGGGGCCGGGAGGTTGTCGAACTCGGGCCGATGGTCGTGATCGGCGATGATCTCGACCTTCGCCCTGAGGTCGTTCTCGAGGTCGCCCATCTCGCCGACGGTGTTGCGGATCACGTTCAGCTGCGCCTCGTGCCGACCGCGCGTCTTTTCGAGCATCGCGTTGATCTTGTCCGGCTCGCGGCGCTGGCTCGGCTTCGTCTCGTCGGTGGCCGACGCGTTGATCCGCCCGCGCGCGACGTCCTTCAGCCACTCGTCGACGTAGTAGAGGGGCTCTCCGGTCTGGTTCTCGAGGATGATCTTCCCGAGCATCTGCCGCTGCTCGGCCGATACCATCGTGGGTAGCAGCATCCCGAAGCGGAGCATGAGGATCTTGGGTTGCGGCAACGATCCGGTGATCCGCGTCGCGATGCTGCGGAAGAGCTCCCAGTAGGCTGGTATGAACCGACTGCGGTACATCGAGCGGTCCTGCGGGTCCTTCGCGTTGAGGAACTGCCCGAGGATCGAATGCACGCGCTTGGAGACCTCGCCTTCGCCGGTGAGCGCGGTCTTGTAGTAGTTCTTGTCGTTGAAGAGCGGCTTGGGGTCTTCCTCGGTCTTCGGCGGTCGGGCGAAGGTCGTGACCGACATGTCGATCTCGCCGGCCGGCGTCGCAGCGTCGTCGTTTGACGACGTGTCATCCTCGAAGAGATCCCCAAAGTCGGGAACGTCGTCGGTATCGGTGTCGGCGTCTGCCGAACCGATGAGTTCGGCGACCTCCGGGTCCATAGCGCCGGAAAAGAGGTCTTTGCTGTTTCCGCCCGAGCTACTCGCCATGATCCAGGAAACGCGACTGGAGGTGACGGGATTCGAACCCGTGACCCCGTGAATGCCATTCACGTACTCTAGCCAACTGAGCTACACCCCCGATTGTCGGACTCCCATAATAGGAAAGGGGGATGCCGATGTCAAGATACGCCGCCCGGGTGCCTACGCCACCCACCGCTCGAGCACCGGGCGGCTGATGCGGTCCTTCACGCCCACCTTCGCGATGAAGTACTCGACGAGCGCCTTCTGCGAGATCCGCCCGATCTGTCGGATCCCGTCGGCGATGCACTTCACGTACGCGCGCGCCGGAGGGGTGACGTCGGCGTACCCGCTCCACTCGGCGGTCAGCGTGAACACCGGCCAGCTCTCGCGCGTGCCGAGCAGCAGGACCCGCCCGTACGGCAGCGTCCCCACCGTGGACGGCTTCGACGGCGCGCCGGGCGTGAAGTAGCTCTCCCGGTTCTGCTCGGAGAACGCGTAGTCGAGCCGCATCTCCCGGTCGCCGGGGCGTCGGCCGTTCTCCTGGCACGCGATGTCGAGAAACTGCTCCTCGGTGATCAGGTAGGCGCGGCCGAGCGCCCGGCTCCGCGACGGCTCCGGCCGCACGAAGGCGACGCCGCCGCCCCATCGCTCGGAGAACCGGGCGAAGTAGAGCTCCCGGTTGATCGCGAGCGCGTAGTCCCGGATCGGGTCCTGTTTGTTCCGGCAGCCGGGGTAGGGCGCGCCGTTGAAGCGCGACGTCCCGCCCCTGATGTACTCGAGCAACCGGTCGCGGTTCACGTTCGACCCGAAGGCCGCGTACCAGAGCATGTTCATAACGATCCCTCGCCCTTACTCTACCGGAACCGGGGCCGCAGACAAAGCAAAAAACGTCGCCGTGCGGTATGCTCACGGTCGATGGCCGGCGAGTCGTTCGAGTTTCGTGGAGCTCTGATCAAGGAAGCGGGGGTGACCTTCGCGGTGGTCGAGGTGTCGCCGGCGGTACTCAGCGGCGGCGACCGGAAGGTGTCCGAGGAGCGTCAGCGCTACGCGCCGATCTTCAAGGACGTGCCGATCGTGCTCGCGGCGAAGGGTGCCGACGGTCGGGCGCGCTATTCGGGGCGACCCGATATCGTGCGCTTTCTCGCGTCGACCGGCTGGTCGCGGATACCGTGGAAACGCTACAAGGCGCGCAAGAAGGACCGCAACCCGTTTCGCGACTGGGGGTAGGGGCGGCGCGCGGTCGCGGTGCGGTTTCCGGCGGCCGTCAACAATTTCGGCACCAGACTACGCGGAGAGCACCGCCTCTCGGGTCGCCTCTTCGAGCTGGGCCTCGTCGATCGGGCAGAGGTAGCCGGTCCTGATGCACGATTCGAGCAGATCCGAGCTGATGTACTCGCACGACTCGCGCACCCCGTACTCTGCGATGCTCGTGATGCGCGCGTCGTACCCGCCGGGCGCCTCGGAGAGGAGCTCGATGTACGTCTCGATACCGGACATGCCTTTCACGCGAAATCGCCTGTTCATCACATCCTCCACACTGTAGAATGTCGGAGCAAAACGTGCCGGCATTGAGCGAAGCCTACACCCAGTCGATCGCATCGGCCCTCGACGAGGGCGCAACCGTCGTCCTCCCCTCCGAGCTTGCCGCCGAGTTCTGGCGGCGCGAGATCGTCCGCAGCGGGACGCGCACGGCCCTTCGCGAGGACCGGATCGTCTCCTGGGACCGATTCAAGGAGCGCGCGTTCGACCTGCGTACCGACCGCATGCCGGCCAACCGCACCGCGCGCGCCGTGTTCGTCGACAGGCTGATCGCCGAGAACGCCGCCGGACTCTTCCTGAAGCGTCTCGTCCCGCCGTCCTCCGCCGCCCACGCCGACGGCTTCCGCGCGCACATCACCCGCGCGCTGCCCGCGCTCCCGCAGGCGCACGCGCTCGACGCTCTGCTCGAGGGCACCGAATCGGCGCGCGAGGCTGAGGCCGGTGGCCCGGCGGCCGGCCTGGACGCGCTGCTCGCCGACCTCACCGAGATCGAGCGGCGCTACACCGCCTTCCTCGACGAGCACGGCCTCTTCGAGCCGGCGTGGCTCGAGCGCGTCCCCGCGTACCGCGGGGGCAACCACTTCCTCGTGATGCCCGAGCTCGCCGAAGACTTCTCCGAGTTCGAGCGCGCGCTCGCCGGCGTGCCCCGCGCCGGGGTTCCGCGCGACGACGAGAGCCTGGCGGAGCTCCAGCAGTATCCCGACAGCCGCGTCGAGCTCGAGTCGACGCTCGGCGCGATCGCCGCGCTGCTCGATGCCGGCACCCCGCCCGAATCGATCGTCCTCACCGTGTGCGATCTCGAATCGGTGCGGACGCGGCTCGAGCAGGCCGCGCGCCTCGCGAGCGTGCCGATCGACGTGCGTCAGGGCCTGCCGCTCGGCGAGAGCGCGCCGGGCAGGTTCTTCGCCGCGATGGCGGACGTGGTGAGCTCGGGCTTCGGGCTCGACGCGCTCAAGCGCCTGCTGCTCAACCGGGCGGTGCCGTGGCGCGACCCGGCTGCGAACGCGCGGCTCATCGTCTCCGGGGCGAAGGCCGGGTGCCTTGGCGGGCGAGGCCGGCCGGACCCGCGATGGCGACGCGTGCCCTCAGGACCGGAGCGCAAGCTCATCGACCTGCTGGTCGGGGAGCTGCCCGGCTTCACCCGCGCCCGCTCGGCGGCCGACCTGCTCGCCGCGTGGCGGAAGATGCGCGAGCGGCTCATCGACCCCGACGGCTGGGCACCGGAGGACGAGATGCTGCTGCAGCGGTGCATCGTCGTGCTCCGCGAGCTCGCGGAGTTCGAGGAGCGGCTCGGCATGCGGATCGGGTCGCCGTACCGCTTCTGGATCGACAGCCTGCGCGAGCACCTCTACGTACCGCGCAGCGACGACCGCGGGGTGGTCGTGCTGCCGTACCGGGTGGGAGCCGCGGTCTGCCCCGAGCATCACTTCGTGATCGGCGCGAGTAACGTCGCCTCCCGCGTCCGGATCGCGCGCTATCCCTTCCTCACCGAGGCCGAACGCGAGAAGCTCGGCGATACGGTCGCCGACCGGGACCTGAGCGAGGCCTTCGCGCACGCCTACGCCGTCTCGGGGACGACCGTACACGTCTCGTGCAGCCGCACGACGTGGGACGGTCCGGCGCTTCCGCCGGGCGAGTACGTGGCCGCCGGGCGTCTCGGAGAGCCGGTGCCGCACGCCTCGCCGTTCGCGCCGTGGCAGCGCGAGGAGCTCTTTCTCGACGAGCCCGCGAAGCGGGTCTACCGACTGCAGCGCGACGGAGCCTCGGCCTACACGCGCGGCGCCCCGTCGGTCGGGCGGGTCGACCTCACCGCGCACGCGCTCACGCACGACGACCTCGTCGAGGGTGTCCTCGCCGCCCAACGCCACCGCGCGCAACCGGACCTGCTCTCGCTCTCCGCCTCCGACGTTCAGAGCTTCCGCGCCTGTCCGTTCTCGTACCTGTTCGCACGCGGGCTCGGCGTACGCGAGCTCGACTACCAGGTCGACCCGGACAGCGCGGCGAACATCGGCAGCCTCTACCACGACACGCTCGAGACCTTCTACGGCGAGCTGCACGCGGCGGGAGAGCGGTTCGACCCGAGCCGACGCGAGGAGTACCTCCGTCGGCTGCTCGAGATCTTCGGCGAGAAGTCCCGATCGGGGCCCGGTATGGTGCCCGCCTTCGTCTACGCCGCGCTCGAGCCGCTCGCCGCGCGCGTGTTCGCGGAGCTCCTTTGCAACGACGAGAAGCTCATCGCCGGGCACCGGATCGAGCAGATCGAGGCGTGGGAGGATCGGCCGGATCTCGCGACCGGTGTGTATCTCGTCGGTCGGATCGACCGCGTGACGCGCGGACCCGACGGCGCGTTGACCCTCGTCGACTACAAGAAGCGCACGACGGCGACCCAGAAGGAACAGCACGGAGGATCGAAGGACGCGACGGGCGTGACCGAGTTGCCGCGAGAAGAGCGCGCGGCCGAGGCCGAGCGGATCCAATCGGTCCAGATCCCCTTCTACATCCGACTCCTCGAGGCGACCGGAGAGCACGTGGGGACGGCGGCGTACTACAGCCTCGAGGAGGGAAGGCTCGTGAACGTCGCGAGCGACGACCCGGCGACGGGGAAGACCGTCATGAGCCGGGAACGGATGGACGAGGTGCTCGTCCTTCTCGACGACATCGTCCGGGAGATGACCGACCGGATCGTCGCCGGCGACTACGCCTGCGGCGAGGGCTGCGACGGCTGCGCGTTCCGCGGCCTGTGCCGAACGAAGTTCGTGGTGAGATAGATGCGATTCGATAGCGATCAGAGAGCAGCGATCACCGCCACGGGCAACGCCGTGGTGAGCGCCGGCGCCGGCTCGGGGAAAACATCGGTCCTGACGCGACGGTACCTGCGGCTCGTGACCGAGGAGCGCATGCGCGTGGGCGAGATCCTCGCGCTCACGTTCACGCGCAAGGCCGCCGCCGAGATGTACGAGCGGATCTATCGCGCGCTGCTCGAGCAGACCGACGACGCCTTCGTGCGCGAGCAGCTCGCCGACTTCGACAGCGCCGTGATCTCTACGCTCGACAGCTTCTGCTCGGGCATCGCGCGAAACGGTTGCGCCCGCTTCGGCGTTCCGGCCACCTTCACGATCGACGAGCGATCGCTTCAGCAGATGGCCGAGCAGCTCGCGCTCGCCTTCCTCACCGAGCACGCCGACGATCCGGTCGTCGCCGATGCGATCCGGCTGAACTCGTTCACCTCGCTCTGGAAGGACGGCCTCGCTCACCTCGCGGTGAATCACTTCTCGGTCGCCGACGACCGCGGGCTCTCCTCGTACCTGCCCGAGCAGAAGCGGTTCCTCGTCGGCGAACACGCGAGACTCGCCGCCTCGCTGCGCCGCGTGCTCGAGGCGATCGCGGCGCTCGATCCCGACGGCCCCAAGTGCGTGCGCGACGCGCAGGCGATCGTCGACGCGCTCGACCTCGACAGGACGCTTCCCGACGCGAACGAGGTCGACGGCGACCGCTCGGCGGCCGATCGCGTCGCGGGCGAGCTCGCCGCGATCGACCGGATGCACAAGAGGTGCGGGACGAGCAAGCACCCCGAGGTCCCCCTGTACACCGAGTACCTCAACGAGGCGAAAGATCTCGCGGCGCGTTTCGCGGTCGCTACGCACACGCTCGCGCGCTGGGACGACGCCGAGCGGCTGACGGGGCTGCTCGAGCGCTTCCGCGAGCGGGTGGTGTCCGAGAAGCGCCGCCTCGCGCTTCTCTCGTACCACGACGTGACCCGGCTCGCGATCCGTACGCTCGCCGAGGACACCGCGCTGCGGTCGTTCTACAAGGACCGCTTCCGCGCGATCATGATCGACGAGTTCCAGGACAACAACGACGAGCAGAAGGAGCTTCTCTACCTCGTCGCCGAACGCTCGGACGTGACGAGCCCCGGCGTCCCGCCGGCGGCCGCGCTCGATCCGGGGAAGCTCTTCTTCGTGGGCGACGAGAAGCAGTCGATCTACCGGTTCCGCGGGGCCGACGTCAGCGTGTTCCGGACGCTCGCAACCGAGCTCGCGCGGGCACCGGGCGCAGACGGGACCACCGACGGCGGCGCGCCGGAGACCGACCTTCGCCTGGGCGCGAACTACCGCAGCGAGCCCGGCCTCATCGCCTTCTTCAACGAGCTCTTCTCGCGCGTCTTCGCCGACGCCGAGCACGACTACGAGGCCCGCTTCGAGCCGCTCCGCTCGCGCGACGCCACCCCCGGGGTGACGCCGCGCGTCGAGCTCTGGAGGCTCGAGCACCGGGAGAGCGGCGACGCCATGCACCTCGACGACACCGACGCGGAGGCGTACCACATCGCGAGCTGGATACGGTCGGTCGTGGACGGGAACGCGCTGAAGATGCGCGCGGACGACGGCGAGGTCAGGCTCGCCGGCTACGCGGACGTCGCGATCCTCATGCGCTCGAGCTCAAACCAGATCCGCCTCGAGCGGATGCTTCGCCTCTTCGGCATCCCCTACGTCTCACAGGCCGCGCGAAGCCTCTTCCTCGAGGCTCCGGTGAACGACATCTACCAGGCGCTGCAGCTCGTCACCTACCCGAACGACCGCGTGGCGTACGCCGGCTACCTCCGCTCGCCGCTCGTGGGCCTCTCCGACGAAGGCATCGTGCGCCAGCTCCTCCACGAGGGGGAGCTCCTCGGCGAGGTCGCCGGTCACACACCGGACGACCTCGGGCGCCTCGAGCTCGCGCGCGAGCGCTACGCCGAGCTCTGCGCGCTGGCAGACTCCCGGCCCATCACCGAGCTGCTCCACACGATCTGGTACGACTGGGGCTACCGCTATCATCTGCTTCGCCGCGAGCAGTACGTGCCCTACCTCGAGTACTACGACCTCTTCTGGGAGCTCGCGCACACCTTCGAGTCCGAGGGCTTCGCCGCCTTCGTCGACGAGGTCCGCCGCCACGTGGGCCAGAACGAGAAGCTCGACGAGCTCGAGATCATTCGCGGGGAGGCCGACGGCGTCCAGATCATGACCGTCCATAAGTCGAAGGGGCTCGAGTTCCCCGTGGTGATCGTGGCGAACGCCGGTAACCGCGGACGGAACGACTCGGTCTCCGCGCAGCCGTTCTACTGGTCGGACACGCGCGGTCTCGCGTTCAACACCGGCGTGCTTCCGCCCGGGTCGGTCCGGGAGAAGGCGGCGAACTACCTCTATACGCACGAGCTCGACGAGCGGAAGGCGCAGGAGCAGGCCGAGCTCAAGCGCCTGCTCTACGTGGCCGCAACGCGCGCCGAATCGCATCTCGTCTTCTCGGGCATCCTCCGCGACGACGAGCGATCCCTGATGGGGATACTCTCGCCGGCGTTCGACGCCGCGCTCGAGGCGCTCGGGGATGCCGATGGGCTGACGGTGTCGGTGCGCGACCTCGAGGCGGTGCCCGCCGAGGAGGAGCGGCAGGCGCGCCGCTCGGAGGCGCGTCGCGACGTGGAGACGCTCGCGGTAGCCTACGACTCCACGCCCGTCGTCGACCGCGCCTTCCCCCGCGTCGAGTGGACCGCGACGGCGCTGAACGCCGCGGCGCGCGGACCGCGCCTCGCAGCCGCCGGCGAGCACGCGTCGGCGCTCGCGGTCGACGCCGTGATCGAAGAGCACGATCTCGCCGCGCTCTTCGGGACCTACTGCCACTACTGCATCGAGCACGGCGACGAGCTACCTCCATCCGGCCCGCCGGACCTGCCCCCCTCGGTGCGGCTTCCCGACCGCGTGCCGGCGCCGGATCGCGAGGCCTTCTACCGCGACGGCGCCGATCTCGCGCGAGGATTCCTCGCCTCCCCGGTCGCCGCCCGCCTCGCCGACGCGAAGGCGGTCGAGCACGAGGTAGCCTTCCTGCTCGACGCCCGGGCGCTCGACCCGGCGCTCCTCGCCGAACCCGACGCGCGTATCGTCCGGGGCCAGATCGACCTCCTCGCCGAGTTCGACGACCGCGTGCTCGTCGTCGATTTCAAGACCGACCGCGAGCTCGACCCCGACCACTATCGCACGCAGATGGCGGTCTACCGCGCCGCTGCCGCCGCGCTCTCCGGTAAGCCGGTCGACGTCGAGCTGTTCGACCTGCGCCGAGCGAGCCCGGTTCGCGTTTCCTTTTGACACCTCGCGAGAAGGGTCTCTACTCGATGGAGCCCATCCCGGCAGGTGACTATGAGCAGTTTGGCACAGGCCGGTGGGCGTAGTATCCTTTGCCGCATGAGTCCCGACCCCAACGAGGTGACGAGGACGATCGGTGCCCTGCTCCGCGGGCTCGCCACGGTCATCAAGGGCAAGGACGAGGTGCTGCGCCTGCTCGTTTCCACGCTGCTCGCCGGCGGGCACGCGCTCATCGAGGACGCGCCGGGCCTGGGCAAGACGACGATCGCGCGCACGCTCGCCTCGCTCATCGGTGGCTCACGATTCAAGCGCATCCAGTTCACGCCCGACCTGCTTCCCTACGACATCACCGGAGTCGACGTGTACGACCCCAAGTCCACCGACTTCCTCTTCCGCCCCGGTCCCATCTTCGCCGACATCGTCCTCGCCGACGAGATCAACCGCTCGACGCCCAAGGTCCAGAGCGCGCTGCTCGAGGTGATGGCCGAGCGTCAGGTGACGGTGGGCACGACAACGCACGTGCTCGACGGGCTGTTCTTCGTGATCGGCACGCAGAATCCGATCGAGATCGAAGGCACGTATCCGCTGCCGCTCGCGCAGGTGGACCGATTCATGACGCGGCTTCGTGTGGGGTACCCCGACGAGGAGACGGAGATCGCCGTGGTCCGAGGCGACCCGTCGCACCGCGTGATGCCGAACCTCGAGCCGGTCTGCACGGTCGAGGCGATCCTCGCCGCGCAGGCGGTCGCGGAGCGGGTGCACTGCGACGACAAGCTCGTCACCGCCGCGGTTCGCGCGTGCCGGCAGACCCGCGAGCACCGCGGTGTCGAGCACGGCGCCTCCCCGCGAGGCGCGCTCATGCTCGTGGCGGCGGCGCGCGGGCACGCGCTCCTCGCCGGGCGCGATTACTGCACCGACCACGACCTGCTCGTGTTCGCCGCGCCGGTGATCGGGCACAGGCTCAAGATGCGCGATCGCCGCGTGGACCCCGAGCGTCTTGCGCACGAGCTCGTCGCACGCGAGTTGGAGCGTCTGGAGCTGTAGCCATGCCCACGCGACGCGGCCTCGCCATCGCGGTCCTCCTCCTCGCTGTCCTCGTGGTCGGGCTCGTCCGCGACGAGCTGGGCGTCGTCGTCTGGGGCGGCGGCCTCCTCCTCGTCGAGCTCGTCGTGCTCCTTGTCGCCGCCGTCTCCGGAGCACGCCTGCGGGCCGTGCGCGCGGGGTTCGCCGCCGAGCTCGAGCAGCCGGTCGTCGAAGCAGGCGAAACGGTTGGCGTGTACGCGAGCGTGCCCCGGCTGCCGCTCGTGCCCGGGCTCTACCTCGAGCACGCGCTGCCGCTCGCCTGGGCCGATCGTCGTACGCATTCGGTGAGCGCGGTCGTCGCGCCCGGCGGCCGCCGCCGCTGGACGTTTCGGGCGCCGGAGCGCGGCGACTACCGCTGCCCGGCGAGCCGACTCGTCCTGCGCGACGTATTCGGGTTCACGGCGACGACCGTCACCGACCGCCGTCCGCTGCGCCTGATCGTGCTGCCGGGCGACATCGAGCTGGAGCCCGATCTGCCCGCGACCCGCGGAGGCGAGTACGCCGCCGAGCGCTCGCCGCACCGCGTGCGCAGCGACGAGCTGCGCGAGGTGCGTCCCTACGTCCCGGGCGACGACGTGCGGCGGCTCAGCTGGAAGCATCTCGCGACCTACCGCGAGCTTCTCATCCGGATAGGCGAGGCGATCCCGCCGTCGC
>CAYWJH010000108.1:0-11056 GCA_964458555.1 uncultured Spirochaetaceae bacterium | reverse complement strand
CTCACCCGTCGTCTCGTCCACTTACAGATCCCGTCGCACCTCGATCATGATCGAGCGCACGCGGCTATCGCTCCGGTAGCGCGAGCGCGGCACCATACTCCCGCCGTACGGCCTGTCGACCGCGGCCTCGTATCCCCGCTCCCGCAGCAACGCGCCCGCGGTTCACGAGCTCGGGCGGGGTGTGGAAGGGGTCGCTGCCCAGGCAGACCGCGGGGCGCGCGGGCTCCCGGTCCGGTTCGTAGAAACGCGCGATGAGCGTGTCGCACTCGGCCGGGTCCGGATCGCGCCTGATCCGCGTCACCCACGAGGAACTGGTCACGGGCGTCGGCGGATGCGGTTATCGCGCACGGGTCAGCCGGGCGTCAATGAAGGCGGCGGGCTGTCCGGCGGCGCACCCTCCCACCGGTCGCGCGCCGCGTGCTATCATCGGCCCCCATGAACGGGACGCTTCGCTTCTACGACTCCCACGCTCAGGAGACGACCGCCTCCTACGAGAAGGTGGAATTCTCGCGCCGCGTCGACCGCTTCGCACAGGCGCTGGGACCATCCGGCCGCGTGCTGGACCTCGGATGCGGCAGCGGCCGCGACGCGGCGCGCCTGCTCTCAGGCGGCTACGACGTCGTCGCTGCTGACGGCAGCGAGGCAATGCTCGCGCAGGCGACCGCGCTCCACCCGGAGCTCGCCGGGCGCACGGCGCGCGTCGTCCTGCCCGGGCCCCTGCCCTTCGACCGCGACGCCTTCGACGGTGTCACCTCGTGGGCGGTCATCATGCACGTAGCGGCGAGCGAACTGCCCCACGTCTTCGCCGAGCTCGCACGCGTCGTCAGGCCCGGGGGCATCCTGGGCTATTCGGTCAACACCGAGCGCGCCGGCCTGGACGCGGACGGCACCGACGAGCGCGGCAGGCACTTCACCTGCCTCCCCGCCGCCGGCTGGGAGCTCCTGCACGAAGAAGCGGGGTTCTCCACGATGGACCGTGAGGAGACCGACGACATCGTAGGCCGCGCGGGGATTCGGTGGGTGACGTTCTTTGCGCGGCGGGGGTAGCGGACGCGCCGGTATTCCGTATCGCTGGTGCTATGTCTGGAGGCGGTGGATCGTGGTACGTTATTGCCAGACCTCACAGGGAGGCAGCCACATGGATACATTGGAGCGGATCACCCTTGACCCCGCCGTCATGGGCGGGCGACCGTGTGTTCGAGGCACACGAGTCACGGTAGGAACGATTATCGGGCTGCTCGCGAGCGGTCACGAACGGAAAGCGATACTCGAACTCTATCCATACATCGCGCCGGAGGACATTACCGAGGCGCTTTCATACGCAGAGTGGCGCCTTGACGAACACGAAGTCGACGTCGCGGCGGGATGATCACGCTTGTTTGAGGTCTAGAGAGAGGGGCTCTGGTCACCATTGACAGAAGCCGGGCACGAGCGCGGGTGCTACCGATCCGCAGAGCGTAGCACTGGCCGCTTTCCGCCCAAGTGCTGCGCTCATCGTCGACAAGGCAGTCCTCGACCTCCAGAACGTGGATATGCAGACACCATTGGAGATCACAACAGATGGGCAACATCGTGATCTCGCCGGCAACTCCATTGCCCAGGCGTCGGGAGGTCAGCTGCAGCGGGTGGGCAGCTGCCGCGCTCTCATAAACGAGCCGCGGATCCTCTTCGGCGTTGAGCCCACCGGCGCCCTCGACTCATGCTCGGCAACCGAAATCATGGACCCGATGAGGGAGGTCAACACCTGGGGCACCACCATCGTCCTGGTCACCCACGATGTCAGAGTAGCCGCGAGAAGCGATCGTGTTCTGTTCATGATGGACGGCCGCATCACCGCGGACAAAGAGCTGGGCCGATACGGCGGGAACGAACCCTCCCTCCGGCCCCGGAAGAAGGGCTGACCGGTTGGCTTCTCGAGCGGGCCGCGTAAACCAGAAGAGAGATCAGACGGAGCGAGCTCAGCCTTTGAGCCGCACGCCGGCAATCACCGAGGATGCGCTGCTCGAGGGAACCATCGAGGACGATCAGAAGGACCGCAACACTGACCAGCGCGAGGAGGAGCAGGATCGAGCTGTAGGGTATCACCCCTTCCCTCGCCGCCGCTTTGATTCCAATCAGGTCTCGTTTCGTCAGACGCAGGCTGATCCTTTCGGCCTTCTTCAAGGTATCGCCTGCAGCGTCGGTGGCCTTGCGCCTCTGTTCTTCGGCGTTCGGGACGGATACGACTGCCCTTCGGTCCGGAAACGCCGTGTGCAAACGCTCGTGTCTCCCCCTTGGTGATACGGCACAGTTGACGTGTAGTCACGCACAAAGACGCGCTCGAGCACGCAGCCACGAGCCGCCGGGTAGAGCGTTAGGAGGGGTAGCGTGTGGTCGGCCGGGACAACGTGCTATACTCACGAAGCTATGAAGCGCGTTCTCGTATCCCTTTCGGCGGCCCTCGCGACCGTCGCCTTGACAGGCTGCCTGACAGCGCCGCCGTCCGCGCCGCCACCTCCGGTCGACGTTCGCGTGACAGCGGGAACCGACCTCGACACGGTTTCAGTGAAGGATGGCCAGGTCGTCGAGCTCGCACCGGGTCGCTACGAGGGTATCCTCCGCGTAGATGCGGACGACGTACTGATCATCGGATCAGGGACGGATGAGACCACGATTGACGGAAACCTCACGATCAGAGGCGACTCGAATACGGTACGCGAGATGACAATCATTGGACACATCCTGATCTTCGGCGATAACAACCGGGTGGCCCCTGTCGACTCGCGCGATGCGAGGAAGATCGTCAGCGGCACGAACAATCGGTACTAGCGGCCCGCGTAATGCCGCCGTGGGGTCACTCGGCCCCCGCCCGGCGGCACCGGTATGCGTTTGGTGCCTACTCGGCGGTTCTGAACGCGGTAGCCAACGGGACGATCGGGAGGCGAGCCATGAGCAGTCTGTTCGCTTCCGCGTACGCCCGGGCGTAGTGCCTGATGGAGCCCGCCTGCACTGCCGCCTCAAGCCTCGATGCAACGGGTGCCAGACCCGGCACGCGTGGCACGAAGCCTGCCAGCAGATCCGGTTCAAGGAACACCGCGACGATATCGTGAGCCCGGTTCGACGTAGGTGCTCCGTGGCCGAGAAGCATGACGTCTTCGCGAATGCTCTCGTCATGGACTTGACTCACGATGCTCATCAAGTCTCGCACCTGGGCCTCCACGGTCTCGATCGCTTCGAGCTGTCTCCACTGTATGACCATGTGCTCGAGGAGCGTCCGGCGCAACGAGTTGTTGTCGTTGGTCGTCGCGGTCAGAACCGCGACATGATGCTTCCTGGTGAGTCGCCGCGCGCGGCGAGGGTCGTACCCGACGCTGTCCACTCTGCGGGACAAGCGTGCCTGGTCGATCCACGAGGGAACGAACGATCGACTCGCCTCGAAGCGGCGGCCGTCGACCGGTGGAGCTTCGGCGAGTGCCCGATCCACGTCGATCGCGCGCGCGAGACCCCTGCGGAAGTCCGGGTCCGCCACGGGCCTCTCCGGCGCGTTATTGAAGTAGAGATAGACCTGCGCGTTGCCGGGAGTAGCGAGAGTGACGGTGGTCAGACGATCCGAGCGCACGGTAACGTCAACCGCCCACTCATCTCGCGCGAGCGCCGGTCGCACGCGGTAGGCGCCGGGCACCACGTCGTCGAGCTCCGCACGCCCGTCGGTATCCGTCTGGTAGAGCGATCTGCCGGCAACCGGTGGATCGATCTCGACGAGAAAGGTGTACTCGGCATCCGCAAAGCGGGCGTCCGGGCTCTCGCCGAGCGGATGGACGTCAATGAGAAGGCGGCCCGTCTGCGCTTCGTCACCGGATATCGCCGGGACGCGGCGGGCGGTAGTCGCACAACCCGCCACGACGAGGAGGGTCAGCACCACGACTCCACAGGTCCACACCGCGCCGCCCGCGTCGCGCAGACGCGGGCCCGATTTCCGGGTGGCCCTACGCTCGCTGATAACCATGCCGAACCTCCTGGTTACGACGGACATGACACGCATGTAGCCACGCCGTCTGAGGTCGTAACGTTATCATGAGAACCGCACGCGAGCAACGACGGCCCTCCATGAGCCCCGATCACGGCATTGCCCGACTGGGGCGCAGGGCGGCGGCCTCGCGGGCCTCCCGACGGTTCATCTCCAGTGCTTCCGCGAGGCACTCCTCGAGGGCGACCATCAGCTCATCCTGGCAAGCCTCCTGAGCGTTCACCCCACCGACACCCGAATCACGTTCCACGACAGCGGCTGTAGATTCACAGTCACGATCCCGCCGTCCGCCGGCAGGGTCTGCTCGGGATTACGGTTGAGCGCGAAGATGGTGAGCGCCCCCTCCGTCTCGTCGTACACGCCAATCGTCTCGAGCGCCGGGACGTCGGTGAACTCCTTCGTGTCGTAGCGGGGGGAGTCCACCACCGGCAGCAGCGCCACGCCGCGGCCGTAGCGCGAGGCGTGCAGCAGCGGGTAGTAGGTCGGCTGCGCCCGGGCGGCGCCGCCCTTCTCGGTCATGATGGGAGCGATCACGTTCGCGAGTTGCGCGAGACAGGCAATCTTGACCCGATCGGCATGGCGCACGAGGGTGATCGGCAACCCTCCCACGAGCAGCGCGTCCTCGAAGTTGAAGACGTCCTCAAGAATCGGCGGCGCGAAACGCCGCGGCTCGACCTGCTTGTCCTGCTCGACGGAGTGGTACCAGACGTTCCACTCGTCGAACGAGATGCTGAGCTGCTTCCGGCCGCGCACCTTCGCCTGAACGAAGTCGCAGGTGGAGACGACGTCGTAGGCCTCCTCGAGGACCGTCGCCTCCCACTGCGGGTAGGTGGGCATCCGCGGATTGGAGCTGCCTGCGGCCACGAACTCGATGGACGGATCGGTCCACTTCATGACCTCGCCGGCCTCGTGCGCGGTCTTGTGCCCCGTCTGCCACGGTCCGTCCATCTCGTTTCCCAGGCACCAGGTCCTGAACCCGTGCGGCTCCTTCACGCCGCGTCGATCCCGCACGTTCCCAGGTTCACGGCCATGTTCACCTGCGCGGCCGCCGATCGATCGGCCCCACGCCGTCTTCCCATTCGTAGTTGCTGACGAAGTTCCCGCGGGGATAACGCACGAGCGGTACGGCCAGCGCCTTCACCAGGTCGATCACGTCGCGGTGATGTCGGCGACGACGCCGGCAACGGTGTTCAACATCGACAACGGCGTCCTCGAGGTCACGGTCGGCCCTCCGGCGAGCTGCATCAGCTCCAGGTGCGCATGGCCTGCAGGATGCCGGAGAAGTCGTGCTCGATACCGGCCTGGTCAAGGACCTGCGAGATTTGCCCGCGATGATGGGTCGCGTGGTTCATGAGATGCAGGATGGCGTAGGCCGGAGTCCACCGACGGACCGAGCCATCCCGGGCGGTCTGTTCGACCTCCGTCGACAGCAACTCGTGGTCGAGCTCGTCGACGAATCGGCGCAGGACAGCGTCCACCTGCTCGCGACGCGCGCGAAGCTCCCCGAAATCTGCTATCAGAAGCGCGCCGGATTCCGGCCGCGTGAAGTCGACCGCTGCCGCGGTGAGGGCGGGCCGACTCACCGGTGAGTCGCGAAAGCGGTTCAGCCAGCCGAGATCGGAGACGAGTATATGGTCGAGCGTCCCCATGACCGACCGGTAGTAGCCGCCTGGCCTGGTCAGAAGCCCGGCCGGCGCCCCGGCGAGGCAGTCGTACAGCATCCGGTTCGCGTTCTCGTTCGCTCGCACGAAGACCGTGAGAATCTCTTTCGCGTACACGCGTAGCTCCTTCCGGTCATCCTCGCACGAAGCGGGGGATGGGTCGAGCAGGTCTGCGCGGTGCAGAGATGCAACAGAGTAGCGGTGTGAAGCCGGCGGCGGGGCCCATACTTGGAGGATGGCACGAAACCGACCGAGCAGACACGGAGTACTGGCAGCGCTGCAGGCCGCTACGGCGGGCGACGGGGTAGTATTGCTCAGCTGGTCGACGTCGTTCCCTTCGCGCCAGCGCCGTATTCGTCTACCAGCAGACCGCGGGCGGCTGGAGCGCTCCTGCGGTCCTCACTCCTCCTTCGCCGAAGGGCGCGCAGCAGTTCGGCACGTCGGTCGGACTGTCGGGTGACACGCTGGTCGTCGGTGCGCCGGGGTGGGCCGACTCCTTCGGAAGCATTGAAGGCAGGGCCTTCGTCTACGAGCGCGGGTCCGGGAACAGCTGGACGCTCGCGCACACGATTTCGGCGGGACTCTACGGAGAGTCCGGTGCCGAGTTCGGCCGGTCGGTTTCGGTCAACGACGACTACGCGATCGTGGGGCGCCGTCGGAGGGTGGCGGAACCGCCAACGGCGGCGGCGCGCGGGCGAACGGCGGCGCATTTGGGACCAGCGTCGCGATCGGTCCCGCCGGACTGATCGCCGGCGAGTAGGCGGCCGGCGGCAGCGGATCGGCGCGCCGCACCGCCTGGAGTCTGCGTACATTACCTGGATAAGACCCCTCACCCCATCGACTTATAGAACCCCTGGAGCACGAAGAACGCCGCCTTCCGGTGCCGCTTGTCCTGCGACAGCAGGCCCTTGCGGTTGTATCCGCGCTGGAATCGGTTGGCGCGCTTGGGCGAACGGAAGTCGTAGAGGATCCACGGGCTCATGCCCTTGATGTAGGGGATGGAGCCGATGGTGCGTGTCTGCCGCTCGTAGATCCACGCCTGGTTCTCTTCGGTGAACATCTCGTCGCCGCTGCCGTGGTGGCCGGCGAGCGCTCCGCCGCCGAACTCGGTGACGATCACCGGCTTGTCCGGTTTGCTGTTCTCGAAGAGGTCGGGAAGCTTGGAGAAATCGGGCTCGTACCAACCCATGTACTCGTTGAGACCAATAACGTCCAGATGCTCTGCAAGCCGATCGGCGATCCGGTTCGCGACGTGGTCCACGAGGCACGCGGCTGAGATGAGTCGCGTCGCGTCGAGCTCGCGCGCGCGCTCGGCGAGCGTGCGCATGAACGCGAGGCGCGCGTCGGTGTCCGGGTTCTCGTTCCCTACCGACCAGATCACGACACTCGCCCGGTTGCTGTCGCGTCGAATGAGCTCGGTGAGCTGATTGGTCGCCGCGGTGAGCGTCGCGTCGGACTCGAAGGCGATCGCCCAATAGACGGGGATCTCCTCCCAGAGGAGGATCCCGACCTCGTCGGCGATGCGCGAGGCGAGCCCGTTGTGCGGGTAGTGCGCGAGCCTCGCGAAGTTGCCTCCCAGCTCGTTCACGAGCGCGAAGTTCTCGCGGATCTCCTCCTCGGTCAGCGTGCGGCCGTTATTGGGGCTGTCCTCGTGCATGCTCGCGCCGCGCAGGAAGATCGGCCTCCCGTTGAGGATGATCTCGTTTCCCTCCCGCCGGATCTCGCGGAAGCCGATGCGGTCGACCACCGCATGGTCGCCACGCGACACGCGCACGTCGTAGAGCCGCGGGTGCTCGGGCGACCACAGCTCCGGTTTCGCCTCGATCTCGTACGAACCGCCGCCGCCTGAGACGTCGACCTCCCGATCGATCCCCAGCTCGGGCACCTCGAGGCGGACCGTCCCGCCGTCCTCGCCGCCCACCGCGACATGAAACGCCAGCTTGCTGAAGTTGCTTCCGGGCACGAGCGCGAGCGTGAAGTCGCGCACGTAGGACGTTGGCAGGCGCAACAACTCGACGCTTCGATGGATGCCGCCGTAGTTGAACCAGTCGGTATTGGACATGGGCACCCGGTCGCGCCGTCTGCGGTTCTCCACGACGACGACGATCCGGTTGTCCTCGCGAATCGCGTCGGTCACGTCGACGACGAAGGGGGTCGAGGCGCCCTCGTGGCTGCCCACGTAGACGCCGTTGAGGAAGACGGTCGCGGCGTAGGCGACCGCGTTGAACCGCAGCACCACCGAGCGCTCGTCGCCGCGCACGAAGCGGAAGGTGCGCGCGAACACGACCGACTCCTCGTAGTAGAAGAGCCGCTCGTCGCGCACGTTCCACGTCGCCGGCAGCTTCATCGTGGGCCAGAGGTCGAAGTCGAAGTCCCAGGGGATGGGCGTCCCCGACTCATCGGCGTACGGCTCGGCGAACCATCCGGCGCGAAGCGACGTGTCGTACTGGTCGGCGTGGTAGTGCCACACGCCGTCGAGCGTCTCCGTTGCCCCCTCGTACGTCGCGGTGACGAGCGAGTCGGGGAACGCGGGCCGCGTCGTGTACGGCTCCTGGTAGCCTTCGTCGTGGATGTGGCTGAGGAAGATGTGTTCGTCGTGATCGTGGGCTGGCATGGTTGGTCTCCTTCGGAGTGGTCTCAGGCACTGCGGGCCGCGCGTGCATCCTACCATACGTTGCCGACCGCATCATCGAGCCTGCAGCGGTCCGATCGGTCCGATTCCGGCCGGCGAAATTTTCTGCGCACGGGCTATTCCCTTTTTCGAGCAACCGGTGTATGCTCTTGCGTAGAAATCACGTTTCGTGAACGGCCTCCCTGTTCTGCTCTCGCTTGACGAGTCACTGACAGTTGAAGGACCTCGAACGGCGATTATCACGTGTAACTGTAGCTGCGGGAAAGCGGCGCAGGAGGAGAACATCATGGGTACCAAGTTGTACGTAGGAAATCTGAGCTATCAGACGCAGGAGCCCGAGCTTCGCGAGCATTTCGCGCAGTTCGGCACAGTTCTGTCGGCGAACGTCATTACCGACCGCGACACCGGCCGCTCACGCGGATTCGGCTTCGTCGAGATGTCGACCGAGGAAGAGGCCCGCTCTGCTGAGGCAGGTATGAACGGCAAAGAAGTCGACGGACGCACGCTGAAGGTCAACGAGTCGAAGCCCCGCGAGAATCGTGGCGGCGGCGGCGGCGGCGGTCGCGACCGCTGGTAGTCCGACCGGTGCGCTCTGTCGGAGCGCCCGCCTGACGAAGAGGCTGTCCCGAAAGGGGCAGCCTTTTTTGTGCCCCCGGCGCACTCGGTTTGGCGACACGAACGGGATCGTGCGGGCCCCTGACCAGCCGCCCCGCTCTCTGCTATACCTGAAGACGAGGAAGGAGGCGCGCCATGACCGCACACCCGAACATCGTCCTCGTCATCACCGACGACCAAGGCTATCCCGCCCTCGGTTCGAGCGGGCATCCGTTCATCCGGACGCCGCACCTCGACGCGTTCCACGACGAGTCGGTGCGCTTCACCGACTTCCACTCCGGAACGACCTGCGCGCCCACGCGAGCGGGGCTCTTCACCGGCAGGTACTGTAACTCTGCGGGAGTGTGGCATACGATTGGCGGGCGGTCGCTCCTGCGCCGTGACGAGGTGACGCTCGCCTCCGCTCTGCACGGCGCCGGGTACCGGACCGGCCTCTTCGGCAAGTGGCACCTGGGCGACGAGTATCCCTACCGGCCGCAGGACCGCGGCTTCGACGAGGTCGTCTGCCACGGCGGCGGTGGAGTGAGCCAGCAGCCCGACTGGTGGGGCAACGACTACTTCGACGACACGTACCTCGCGAACGGAAGGCCGATGCGCTTCAGCGGCTACTGCACGGACGTCTTCTTCGCCGAGGCGATGCGGTTCATCGAGACATCGGCATCCGGCGGCGCGCGACCGATCGGGACTCAGGCGCGGCCGGCCGGAAGCCGCGCGCGGCCCTTCTTCTGCGTCGTCTCCACGAACGCGCCGCATAGCCCGTTCAACGTTCCCCCGGATTATCGCGATCTCTACACGGGCAGCACGGAGAGCGAAGCGTACGCCCGCTTCCTCGGCATGTGCACGAACATAGACGAGAACTTCGGACGACTGCGTGCGCGTCTGCGCGACCTGGAGCTGGAGGACGACACGGTCCTCATCTTTATGAGCGACAACGGCCAGACACTCATGGGCGACAGCGTCGCCGAGCCCTACAACGCCGGCATGCGCGACTTTAAGGGTAGTCCGTACGAGGGCGGACACAGGATCCCGTTCTTCGTGCGATGGCCTCGCGGCGAAGTCGGGACCGCGCACGACGAACCGGGCCACGACATCGGCATCCTCGCCGGATACACCGATGTGATGCCGACGCTCCTCGACCTCTGCGGCGTGGAGGCGAGCGCCGGGAGCGACTTCGACGGCCGCAGCCTCGCGGAACTCCTGCGCGGGGCGGCACCGGACGAGGGCTGGGCGGAACGCACCTTCGTGACCGACACCCAGCGCGTGCCGCACCCGGTGAAGTGGCGAAAGTCGTGCGCCATGATGAGCCACTGGCGCCTGGTGAACCGCGAGGAGCTCTACGACCTCGCGAGCGATCCGGGCCAAACGACCGACGTCGCGGCAGACAACCCGGATATTGTCCGGCGATTGCGCGAAGCCTACGAAACATGGTGGGAGCGCTGCGCCAAAGGCATCGACGAACCGATTCCGACGGTGATCGGCTCTGCCGACGAACCGGAGGCGGTGTTGCGTTCGCACGACCTGCGCAGCGATTCCGACGCGGATACCGTGTGGAACCAGGGCCAGGTACGCTCAGGCGAGCGAGCGTTCGGCTGGTGGGAGATCGAGGCCGAGCGCGCCGGCGACTACGAGATCGAGCTGCGCCGCTGGCCGCGCGAGGCCGGCCACGCGGTTACTGCGGGCATCGACGGCGACGACGTCGCCTGGGATCGCGACGGGGTGCAACCGTCGTTCACGCACTACTACACCGGTGGCCGCTCGATCGTCTACGACCAGGCGACGGTGATCGTAGACGAAGCCCATCGGCACGAACAACCAATCGGCGCTGGCGACGCGGCCGCGCGGCTCCGCCTGACGCTCGAAGCCGGACCGCACCGCCTGCGCGCGCTCTTCTCGAGCGCGGACGGCGAGTACTGCAGCGCGTACTACGCGTACGTCCGCCGGGCTGCAGTGGACCCTCGTGGTAGGCTTCACGATCGTTACCGTGCTGGTGACCGTCTTCGGATTGCTGGCGTAGCGGCAGGCGGGCTCGATGCCGTCCAGGAGCAGCTCCGCCCTCAGGTCGTCGCCTGCAGCTTCGGGCACATCGCCCGAACGGGGGACATCGTTCGGTCAGAGATGGAAACGCGAAAACCGGGCCGATGC
>CAYWJH010000107.1:0-11109 GCA_964458555.1 uncultured Spirochaetaceae bacterium | reverse complement strand
AGTACAGCCTGCCGCCCGACCCCACGCCAATGCGCACCGCCTTCGTCCGCATCGGACGCACCTTCCGCCATATCAGGCGGCACCGCGAGGCGTTCGTGTTCCTCATCGCCTACTTCTTCTACATCGACGGGGTGGATACGATCATCCGGATGGCGACCTCGTACGCGACCGAAATCGGCTTTGGGCAGGCCGAGCTGATCCAGGTCATCCTCGCGATCCAGGTCATCGCCTTCCCCTTCGCACTGCTCTACGGACGGCTCGCGAAGCGCTTCGGCACGAAGCCGATGCTCTTCGTGGGGATCGGCGTCTACTTCGTGATCGTCGTTCTGGGCTTCTTCCTGCCGGTCATCGCAAATGAATTGACGCAACGGCTCGTCTTCTGGGGGATGGCGTTCCTCGTCGCGACCTCGCAGGGCGGTATCCAGGCGCTCAGCCGATCGTACTTCGGCGCGCTCATCCCGCGCGAGCGGGCCGGGGAGTTCTTCGGCTTCTACAACATCTTCGGGAAGTTCGCCGCGATCCTGGGCCCGCTCCTGATGGGGCTCATGGCCGATTTGACCGGCTCCTCGCGCTGGGGCGTCCTCTCGCTGGCGATCCTGTTCGCCGTAGGCGCGATTCTGCTCGCGCGCGTGCATAAGGCCGACGCGACGCCCGGGTCTACGCCTGCCGCCACCTCACCGTGAAGCTCCGGCTCAGGCCCGCTCCCGGCGGAACGAGGCAGGTCGTGGGCCGATCGTGAAACGTCTGCGAGCGCGCGCGCGGCGGCTCGCCCTCCGGGAACGGCTTCGTGGAGAACTCCATCCCCCGCGCACGCGTCCGGCCGTTCCACGGCGACGCGGTCCGCGAGCGGTGCTGCGTCCAGACGCAGAGCCACGGGAACTCGTCGACGTTCCACTCGTACTCGAGCGCGCGTCCGAGGTCCTCGCGAACGACACCGAACCAGCCGCGGCGAACGGCGGTCGTCGCGATGTCGCCGGCTGCGCGCGGTTCGCTCGAGGGCGGCATCGCGAGCACCGCGGCGGGGTCGACAGGACTCTCCGCCTCGACGTCGGGAAACCGACTCGTCTCCCGCGGCTCCTCGCCCGATACCCACGCGCCTTCGGCGTCCGCGTCGAAGACGGCGCCGTCGAGGAAGGGATCGCCCAGCGTGACGTGCTCGGCCCATTCGATGGTCCGCGGAGAGTCCGATGTATGGACGACGCTCGTCGTGACGAACAGGCGATCGCCTTCGATCTCGAAGGCTCGGCCGACCCGCAGGTCGGCTTTCTCGAGACGCACCGACAGGGCGACGCGGTCGGGCCTGCCGGACTCCGGGTTCCATCGGGTTACGCCCGCCTCTCCGTGCACCGGTCGCGTCTCGCCGGGCCAGGGCGGTCCGAACCGATCCAGGCAGAGATTATGACCGACGATGCCCGCGAGCAGCGCGGCCTCGGGTCCGTCGCCGTAGACGGTCGGGTGCTTCAGCCCTTCCTGTGGGGTCGTCGCCTCCCACGGAGGCTGCCAGAGCGGGTTCAGGTCCTCGCCCGGGACGCGAATCGCCGCGAGGTGAGCACCAATCTTCGTGACGATGACCTCGAGCACCGGGCCCGCGATCATCCACGCGTCCATGCCGCGCCACGTCGTCTCCGTCACCGTCAGTCGGTCCATCGGTACCCCCTGCCCCGATTGAAGCGTCCCGAAGCGCTGCGCGTCAACACCGGCTCAGTCGCCGGGAGCCTCCACCTTGGAGCCGACCATACTCCGGTTGAACGCGCTCACGAGCGCCTTCGTACCGGCAAGGTCGATGTTCGTATCGACCCCCGCCCCCCAGTAGCGCTTGCCGCCGGGCACCTCGACCTGGATGTAGGCGACGGCCTCGGTCTCGGCGCCCGAGCCGATCGCGTGCTCGTGGAAATCGGTGAGCGTGATGTTCGCCACGTTCGCCTCGGCGAGCGCGTGCACGAAGGCGCTGATGGGGCCGTTGCCCTCGCCGGAGACTCTGATCTCGCGGCCGTCGAGCTTGACGGTTGCCTCGCAGGCGAGCGTGCGCGGGTCGCTCTTGACGTACTCGAACTGCGTATCCACGACCTCGAGCGGGGTGTCGCGGCTGAGGTATTCGCGGTTGAACGTCTCGTAGATCTCGTTGGCGGTGAGCTCGCGACCCCACTCGTCGGCGATCTTGTTCACGATCGCCCCGATCTCCACGTGCATCGCCTTGGGCATCTCGAACCCGAAATCGCGGGCGATCACGTAGGCCACGCCGCCCTTCCCGCTCTGGCTGTTGATCCGCACGATCGACTCGTACGTCCTGCCAATGTCCTTGGGGTCGATGTGGAGATACGGCACCTTCCAGGGCGTGTCTTCGCCTCCGCGCCGGTCCATGCCCTTCTTGATCGCATCCTGGTGAGACCCGGAGAACGCGGTGAACACGAGCTCGCCGGCGTACGGGTGGCGCGGCGGCACGCTCATGCGCGTCGTGCGCTCGTAGACGCGACGGATGCGAGGCAGGTCGCTGAGGTCGAGCCCCGGATCTATTCCATCGGCGAGCCGATTGAGCGCAACGGTGACGATGTCGAGGTTACCGGTCCGCTCGCCGTTGCCGAAGAGCGTGCCCTCCACGCGATCGGCCCCGGCCATGAGCCCGAGCTCGCACGCGGCCACACCGGTACCGCGGTCGTTGTGCGTATGCAGGCTGATGATCGCCGCCTCGCGGTTCTTCATGTTCCGGCAGAACCACTCGATCTGATCGGCGTGCTTGTTCGCCGGGATAAACTCGACGGTGTCCGGCAGGTTGAGGATGATCCTGTTCTCCGGCGTGGGCTCCCAGATGTCCATGACCGCCTCGCACACCTCGAGCGCGTACTCGGTCTCGGTGTCGGAGAAGCTCTCCGGCGAGTATTCGAGTCGCACGTGCGTACCGGTGAGCGAGGGGGCAAGCTCTCTGATGAGCTTTGCGCCGTCGATCGCGAGCTGTTTGATCTCGTTCTTGCCGAGACCGAAGGTGACTTCGCGCTGCAGGACGGAGGTCGAGTTGTAGAAGTGGATGTTGACGTTCTTCGCGCCTTCGACCGCCTCGAAGGTGCGGCGGATCAGGTGTTCGCGCGCCTGTGTCAGGACCTGGATGTAGACGTCGTCGGGAATGCGGTCCTCGTCGATGAGCTTGCGCACGAAATCGAAGTCGATCTGGGAGGCAGACGGAAAGCCGACCTCGATCTCCTTGAATCCGATCTCCGTAAGCAGATCGAACATCTCGCACTTCTCCGCGACGCTCATGGGGATCGCCAGCGCCTGGTTCCCGTCGCGAAGGTCGACGCTGCACCACGTGGGCGCCTCGTCGATCGTCTTCGAAGGCCACTGCCGGTCCGGCAGATCCACGGTCGTGAAGGGTGTGTATTTCGCCATAGGTTCCTCCTCGTCTTCGTTCGTCGTGTCGGTCAGCGACCGACATCTGCGCATCAAAAAAGCCCGCCGCCGAAGGACTCGGCAGCGGGCTCTTCCGCCTGCGTGTGGCCGCTCGAGACGGCCTACACCTCCGATCCTTCGCGCTCGGCGAGCTCGAGTAGAGCGAGTAGGAGGCTCCGGAGCGTGGACGTTGCAGGCGCACGTACCGCAATCATTACCGCGAATGTACCAGTCTCTGCGGATCGTGGCAAGCGCCTTCGTGGACGTGGAACCGTACCGATCGCGTCGGCGTGCTCGTGCCGGCGCAAATCCTTACGAAACTGTAATCGAGTCGAAAGGTTGCCGCAATGAAGGCTGCGTAGTATGTGGTCGAGTACAACGCATGGGAGGCCAGAGATGAACCGCAACGAACGGATTCTCACGATTGCAGGGGCCGTGCTGCTCGTCGGCGCGCTCTCGTTGGGCGGCGGCGTGCTGGGAGCCCGGCTCGCCGGTGGCGGTGAACCGCAGAGCAACGTCGAGTGGGGAGCAAGCCGCTCGTCACACGATGCAGGCGGCGTCCGGGATTTTGAGATCACCCCTGCAGTGAGCACGACCGCGGTCACCACCGGTGACGAGGCGGCGATCGCGCACTCGTTCCAGCAGCAATTCCGAACGGTGGCAGCGCAGACGCTGCCGGTGGTCGTCGAGGTCAACGTCGTCAACAGCGTCACCCGCGAGGCGCGCAGGTCACCCTTCGAGTTCTTCTTCGGCCCGCCCCCCGACGGCGAGCGCGATGAGCAGGAGTTTCGCCAGCAGGGCATGGGCTCCGGCGTCGTAGTGGCGCGAGACGGCGATACGGTCTACGTTCTGACAAACCATCACGTCGCCGGCGAGGCCGATGAGATCGAGATCGTTCTCACCGACGGCCGTGAGTATATGGGCGAGCTCGTGGGTTCGGACGAGCTCACGGACCTTGCGCTGCTCTCGTTCGAGACCGACGAGGAAGTGCCCATAGCGCCGCTCGGCGACTCAGACGCGCTGCGTCCGGGTGACTGGGTGTTCGCGGTGGGCAATCCGCTTGGCTTCGAGTCGTCGATCACCGCCGGGATCGTCAGTGCAACCGCGCGCGCCGCCCAGCCCGGCTCGCAGATGAGCGGCATCACCGACTACATCCAGACCGACGCGGCGATCAACCGCGGCAACTCCGGCGGACCGTTGGTCAACCTCGACGGCGAGGTCGTGGGCATCAACACGTGGATCGCCTCGCAGACCGGCGGAAGCATCGGGCTCGGGTTCGCGATCCCCGTCAACAACGCGAAGCGCGCGATCGAGGACTTCATCACCGAAGGATCGGTCGCGTACTCGTGGCTCGGCGTTCAGGTGAGCACGCTCGGCAGCACGCTCGCCGAAGGTCTCGGCATCGACGCCGAGCAAGGCGCCTTTGTCGCCGGCGTCTACGACGAGTCACCCGCCGATGAGTCCGGCCTTCGCCCCGGCGACGTGATCGTGCGGATCGGCGAGGTGGAGATCGACTCGAGCAACACGCTCGTTCGCACGGTGGCAAACCTCGAGCCCGGCGAGCGCACGCCGATGGAGGTGCTCCGCGGCGGCGAGCGCATCACGGTCATGGTGCGCACCGGTCGGCGAACGGCTGAGAGCGGGACCGAGGCGTCGGTCTGGCCCGGCATCTCGGTCGCCCCGCTGACCGACGAGGTCCGCGAACGGCTCGATCTTCGCCGATCGACCAATGGTGTGGTGATCGCCGGCGTGGACGCGAACAGCCCCGCGGCCGGCAGCGGCCTGCGCGCCGGTGACACGATTACCGCGGTCAACGGCACGCCGATCCGCTCGCTCGGCGACTTCTACGAGGCGCTCGCAGATGTCGACGGCGACGAGGTCCAGTTCCGCGTCATCCGCGACGGGCGACAGATCATCCTCGGCTTCGTCCGGTCGAACGCGTAGAGCTTTGCCACCCCCTCCCGCGGCCCCGGGAGCGCTCGCGCGCCCCGGGGCCGCTTTGCGTAGATCGCAATAGGGTTTACCATGGTCGTATGAAGTACACGAAACTCGGAAGATCAGGAGTCAAGGTGAGCCGGCTCTGCCTGGGCACGATGAACTTCGGGCCGCAGACGAGCGAAGAGGATTCGCACCGGATCATGGACCGTGCGATCGCGCTGGGTATCAACTTCTTCGACACCGCAAACCGCTACGGGTTCGACATCGAGCCCGGGTACACGGAGAGCATCATCGGCAGGTGGCTCACAAAGAGCGGCAAGCGCGACGACATCGTGCTCGCGACGAAGTTTTTCGGGCCGATGGGCGGCGGTGCGAACGAGGAGGGCCTGAGCGCGTACCACATGCGCGCCGCTGTGGAGGCGAGTCTGAAGCGGCTGCAGACCGACCGCATCGACCTCTACCAGATGCACCACATCGATCGTGGACTGCCCCACTTCAAGAGTCCGATGACCTACCTCGGCGGCGACCTCGCCAACCTCGTCTACCCGCAGCACCTGAAGCCGGGCACGCCGTGGGAAGAGATCTGGCAGGCCTACGGCCAGCTCATCACCGCAGGAAAAGTCATCTACGCCGGGTCGAGCAACTTCGCGGCGTGGAACGTCGCGCAGGCAAACGAGCGGGCCCGTGCGCTCGGCATGATGGGCACGATCAGCGAGCAGAGCAAGTACAGCCTCATGGTCCGCGACATCGAGCTCGAGATGGTACCGGTATGCCGCGAGTACGGCGTGGGCATCATCCCGTACAGCCCGCTCGGCGGCGGGGCACTCGCCGGCAGCGCGCACGACGACGGCAGCGGCCGCAGGTCCGGACGAACCTTCGACGAGGAGACCGAGCGCAAACGAACCGAGTTCGCGAAGCTCGCCGGCGAGCTGGGCGAGGAACCACCGGTGGTGGCGCTCGCGTGGCTCCTGCACAACCCCGTCGTAACCGCGCCCATCATCGGGCCGAGAACGATGGAGCAGCTCGAGAGCGCGGCTCGCGCGGTGGAGCTGCACCTCGACGAGGCGACGCTGAAGCGGCTCGACGAGATCTTCCCGGGGCCGGGAAACCAGGCGCCGGAAGCGTACGCCTGGTAGCGTACGCGTCGTAGCGCGCGAATCTGCCCGGCGCGGCCTGCCCCGGCCGAGCCTACTCGAACCAGTCGTAGGCGACCGTCTCTTCGCCGAATCGCCACCGGGACGGACAGCTCGTGTGCATCCAGTCGAGCGGTTCGCCGAGCGGTCGCGGGGCTGACGCCCGCGCGAACGCCTCGGCCACGGCGCGGCGCTGAGCGTCGCCCGTCGCCTCCGGCGCCGCCGAGACGAACAGCGGCGTGCCGCTTCGTGCGAGCAGGTCGAGCCACTGCGCGTTCTTGCGCCACGGCACCTGCGTCGTGAGACCCACGCAGTCGGCGTCGACGGCGAAGAACGCGTCGTGCTGGTGCGCGCGGAAGGCGAGCGTGTTGATGCCCATCTTCCGCGTCCGCTCCCACTCCCGTCCGCTCGTATCGTCGCCGGTTCGCTGCAGGTGCACCTCCCCTACCGCGAGATGGCCTATGGCGTTACACCCGATCATGAGCGGCTCGGGCGCGGGGACCGAGCGCTCGCGGGCCGACGCGCCGTCGCGGGCCGCTCGCCGGATGGTCGCGTAGAGCTCGCGGACGATCTCCGCGCTCGTGCGGCTGCGATCGGCGAAGCTCCACACGCCCGCCGCCGGCCGTGCGCCCATCTGGAAGCCCCACTGCCCGAAGACGTCGTAGGTGGTGAAGTCGTGCTTGACGAGCTCGTAGCCCCATCGGGTGATTCGAGCGGTTTCCTCGGCGACGCGCTCGAGCGTTCCGGGCCGACTCGGGTCGAGGATGACCCCGTCCCACTTCGCGTCCGGATCGAGACCCCGGTCCGGGAAGGCGAGCGACGCGGCATCGGCGGCGCAGGTCAGAAGCGGTCGCGTCCAGACACCGGGCCGCACCCCGGCCTCCCGCATCGCGGAGGCGAGCTCGGCCATATCGCCGAACCGGTCGTTCGAGGTCCAGGGCCCGCCGTTGAAACCGGGCCATCGGCAGAGTTGCCAGCCGTCGTCGATCACCATGAAGGGTGCGTTCGAGCCGTCGGCCGCCCCGGGCGGGACGGCGCTCGGTGCCAGGTCGGCGATGAGTCGGCTGTCGGCGAGGATCTCGTCGCCCGAGCTCGACCCGTAGGCGTAGTACCAGTTGTTGCCGCCGTAGACCGGCGCATCCGGCACGAGCGCCTGCCCGCCAGCGAGCACGCGCGCGAACTCGCTCGCGGCGGCGAAAGCCGACCCGCCGTCGTAGGTCCGGGCGAACACGCGTACGAGCTCGAGCTCGCGTCCGCCCAGTTCGACGCCCGTCGCTCCGTTGCGCACGTCGAGCACGAGCGTCACCCCGCCGGCGTCCACGCGCCACGACGCGAGCGCAGCGGGGGCGACGCCGACCCCCGCCGCGGACACGGGCCCGCCGGTCGCGGCTGCCTGCTCATCGGCAGAACGTACGGCGAGGAAGTACCACGGGAGAGGGCGCTCGGGCACGACCGGCCGCCACGCGAGATCGCCGTACCCGCGCTCCCACGCGTCGCCGTAGACGCTCGTCGCGTCGGCGAACAGGCCGCTGCGCCACCGCACGACCACCTCCTCGACCGGCGTGCGCCCGGCGGCGAGCGTCACGGTCAGCGGATCGGCGCCGTGCAGAGCGACTTCCACACCATCGGCCTCCCATCGTCCCGGAGAGGTCCGCCGGGCGTGGTGGACCCGACGGTCGGAGGCGACACGGACGGCGGCCGGCGATTCCGAGAGAAGTTGCTCGATCATAGTAATCCCTCTTGCGTGCGGGCAAGCGCCCGCTGCACGTACTCGACGACGGGCCCCAGCAGCCCCTCGGTGCGACTCCTACGAATGGTACCACCGCTCGGGGCGCGCCGAAAGCGCCTCGGCGCTTCTTGCCGAAGGCGCTCGGGTAGCCTACGCTGAAACAGGGGGAAGCATGCCGACCGACAACCACGACATCGCACGCCTGCTCCGCGATATCGCTTCGACGCTGCGCGACACCGGCGCGAACCGCTATCGCGTCTCCGCGTACGACCGGGCGGCCGACGCGGTAGACGAGGCGGAGGAGTCGCTGGCCGAGCTCTACGCCGATGCCGGCGAATCCGGGCTCGAGCGTATCAGCGGGGTCGGCGAAGGCATCGCGAGCGTCATCGAGGAGTACCTCGACACGGGGCGCTCACGTCTCCTCGACGATCTGCGCGCGCAGGTCGATCCGGTCGACCTGTTCGCCGATGTGCCGGGGATCGGCCCCGAGCTCGCGCGCAGGATCAGCGAAGAGCTCGAGGTGCGGTCGCTCGAGGAGCTCGAGCGGGCGGCGCACGACGACCGACTCGAGTCGGTCGACGGCGTGGGCGCAGGCCGCGCGCAGGCCATTCGCGATCATCTCGCCGGACGCCTCGCGCCGCAGCCGTCGACGCGGCGCGGGGGAGACGATCACGACGAGGCGCCGTCCGAGCGCCTACTCCTCGAGATCGACCGCGAATACCGCGAAAAGGCGGAGCAAGGAAAGCTGCGTACGATCGCCCCTCGCCGCTTCAACCCGGGAGGCAATCGCTGGCTCCCGGTGATGGAGACCGAGCGCGACGGATGGTCGTTCAGCGCGCTGTACTCCAACACCGCGCGTGCGCACGAGAAGGGAAAGACGCGAGACTGGGTGGTCATCTACTGGGAGCGCGACGGTCGCGAGGGCCAGAACACCGTCGTCACCGCCGAACGCGGCTCGCACGCCGGAGAGCGGGTCGTCGCGCACTGAACGCGCCGGCCGCAGGGCCGCACCGGCAGGCAATGGGGCCCGCCGGCGCCTACCCGTTCGCCCGCGCGTTCGCCTCCACGATCTCCTTGAGCCGACCGGTAATGTCGAGGTGCTGCGTGCACGCTTCCTCGCACTGGCCGCACTCGATGCACCGCGCGGCCTCTTCGGCCGGGATGTTCCAGTGCCACTTCAGCCGGTTGAGCAGGCTCTCGTAATCGCCGTGGAGCAACTTCTGGTTGTACGCGTCCATGAGCTGCGGAATGGGGATCTCCTCCGGACAGTTGTCGCAGTACTGGCACCCGGTGCAGATACCTTCGAAGTTCGCCGACGCGCCGGCCTTGATCGCCTCGAGCTCGGTCTCGCCGATCGGCTTGTATCCTTCGACCGCGGCGATCGCCTCGTCCACGTGCTCCTTCGTGCCGAAGCCGACCAGGCTCACGGTGATGTCGTCGTGCGCGATGAGAAAGCGCAGCGCGGCCTCTACCACCGTCTCGTCCTCCTGCGTCTTAACAAACGAGAAGAGGTCGGGGTTGTTCGGGATGAGCCCGCCGCCGAGCGGGTTCATCACCACGCAGCCCAGGTCGTGCTCGCGGATCGCGTCGAACGCCTTCTGGCGCGTAGCGAAGTTGTACGCCGAATAGCCGAAGAGCACGCCCTCGAAGACGCCCTCCATCAGCAATTCCTTGATCTCCTCGCCGATGAGATGGCTCGAGACGCAGATGTGGTTTATCAGTCCTTCATCCTTGAGCTTCGCGAACGCCTCGAGCAGGCCGTTCGCCTTGCGCTCGCGCCAGTTCTCCAGGTTCGTGATACACCACGCGTGGTAGAAATCGATGGAATCGACGTCGAGCCGCCGCAGCTGGCCCTCGATCTCGCGCCTGATCCCCAACTCCGTGCTCTCGAACGTCTTCGTCGAGAGGTAGTACGGCAGCTCGCGACGGCGCAGCTCGGCGAGCCCGGCGCCGAAGACTTCCTCGCTCTTCGTGCCGAAGTACTTGGGTGCGGTGTCGAAGTAGTTGATGCCGCCTTCGGCCGCGCGCACCATCATCTCCGCCGACGCCTCGGTGTCGTCGACCGATTCGAATCTCATGCCGCCAAAACCGATGACAGACACCGACCTCCCGGTCGTTCCGTAGTCCTTGTAGAGCATAGATCTCCTTCTGGTATGGCCACATGATATCAAAAAACGTAGTACCTTTCCACCATGTCCACGTACGATCTCACCTCGCTGAAGCTCCCCGTGCTGACCGGGCAGGCGCTCCGGGCGTTCGCCGCGACACTCGACACGAGCGTGGGCCGCGTCGCGCTCACCGGATCGCTTCTTGCGAGCGGCGGCATCACGCGCCTGCGCACACTCGAGCTCGACGCCGCGCCGCTGTACCTCCCGCACCCGCCGGAAGGCGAGCGGGGCACGCAGCCGACGGCGCCTCGCCGTGCGAAAGGACCGTCGAAGCGGGATCTGGGCCGATGTGCGCAGCCGTCGTCGCCCGCCGCACCGCTCGCGAGCGCCGGCGACTACGCCACCGCGTACTCCTCCGGTGCGACGTCGCCGCTCGACGTCGCCGAGCGATTCCTCGACGCGCTCGACGAAGACGCGAGTCGCGACAAGCGGCTCAACCCGTTCATCGCCGTGGACCCGGACGAGGTACGCCGCCAGGCGCGCGAATCCGCCGACCGCCACCGCCGGGGGGCGGCCCTGAGTCCGCTCGACGGCGTCCCGGTCGCCATCAAGGACGAGGTCGACATGGCTCCCTACCCGACCACGGTCGGCACGTCGTTTCTCGGCTCGAAGCCCGCGACGCGGGACGCGGCGGCAGTCGCCCGGCTACGCGCCGCAGGCGCGCTCCTGCTCGGCAAGGCGAACATGCACGAGATCGGGATCAACCCGACCGGCCATAACATCCATCACGGCCACACGCGCAACCCCTACCACCCCGACT
>CAYWJH010000106.1:0-11240 GCA_964458555.1 uncultured Spirochaetaceae bacterium | reverse complement strand
TGAACTGGCTGAAGACCAGCGCGCGGTGGCCTTCCTGCACCGCCTCGTCGAGCTGCACGAGCAGCTCCTGCAGCTTGACCGAAGGAACGTCACGACCGGTCGGATCGGCATCCGGCGGGTGGATCGCCGCCTGGCGCAGCCGCAGCAGCCCGGTGAAGACGGCCGCGCCGATCTCGCGGGTGTCGCGACGGTCGATCGCCGCGCGAACGCGCGCCTGGTGGTACGAGCGCAGCGTCTCGTAGAACCTCGCCTGCTTCGTCGCCATCTCGCACGAGAGGACGGTCTCGATCTTCGGGGGCAGCTCGGGCGCGACAGCCTCCTTGGTCCTTCGAAGCAGAAACGGAGAGACGATGCGGCGCAGCCGAAGCGCGGCCGGGCCGTCGACCGGACCGCTCTCGACGGCGCCGGGCGTGACCTCGAGCTCGTAGCGGGTCGAACGCACGACGCGCACGGGCCGCTCGTGCGCTCCGGCCGTGCGGTTCGGCGTGCCTTCGAAGACCGGCAGGTCCGTGTCGACCAGATCGTCTGCGAACGCGAGCAGCGGCGCGGCGTTGTCGAGGACACGGATCCGCTCGAGAAGGTCGAGATCGCGCTCGTCGGCCACGTAGACCGGCGCGTCCGCGCGAAGCGGGTCGAGCCGTCCGTAACTGCCGTCCTTCCTGCGGTACTGGCGCGCGAGGTAGACGTAGGGGCGGTGCGAGAAGTCGGAGGCGACGAGCAGCGCAGCCCGCCAGGTCGCCTCCTCCTCGGCGGTCACGAAGACCGGCCGCCCGGCGGTGACGGCCGGGTCGCCGGGAGACGCTCCGGCAGGCGCGTCACCTTCGGCCGCCGGCTCGGCGGACAGCCGCGCGCGGTCGACCTCGCCGGCGAGGTCGATCACGAATCCGCCGCCCGGCTCGGGCGAGGCGCCGCCCGCGTCGTCGTCGAGGAGGCCCGAATCGACCGCGAACTCGCGGACCTGCTCGCGCGCGCGACGGTCGACCCGATCGGACCCGAGGGCAGAGAACACGAGCGCGACGAGGTGCTTGCACGCGTAGCCCACCGGGCACGAGCAGACGCTCCGGTCGGGCCGCTCGGTGTCGAGCACGACGACGTACGGTCTGGAACGGGTGCCGGAGACCTGCCCAATAACGCGCCGCTCGGCGGTCCGGATCTCGCGCACGCGGCCCTCGGCGTGATAGTCGATGCCGCGTTCGATCGTGCGTGCGTCGAAGTACATGGGTTCCTCAGACTACCTTACGCCGCACACGTCGTCCGCGCTTCGAAACTCCGCCCGAACCTACCACGCCCGCACGACGAACCAGGGGTTGAGCAGGTTCTCCTTGTTGTAGCGCAGCGGTCTGTCGGTGTGCCCGCGAGTGGCGGCACGCGAGGCGGGCTCGTCCGCGCCATCGGCGTCGGAGCCGGCCTGGAAAATCTCGCCTCCGGCGGCGCGCACGACCGCGTGCCCGGCGGCGGTGTCCCACTCGCTCGTGGGCGCGTAGCGCGGGTAGAGGTCGGCGCGACCTTCGGCGACGTAGCAGAGCTTGAGCGAGCTGCCCACGTTGACGATCTCCACGTCCTCGAAGCCCGCGGTCACGCGGTCAATGAACGCCTTCGTCTCTTCGTTGAGGTGGGTGCGGCTCGCGATGACGACGATGCGCCCCGGGTCGTGCGCGCGCACGCAGATGGGCGTGCCGATCTCGTCCGGCTCGGCGTCGGCCGGCGCCACGTCGAGCTCGGCGCGCGTAAGCTTCCAGGCGCGGCCTGTGGCAAGCTCACCTCCGGGCGGCGGGCCCGCGGCCTCGGTGCCGTCGGCGGTGCGCGGCGGCGCCACGCCCGCCCACGCCTGCCCGCGCACCGGCGCGTAGACCACGCCGGCGACGGGTTCGCCGTCGCGGACGAGCGCGATGTTCACGGTGAACTCGCCGTTACGCTGGAGGAACTCCTTCGTCCCGTCGAGCGGATCGACGAGCCAGAGCTCGCGCCAGCTCGAGCGCTCGGACCAGGACGTGTGCACGCCTTCTTCGCTGAGGACGGGGATCCGCGGCGTGAGCTCGCGCAGCTCCGCGTCGATGAGGTCGTGCGCGCGGCGGTCGGCGAGCGTGAGCGGGCTGTCGTCGGCCTTGCGCTCGGCCTCTACGTCGTCGCTCTCGTAGACCTCGAGGATCGCCTCGCCGGCCCGCGCGGCGAGGCGCAGCAGCGGCATCAGCAGGCGCGCGTCGCGGATCGTCTTCGTTGTGCTGTTCATATCACTCCTCCATCCAATTCCGAAGCGCGGCGACGAGCGCGCCGTAGACGGCCGCCGCGTCGTCGGCGACGTCGTGGACGCGCGAGTAGCGCAGGTCGAGGTACTCGTGCGCGAGCATGTTTCGCACGCGCGTGTTGCGCGCGAGGTGCGCGGTGTCGACCGAAGGCGGACGGAAGCCATCGACGGTGCCCAGCTGCTCGAGCGTCTCGCGGTAGGTCTGCGGCACCGGCCGGTGCTCGCTCGCGAGCACGATCTTCGCCGCGTCGATGGACGCGTTCACGAGGTTCTCCACCCAGCGCTCGATCGAGCGGCGGAACGTGCGGTCGGTCGAGTAGCGCTCGAGGTCGGGTCGCTCGAAACCCGCGGCGTCGGCGAGCTCGTCGTCGAGGAAGTCGACGATGCGCACGAGCCGCGAACGGTCGATCGCGCTCAGGCTGCGCGAGCGCTGCTTCACGCGGACGAAGTCGTCGGCAAAATCGCGCTCGTCCTCGGCGAGCGTCGTAACGACCAGATAATACGTAGTGAAGAGCGCACGGTCGTGGACCGCCAGCGGCGTGCCGGTGAGCAGCGCCGCGGCGGCGACGGTCGCCGGCGCCCGGTTGAGCACGACGAGGTCGACCGAGCAGCCGGCGATACGCTCGGCCTGCGCCCAGACCTCGTCCTCGTCGGGGAAGACGCGGTCGGGCTCCTCGACGTCGGGCGGCGCGGCGGCCGCCGGGTCGTCCACGAAGTAGACGGCGAGGTCCACGTCGCTCTCCGCGGTCCGGCGCCCGCTCACCGCGGAGCCGAAGAGCAGCGCGAAGGCCACATCGGCACGAGATGAGAAGAACGCTGCGAGATCGGATTCGAGGCGGGACGGCATCCTGCCGTCAAGTATAGCGCGCGGCGGGCGGCTTCGGGAATGCGGCGGGCGACGCAAAGCAGCGGGCGAGCGGCGTCCGCTTCGAAGAAGCCGGCTCAGGCCTTCACGGCCTCGCGCTTCACGAGCCGACGCTCGATGGTGTCGACGTAGACCGCGAAGCCTTCGATCGTACGCGCGCCGAGCAGCGAGAGGTCGCCGGGCTCTGCAAAAACGACGTCGTCCGCGGTCTCGTATCCCCCGGCGGCCACAATCGCGTACCCCATGCTGCGCGTGATCCGCTCGCCGGTGGCGAGGACGAAGACCTGTTCCCTGCGTGGCTCGAGTCCGGCGTCGAGCAGGACGGTCGCCGGAAGCCAGGTGTACTCGCTTCCGGTGTCCACAACACCCTCGACCGGCGGCGTCGCTCGGTCGGGCGTCTTCGGATTACTGGCGACGACGGGGAGAGAGAACATACCCACGTCTCCCCTACGGCGAACGTCTCGTTCTCGCTTCACTACGTCTCCAAGTATACCGCCGCCCGGGGCCCCGAAGGAACCGGCCCCCCTACCCCACTTCCTTCGCGAGCGTCTCCGCCCGGTCGGTCTTCTCCCAGGCGAACCCTTCGCGGCCGAAGTGGCCGTAGTTACTCGTGTTCTGGTAGATGGGCTTCTTGAGGTCGAGTGAGGAGACGATGCCGGCCGGCGTGAGGTCGAAGCTCTTCTCGATCGCGGCCTCGATCCGCTCTTCGGGGGCCTTCCCGGTGCCGAAGGTGTCCACGGTGACGCTGATGGGGAACGGCACGCCGATCGCGTAGGCGAGCTCGATCTCGCACCGCTCGGCGAGCCCGGCGGCGACGACGTTCTTGGCGACGTAACGCGCCATGTAGGCGGCGCTTCGGTCGACCTTGCTGGGGTCCTTGCCGCTGAAGGCGCCGCCACCGTGGCGGCCCATGCCGCCGTAGGTGTCCACGATGATTTTCCGTCCGGTGAGCCCGGAGTCGCCGTGCGGCCCGCCGATGACGAATCGGCCCGTCGGGTTTATGAAGTACTTCGTGTCCTTCGTGAGGAGGCCCGTATCGCCGAGAACCGGCTCCACGACGCGGTCGATGATGGTGCGTTTGATGTCTTCGTATCCCACACCGTCGTCATGCTGGTGGCTGACGACGACCGTGTCTACGTGGACCGGCTTGTGATCCTCGTAGACGACGGTGACCTGGCTTTTCGAGTCCGGGCGAAGCCACGTGATATCGCCGTTCTTGCGCAGCTCCGCCGCGTACTTGAGGATCCGGTGCGCGTAGCTGATGGGCGCGGGCATGAGCTCCGGCGTCTCGGTGCACGCGAAGCCGAACATCATGCCCTGGTCGCCTGCGCCCTGCTGGCCTTCGTAGAGACCGGTGCCGGAGACGCCCTGGTCAATATCCGGGCTCTGCGCGTGGATCACGCTCATCACGGCCATGCTCTCCCAGTCGAGCCCGTAGCTCGGATCGGTATACCCGACGCGCTTCGCCACGCCGCGCGCGATCTCCTGCACGTCGACGTACTCCGCCTTCGTCGTGATCTCGCCGCCGACGAGCACCATGCCGGTCGTCGTGAACGTCTCGCAGGCGACGTGGCTGTCGGGATCGGCGCGCAGGCACGCGTCGAGAACGGCGTCGGAGACCTGGTCGGCGAGCTTGTCGGGGTGGCCTTCGCTCACGCTTTCGGATGTGAAAAGGTACTGGCCCTGGGGCATGGTTGCTCCTCTCGATTTTCTTCGGGCCGATGCGCGCAGCGGGGGCGCACGAAGTCGGCCGTCAGCTGATAATCGCGAAATCGAGCCGATTGGGCAAGGCGGGCGGGCGGCCGGGTACGAGCGGGGCCCGCGTGAAGCGGGCCCCGGGTTAGCGCTGGTTCTCGTGCGGCCGCGGCCGGCTGAGTGACCGGCCGGCCGGCACGCGCGCGTGGTTAGCCTTCCGACGCGACGTCGGAGGTGAGCGTGTTGTAGATGTAGCCGTTGCCGCAGATGACGATGCTCACCGAGAGGATCACACCGACGACGGCGAGCACGGCGCCGAGTGTCTCCGAGATGGCAGAACCGATCGCCGCGAGGATGGCCGCGACGGCGCCGACGATAAGCGTCAGCACGAGCACGCCGAAGAAGATCGTCCACTTCTTGCCGTACGTGACGTTATTGCTCTTCGTCATCGCGGCGGTGGGGTTGAGTCCCTTGTCCACGACGAGCAGCGTCGCGAGGCTCCAGGCGATGCTCAGCACGATACCGGGGATGAAGAGGAGCAGGATCGCGAGGCTCGTTCCCATCGACACGAGGGCACTCACGAGGAAGTAGTCGCCCATCTGCTTGCGGTAGATCGGGTTGAAGATCTCGGTGGGCGAAATGGGTTCGCCCCGCCCCGCCTTCGCGACGAGCCCGACGTACAGTCCGATCGTCGTGCCCACGTTGAGGTACGGGATCCACACGGTGAGCGCCCACAGGACGACGTTCACGATGATCGAACCGGCGCTGCTCAGCCCCTGCTTAACGCCGTTACCTACGATTGCACCGACAGAGAGTTCGTTCATAACTCCTCCTGCCATCACTATAATGCCGGAACCGCGAGCGCGCAATCGTGAATTTTGGCCACAGCGAACGCGCGATGGTAACGAGCGCGACGGCGATCGGCGGCGCCGCGCGGGCAGGGCGCTCAGTAGCGGTACTCGTCCGGCTTGTACGGCCCGTCCACCTCGACGCCGATGTAGTCGGCCTGCTCCGGGCGCAGCTTCGTGAGCTTCGCGCCGATCTTGCCCAGGTGCAGCCGCGCGACCTCTTCGTCGAGGTGCTTGGGAAGCACGTAGACCTTCTTCTCGTATTCGTCCTTGTGCTCCCAGAGGTCGAGCTGCGCGAGGACCTGGTTGGAGAAGCTGTTCGACATCACGAAGCTCGGGTGGCCGGTCGCGTTGCCCAGGTTTACCAATCGGCCTTCACTGAGCAGGAAGATCTCGTGGCCGTCGGGGAAGATGAACTTGTCTACCTGCGGCTTGATGTTCACGCGCTGGATACCGGGGTAGCTCATCAGCTTGTCGACCTGGATCTCGTTGTCGAAGTGGCCGATGTTCGCGACGATCGCCTGGTCCTTCATCTTCTCCATGTGCTCGACGGTGATGACGTCGCGGTTGCCGGTGGAGGTGACGTAGATGTCCGCGGTGCCGAGCGAGTCTTCGACGGTGGTGACCTGGTAGCCTTCCATCGCGGCCTGGAGCGCGCAGATGGGGTCGACCTCGCTCACCATGACGCGGGCGCCCATGCCACGCAGGCTCTGCGAGCTGCCCTTGCCCACGTCGCCGAAGCCGCAGACCATCGCGACCTTGCCGGCGGTCATGACGTCGGTGGCGCGCTTGATCCCGTCTATGAGGCTCTCGCGGCAGCCGTAGAGGTTGTCGAACTTGCTCTTGGTGACCGAGTCGTTCACGTTGAGCGCCGGAACGAGGAGCGTGCCCTCCTTCGCCATCTTGGCAAGGCGGTGGACACCGGTCGTCGTCTCTTCGCTCACCCCGCGCCATTCGGCGGCGACCTTGTGCCAGTGCTTCGGGTCATCCGCGTGGACCTTCTTGAGGAGCTCCTTGATGACCTCCTCCTCGTGCGCGTCGCTCGGGCTGTTCACCCACTCCGACCCGTTCTCGAGCTCGTAGCCCTTGTGGATCAGAAGCGTCGCGTCGCCGCCGTCGTCGACGATGAGCTGCGGGCCCTTCCCGTCGCCGAAGTCCTGCGCACGGAACGTGAAGTCCCAGTAGGTCTCGAGGCTCTCGCCCTTGTACGCGAAGACGGGGACGCCCTTCGGGTCGTCGGTCGTCCCGCCCTTCGAGGGCGGCCCCACGGCGACCGCGGCGGCGGCGTGGTCCTGCGTTGAAAAGATGTTGCAGCTCGCCCACCGGACATCGGCCCCGAGCTCGACGAGCGTCTCGATCAGGACGGCGGTCTGGATGGTCATGTGGAGGCTGCCGGTGATCCGCACGCCGGCGAGCGGCTTGGACGCGCCGTACTTCTCGCGCGTGGCGATGAGACCGGGCATCTCTTTCTCTGCTATGTCGATTTCCTTGCGGCCCCATTCGGCGAGGCCGATGTCCGCGACGCGGTACTCGAGTTCGTTGGCGGTCCGGGTGCTGCTCATACAGTGCTCCTGGGCGCCGGCGAGTAGAAGCATGCGCGGCGCTCGTAGTGGGTAACATACCCACGGCGCGCGATAGCGCCAAGGGACCGAGTTGTGAAGCAGGAGACGCCTTTCGCGCGTAGGGAGAGCGGAGGTACGCAATGGACGAGATACGTCGATGCACCGAGCACGTCGTGACGGCCGGCATCCGAGCGTACATCGGGCTGCTGTGCTGCGGGGAGAAGGAGCGGTCGCGGCGGGTGCTCTCCGACACGATGCAGATCTCTTCGATCGTATCGGGCGGACCGTCGGCGCGGTTTCCGCTCGCGCCGGGCGGCGTGGCGACCGGCGGGTCACAAACGCTCGCGCGGGTGCTCATCTTCTTCACACTGCGCAGCCTGCTCGCGTCGCTGCTCGTGCTGCGGGCCACGGCGTACTGGAGCCGTGTTCCGGCGCTGCGGGATCTGCAGGAAGCGTGCGCGCTGCTCAACCGCTGCCTGGGCGAGGGGATCGCAGAGGCGGCCACGGGCGCTGCTGTCCACGACGAGGTGGGCGAGGCACGGCGGCGCCTGGACGCCGGCGACGACGGAGACGCTTCGTCCGCCCGGGTGACGAGCCGGAACGCTACTCGACCTCGGGCAGGCTCATTCCCAGAATGACGCCGAGAAACCCGAACCCCGCGAGCACGAGCAGCACGCCCGAGGCGCCGATCGCGCTCGTGAGCGCGCCGACGAGGCTGCCGACAAGAAGCACGATCCCGATCAGCGTGTTCGCGACGGCGACGTAGTCGGTTCGCTTCTGGCCGCCGGCGAGGTCGAGTACGTAGGTCTTCCGGCCGATGCGCACGCCGCTGTGCGCGATCGCGAGCAGGAAGTAGGCCGCGGGCGCGAGCCACGGTAGTGCGGCGAGCGCGCCGCCGCGGTCGAGGACGAACATCGCCACGCCCAGAAGCGACGCAAGCGCTGCGGCGACGACGAGCACCGTACGGCTCGACCGGTCGGCGAAGGCGCCCCAGACGAGGCTGCTCGCCGCGGAGGCGAGGCCGCTCGCGACGATGAACGACCCGAGCAGCAAGCCGCCTTCGCCGTACTCGCGCGCGAGCAGCACGTAGTACGGCCCGGCGAGCGCCGTGGACACGAAGAGCGCCCTCGTGAGGACGAAACGCCTGAACGCTCGATCGGTCCGGAGTATCTTCAGCCGCTTCACGGCTTCCCGCAGCGCGTTCGCTCCGCCCTCCGTCGCGCCCGGTTCCTCGCGAACGAACGCGAAGATCCCCACCGCGATCAGCCAGAGCGCCGCCGCCGCGGCCACGAGCACGGCGATCCGCGCGGGCGCGGTCTCTCCGGAGAGCGCGCCCGCGATGGCGACGCCCACCGCGACCGTCAGCGCGCCGGAGACCGACGACTTGGTTCCGGTCAGTCGCCCACGCCGCGTCTTGGGTATCGTCTTTCCGACGACGTCCTTCGACGATACCGAGGACAGCCCGCGAGCAAGACTGTAGACGAAGAGCGCAGCGACCACCACGCCCCCGGTCCAGCCGCCCCGCAGGAACACGCCGAAGGCGGCGATCGAGGCGAGCGCGAACGCCTGGATCAGCGACCCGACCATCCACGCGTACTTGCGCCGGGCGAGTTGCCGAATGCGGCCGGCGACGAAGAGCTGCGGCAAGAGCGACATCGACTCGCGGATCGGGACGATCAGTCCCGTCCAGAACGGATCGGCGCCCATGCCCGAGAGCAGCCACGGGAGGACCGTCTTGGGGTTGGCGAGCTCGTCGGCGAGCGAGGTCGCGGTCTCGGCGGAAACGATCCGGACGAAGTTGCTCGGGACGTTCGTGCACGCGCCTTCGGGAATGTCGGTGCAGACGCGCGCGTCCTCGTCTTCACGGAAGACGGTGTAGTAGAACCGGTCGATGGGTTTCACGGGTGTATTGTAGGGCTGCGGGTGGCCGGCGGCAAGCGAGGCGAGGGCAGCGCGGCCCCCGCCGTCGGCTGCTCAGCCCCACGCCTCGCGCAGGAAGCGCACGAAGTTGCCCGACATGATCGCCTCTGCGTCACCGGCCGCGTAGCCCCGCTCGCGAAGCAGCGGTACGAGCTTCCCGACGTCGGCGATCGTGTCGACGTCCGCAGGACACTGCTCGCGGCCGAACCCGCCGTCGAGGTCGCTGCCGATCCCGACGTGGCGCGCGTTTCCGGCCACCGAACAGATGTGGTCGATGTTGTCCGCCACCTGTTCGAGGCTCACACCGGCTTGCTGCGGCGTGGACACGCCGCGCTCCCAGCCGGGCACGAGCATCCACGCGTCGAAGGAGATTCCGATGACGGCGTCGCGGTCGACAAGCTCGCGGAGCGCCCAGTCGGGGAGCTGCCGGTTGTGGTCGACGAGCTCGCGGGCGTTGCTGTGGCTCGCCCAGACCGGCCCGCGGTAGAGGTCGAGCGCCTCGCGCAGGCACGCGTCGTTGAGGTGCGAAACGTCGAGGATCATGCCCAGCCGGTCCATCTCTGTCAGGAGCTCACGGCCGCGCTCGGGAAGCCCTTCGGTCGAGTCGGTGCCATTCGCGTACCGACCGGGTCCGTAGTGCGCCGGGCCGATCGCGCGCAGACCGTCGCCGTACGCGCGCTGCAGGTGGTCCATGGAGACGATCGAATCGGCGCCTTCGAGGCTGAGCACGTAGCCAATGGGGGCGTCGAGCGCGCGCGCCGCCGAAGCGCCGGCGGGCTCGGCGACGCCCCGGACGACCGGATCCGCCGGGCGCCATCGCGCGAGGTGGTCGTCGAGCGAGGCGAGGTCGGTGACGGGGCAGAGCTCGCACGACTCGCCCATCGCGCGGTACCACGCGAGCTGACCCTGTGTCTGCGCCCACGCCTGCTCGGGCGAGTGCCAGCCGGGAAGCGGGTTATCTTCGCTCACGTAGCGGGCGATGAGCGTCGCGACGCAGAGCCAAACGCGACCGGCTCGCATCGTGGCAAACGACACGGTGGACCCGCCGCGGTCGGGCTTGTCGCTCATCCCTTCTTCGGAGGCGCGGAGCCGATCGACGTTCCACCGCAGATCGCGGTTCCACTCGAGCGCGTTCATCGAAAGGTCGAGGTGGGCGTCGAAGACGAGCGGGGCTGTCACAGGATCCTCCTCTGCTGCGCCCGGCGCGACGATCTCGCCGTACGCCTGTGCGTAGACCGCTTCGGGTCCGTGGGGCATGATAGCACACCAACCGGCGCGGAGGTGCGATGATTCCCGGCGGCCGACGACAGTCGGTGGCTTGCGGGACCCTGCATCCATGCGTATACTGTATCCATGCAAAAGATGCAAATCCTGTTTCCCGAGCCCCAGCTCGAGCGGCTACGCAGGATTGCGCGAGATGAGGATCGTCCGGTGAGCGAGCTGGTGCGCCTCGCCGTCGATGCCTATCTCGCACGACACGGATCGTCCGCGTCGGAAACCGGGGAGGCGCCCCCGACCTACAGCTGCGGTGAGATCCTCGCTGAACCACGGAGCCTGAGAGAACTGGCGCGCGGGCGCGCGGGGGACGAATGAAGAGCCTGGACACGAACGTCCTTCTGTACGCGACCAACCGGGATTGTCCCGAGCACCGCGCGGCACGAGAGCTGGTCGAGCGTGCGCTGTCGGAGCGCGATAGTTGGATCGTGGCGGATCAGGTCTACTTCGAGCTCTACCGGCTGCTCCGCAATCCATCGGTTCTTCGCACGCCCCTGTCCGCCCCGCAGGCGGCGGCAACCGTCCAGTGGTACCGCGAGCGTTCCGGGTGGCTCAGGTGCTCGTGGGAGGTCGGTTTCATGCGAGAGACAGAAACGTCGCTCGCCGACGAGTCGTTCCCGGTACGCAGAACGTTCGACCTCGTGCTCGGCGTGACGCTGCGCGGCAACGGCGTGACGGAGCTGTTCACGAGAAACACCGCTGACTTCGAGGGTATTCCCGGCCTCACGGCGGTCAACCCGATCGACTGAAAATTGGGGCGTTCGGGTCTGCTCGAGGCGTGGGGCCCATTGGCTCAGTAGAGGAAGCCGAAGGTCCACAGCGGAAGCGAC
>CAYWJH010000105.1:0-11428 GCA_964458555.1 uncultured Spirochaetaceae bacterium | reverse complement strand
CTCTTTCCCTATGCTCCGCTCTTCGGATCCCCCACCGCCGCGTGGGGCCGCCCCGCCAGTCGCACCGCGCTCGGACGAGACCGGCTCGTCGCCCGCGTCCACACCGGGCACACCGCGTATCGTCGCGCGCGACCGAGACCCCGATGCGATCGAGCGGGCCATCCGCAACGCCGCTCGCGCCGGCGTGCGCGAGTGGATATCGTTCGCGGTCGAGGACGCGCTCGAAGCCGACCCGCCCTACCCCACCGGCGTCGTCGTGACCAACCCGCCCTACGGCGAACGGCTCGAGCTCGACGGCGCGCGTGAATTCTACGCCGCGCTCGGCGACCGGCTCAAGCGCGGGTACGGCGGCTGGGACGCGTGGATCCTCTCGGCGAACCGGGAGGCGATGAAGGGATTCGGGCTGCGCGCGTCGTCGCGGATGCAGCTCTGGAACGGCGGGCTCGACGCCCGACTCTACCACTACGAGATCTACGCGAAGCGCTCATCTTGACTTGCCCTGCATGGCCATTCTGACGATCATTGGAGCAGCCGAGGAGCTCATGATCGTCAAAATGATCGCAAAACTGCTGGCCCTGCTGAACTCGAACAGCCGGGCCGTCGAGGTAGGAGCCGCGCTCGCGCTCGGCCTCTGGCTCGCGCTGTTGCCCGCGGCGAACCTGCTGTTCGCCGCGCTCGTCATCCTCGTTTTCCTCGTCAAGGTGAACCTGGGGATGACGATCGCCTCCTTCCTGGTCCTGTCGCTCGTGGCACCGGCGCTCGACCCGGTGCTCGACGCCATAGGCTTCCGGGTACTCACCGTGCCCGCGCTCGAGGGCTTCTACACGACGGTCTACGCCCAGCCGGTCGTTCCGCTCACGCGATTCAACGACACGCTCGTCGCCGGAGCGTTCGTATCGGGCGCGGCGCTCTTCGTCCCCGTCACCGCGCTCGGCGTCGTGCTCGTCCGGCTCTACCGGAAGTACATCCACGCGAAGGTCGCCGACAGCAAGCTCGTCAAGGCTATCATGGCCACTCCGCTCGCGCGAAAAATCGCCGCCGCGGTGCGGGGCGTTCGCCGCGTCTGGCCGACCACGGCGTAGGAGACTCCATGGCTACGAGAAAACCGCCGCGCCCGTTCCGCAAGCCTATGACCGAACGGGCGTACCGCAAGCGCCTTCGTTCGCGGATCTACCTCGACACCGACCGCCGGTTCCTCGACTCGATCACGACCAGCGACAACGAGGGCCTGATCGTCCTCGCCCGGGAGCCGTCGAAAGACGAGACGAAGCGGCTGAAGAAGCTCGCGAAGGAGGCGAAGAAGAACCGCGGCGCGGTGCGCGCGGGCAAGCTCGTCGTGCTCGTGGTGCTCGTCGGCGGCGTCGTGGCGTTCAACCTGCTGTTCGCCGACCGCCTCGTCGAGCGAGGCGCCGAGTCGCTCCTCGAGTCGATCTTCAGGGCACAGGCCGATCTTTCCGGGGTCGACGTGAGGATCCTCGCCGGCGACGTCGCCTTCGACTCGCTCGAGGTGGCCGACGCGCGCGAGCCACAGACCAACCTCGTCAGCCTGGGAACGGGCCGATTCGACATTGACACCTGGCAACTGCTCGCCGGAAAGATCGTCATCCGGGACCTCACGGTCACGGGGCTCGCGTTCGCAACGCCCCGCGAGTCATCCGGCGCCCTCACCGCCGACCGTGAGTTGGACGAGGCCGACGACGAGCAGCCCGGCGCGCACGCTCGCGAAGGGCTCTCGTTTGCCTCGCTCGGCCTGCCGGACACGCTCGACGCGCGGGCGTTCGTCGAAGCGCAACTGGACCTGCTCGAGACCCCGGTTCGCGTAGAAGAGCTCGCCGGGACTGCCACCGGATTCGTGACGAAGTGGCGCGGTGAGATCGGCGATCTCGCCGCCGCCGGCGTCGCGTCAGCCGACCGTATCCGCGAGCTCTCGCAGACCGACTTCACCGCAGTTCGCTCGGTCGACGAGGCGCTGCGTCTGCTCGAGGAGTCGAACGCGGTGGTCGAATCGGCCTCCGCGTACGTCGACCGCGTGGACGGGACCGTCGAGGACGTGACCTCCGAGGCCCGCGGGATCGTCGCCTCCGCTGCAGAGGTCCCGGATCTCGCGCGCGCCGACTACGCGCGCGTGCGCGAGCAGATCCCCGACGTTCGCGTCGAGGGGCGCGACTTCCTCGTCGGCCTGATCGCGCCCTACGTCGAGCAACGACTCGGCGAGTGGTACGGGCGGATCCTGTTCGCGTGGGAGCTCGCCGGACGCCTGCGCTCGAGCGAAGGGGCCCCCTCTGAGCGGCGACGAGGCCGGATCGGACGTACCGTCGACTTCGCCACCGCGGAATATCCCCGCTTCGAGCTCCAGAACGCCTACTTCTCGTCCGCGGGTGAGACCGCCCGCGAGCTCACGCTCGAGGCGGTTTCGAGCGATCCCGACCTTACCGGCGCACCCGCGCGGATCATGTACGCGAGCGCGAGCGGCGATACGAGGATGAGGCTGGGCGCCATCCTCGACGGTCGCACAGAGACCCAGACCCCGCTCTCGCTCACGGCGACCGCGAGCGATCAGGCGGTCTCGGTCGATCGTGGGCTCGCCGCGCTCGGTCTCCAGCGCTTCGACGCGCTCGCCGACGTGGAGCTCTCCTTCCTCCGAGACTCCGGCGGGACCACCTCGGGGGACCTGAGCATCGGAGCAGACGGGATCACGTTCGCAGGCGCGCCGGAGGCCGGCTCGGTAGGCGAGCTCGTCCGCGACGTGCTCGTCGCCTCTCCGCTCGAGGGCAGCTTCGCCTACACCGTCGATCGCGACGGCTCGCTGCGCCTCTCCGACGGCGCGACGAACCTCGACGAACGGATCGCCGGGGTGGTCCAGGAGCGCATCGACGCGACGCTCGACGCGTTCACCAGCCGCGTGGAAGCCGAGCTCGACGCGCGCATCGGTCCATATCTCGAGCAGCTCGACGATTCGCTCGGGGAGATCGCGGAGGTGCGCGGGACCGCAGAGGAGCTTCTCGCGCTCGCCACCGACCGCGAGGCGGCAGCGACGGCGCTCCAGCAGCGCGCTGCGACCGCGGTCGACTCGGTCCGCGATGCGGTGGAAGCCGAAGCGCGCGCGCGCGTCGAAGAGGCACGGCAGGCTGCCGAGAAAGCCGCCCGCGAGCAGGCCGAGCGTGCCGCCGGCGAGGCAGAGGACGCCGTGCGCGACCAGGTAGAGGATGTGAGGGACAGCATCCGTCTGCCGGGCTTCTAAGCCCCGATACACCACCGGATGGCGTTCGCGAGCAGTCGCCTCATCATGGGCTCGCCGAGCATCTCACGCGTGTGACCGGGCACGAGCGCAGCCACCCTTCCCGATCCGTGCGTCCGGCACCACCCCCCGCTCTGCTCGCCCAGCTCCGACGTCGCGCTCAGCAGCTGCGTAACGTCGTCGTCGACGTCGAGGAAGTAGTGCTCGTCGGGATGCGTGAAGCTCGTGACACCGTCGGTGATCGGGTGCTCGACGACCGGCGTGATCGTCACCGGCGGATGCTCGGGCGGGTGCTGCAGGAAGTGACCACCTGTGAGCGCTCGGAGCGCACCCCCGGTCGGGTGCGAGGCGGTGCCCGCGTGCACGAGCAACAGCCCGGCGCCCCCGGCAACGTGGTCGGCAAGCGCACGCTCCACCTCCTCGCTCATCCAGTGCTCGTCCGACTCCTTCGGCCGCAACCGGCCGATCGCCGCGAGCAGCAGTAGATCGTAGCCGACGAGCGACGACGGCTCGAACGATTCCGGATATCGCGTCACGGTCACCTCGAGATCGTCCGGCAGATCGGTCGATTTCAGCAGCGCGAGCAGCTGATCCGAACAGTGGTAGTAGTCGCCGAGCACGGCGAGCGTGCGTTTCATACGTCTCTCCCCCTCACAATCCAAGCAGATCCCAGACCCTATCGTCGACGACACCGGTTACGGCCAACCCCGCGGCGCGCTGAAACCTGATAACCGCCGCGCGCGTGTCCGGCCCGTACCAGCCGTCGAGGCCGTGCGGCCCCACGCTGAACCCCCGGCCCTCGAGCGCCCGCTGCAACCTCACCACATCGGGCCCGTTCATCCTCACCGAGCAGAGGTTGAACGCGAGAATCCTCCGTCCTCCGGCTCGGCGCGCAAACCGGAATACCACGAGCGGCTCTCCGGTCCCTGCCGCCGTAGGGATGAACAGCAGCTCCTCGGACCCATCGCCAGAGAGGTCGGCTTGCACGAGATCCGGGATCGCGTTCGCGTCGACTCCGATCGCAGGTTCGGTCGTCCCGACAAGCTCGTGCCGCTCGTTGTACAGCCGGAGCGCCTCCAATCGGTCGTCGCCGGGGCTCTGATGGAGAACACCTACAAGCAGATGCGGCTCCCCGAAGGGGCGGACCCACCACGCCCCACCGGTGGTCATCCGGTCGACGTCTGCGACGATGTTCGGCTCGATCAGGCACTCGTCGAGCACGGTACCATCGGTAGCGACGGTGATCCGGCGTATCCCGAGCCGGTGCTCCGGCGGAGGCGAGAGCTGCCACGGACTCTCGCCGACCCGTGCGTAGCGAAGCTCCCCGAGCGGAGGTGCGGTGAGTAATTGCTCGTTCCGATCGGCACCCGGGAAGCCGGATACCGGCCAGAAGCGCTCACCGGCAACGGCGAGGTTCCTCCTCGCCGGCGCCCCACGCGGGGGCGGACTCAGGTCGGCGGGAATCGAGCGCGGCCCGACGCTACGCGCGGTGAGCACGTGATCTATGTAGTCGTAGACGTAGAACACAGCGGTCCCGTCGGCCGTCTCGACCTCGGTCACGAGCACGTTTCCCGCCTCGGTCGGCACGACGGCGTATCGCACGACCCGCGCGCCATGCGGCATCCCCTCTACCGGGAGGCGAACGATACTCGGATCGTCCTGCGCCGCGACCGCCGCCGCGACGAGAACGAGAAGGATCACGCTGCGCAGTCTCTTCACGATGGCCTCTCCACCCAATCATGCCGCGTGCGGTGCCGCAGCGCAAGACCCCGCGACCCGCCTGAATCCCGAGCGATCGGTCGACGAATCCGCCGCTTTCGGGTATATTAGAATAAACATATGTAGGAAGGTCAGCCATGCAGTACTACAACGCGATCCGGGTTCGGGGCGGCTTCGAGGAGGCCGTCGCTCGCACCCGAGACGCGCTCGCGAGCGAGGGCTTCGGCGTCATCACCGAGGTCGACGTGCGCGACACGATGAAGAAGAAGCTCGACATCGAGTTCCGCAACTACATCATTCTCGGCGCGTGCAACCCGCCGCTCGCGCACCGGGCGCTCGAGACCGAGGACAAGATAGGAGTTCTGCTCCCGTGCAACGTGATCGTTCAGGAGACCGACGACGGAGTCGAGGTCGCCGCGATGGACCCGGTGGCCGCGATGGCAGCGATGGGCAACGGCGGCCTCGATTCGGTGGCTGGTGAGGTGAAGCAGAAGCTCGAGCGGGTCATCGCGGCGCTTGGTTAGCATCGGGGTACTCAACGGACCGGCCGCGGCGCCCGACTCCTCGACCGCTTCAGCCGGCTCATCGATTCTGGTAGACTAAAGGCATGACGTACGACGAGTTCCTGGAAGCCTGTGATCATGGAAGCCTCACGACCGACGCCCCCGAGTTGCTCCGCTCGCTCTACGAGGACCGGCGGGGCGACTGGGACGAGGCCCACTCGATCGCGCAGAAGATCTTGTCGCAGGACGGCAGCCTCGTACACGCGTACCTTCACCGCAAAGAGGGGGACCTGGGAAATGCGGACTACTGGTACTCGCGTGCCGACACCGCGGCGCCCGGGCTGAGCCTACCCGAGGAATGGGAGCATCTCGCCCGGAAGTTCACGCGGTAGCCTCGCCGATCGCGATTGCCGCCGTCAGGAGGTGCTGCTGACCCGCAGCCGGCTGTCGATCTTGACGTCGCCGGCAGCCTGCTGCGCAATTTCCTCGATCTTCGCCTTGTCCTTCTCGGACGTGCAGCGCCCGCTCAAGAGGATGAAGGGTTTGCCGAACAGACCCTGCTTCTCGGATTTCACCGTGACGTAGTTGCCCGGCTTGATCTCGGTGCTGCCCTTGATAGCGTTGTCGATCGCGTCGCGTGTCTTCTGGATGGATCCTGCCATAGTTGTTTCTCCGAGCAATGGTGTACCCGTCCGCGGCAATTTGGTCAAGCGTTCGGGCGTCGATCGATTGCCACGGCGGGCGAACACCGGTAGGCTCGTGCGGTCAGGAGGAACCAATGAGCGAGCAAAGCAGCGACTATACGAAACCGGAGGGCGCTCGCACCGTCGGCACGATCAGCCTGGACGGACGCGAGCTGTCGTACACCGCGGAGGCGGATTGGCTCGTCCTGCGCAAGGACGAGGAACCGGTGGCCGAGATCTTCCACGTCTACTACGCGGTCGACGACGATTCAGCGGGCAGACCGTTGACGATCGTCTTCAACGGCGGCCCCGGCGCCGCGTCGGCGTACCTTCACGTGGGAGCGCTCGGTCCCAGACGCGTCTCGTTCAACCCGGACGGAACGCCCCCGGGTCCCCCGGTCGAGCTCGTCGACAACACCGAAAGCTGGCTCGCGTTCACCGACCTGGTTTTCGTGGACCCGGTCGGTACCGGCTTCAGCCGCGCCGTCCCGAAGAAGAAAGACGGGGAAGAAAAGAGCGAAGGGGATGATCCGGCTCGCGAGTTCTGGAAGATCGAGCGCGACCTGAACGCGCTCGGCGAGTTCATCTCGAAGTTCCTCTCCGCTCGCCACCGCTGGGACTCGCCGGTCTTCATCGCCGGCGAGAGTTACGGAGGGTTCAGGACCGCCAAGCTCGCACGGCTCGCGCAGGAGACCTACGGTGTCGGGCTCAACGGCACCATCCTGATCTCCCCGGCGCTCGAATTCTCGCTGCTCGACTCCTCGGACTACGACCTCCTGCCGTGGATCGACGTGCTGCCGAGTATGGCGGCCGCCGCCGCGCATCATCGCCGGGCGAGCGCATACGACGACCCGACAGACCTCGACGCGGTGCGCGCAAAGGCCGAATCGTTCGCGGTTGAAACCGCACCAAAGCTGCTGCTCGCCGGCGAGTCGTTGCCCGAACGCGAGCGTTCGCGGCTGTCCGGCCAGCTCGCGAAGCACATCGGCCTGCACCGGGAGGTGGTCGAACGCAGCGGGGGACGGATAGGGCCACGCCGATTCGTGCGCGAGCTGCTGCGCGATCGGGGGCTCGTGTGCGGGCTCTACGACGCGACGGTCACCACCGCCGACCCCTACCCGGATCGCGAGACGTTCGCAGGACCGGATCCCACGCTTCGGGCGATCGAGCGGATCTTCGCCGCCGGTATCAACACGCACCTGCGCCGTGGACTGGGACTCGCGACCGACCGCGACTACTATTTGCTGAGCATGCAGGTAAACCAAGGCTGGCAGGTCGACATGGATCGCCACGCGCTCGAGAGCCAGATAGGCGCGACCGACGACCTGCGCTACGGCATGAGTCTCAATCCGCACATGAAGGTACGCATCACGCACGGCGTCTACGACCTCGTGACGCCCTATTTCTCCTCCGACCGCATCGCACAGCTGATGCGGCTGTCGGAATCGGCGCGAGCGAACCTCTCGCTCAAGCACTACGCCGGCGGACACATGTTCTACGCGTGGGAGGCGTCGCGGAAGGAGTTCGCGCGCGACATGCGGGCCTTCTACGCGGACGCGGTGTCACGGTAGTCGTCCAGACCGTTCCGACCTGCGGCTACCGGCCGGCCGGAACGGTCTGCGAAAGATACGTCACGATCTTTTCGATCCGACGGTTCATGAGCTCGTAGAGCGCTGGCACGTAATCGCGCTCGTTGAGCCGTTTGCGCAGGTACCCCCGCACCTCGTTCACCACGTCGTCGAGCGTCGCCTCGCCCCGCTCGCTCACGTCGAACTCGGTCCGCAGGAAGTCCTCGAGCCCGAGCAACTCGTTGCGCAGGATCGCGCCGTTCTCGTTGTGCACGTAGTCGGTGATCTCGTGGTTGGCGAGCCTTTCGTCGAGCGACTTCAGGATGATCTCGATTTCGTCGTGGAGTGACTCGATCTCGAGACGCAGCAAGCGCATGAACTTCTCGTAGGTGGAGATCATGATCCCTCCTCGTCACAGATCATCGTACACCGGCCTCTGTGGCCCCGCAACGCCGCGAGCACGAGGCGAACCGACTCTTGCGGACGGATTCCGGCAGACAAGGCGCGGCTTACTCGTCGGCGCCAGGATCAGCCGGCACGTTGCGCTCGAGCTCCTCCAGCCAGACCGTGGCCGACGAATCGCTCGGCGCGCGCCAGTCACCCCGCGGTGAGAGCGAGCCTCCGGATCCGACCTTGGGTCCGTTCGGTATACAGGTCCGTTTGAACTGGGTCGTCGCAAAGAACCGGCTCAGGAAGACACCCATCCAATGAACGATGCGTGCACGACCGTAGGCATGACGCTTGGCCAAAGGGAGATCCTCCGGCCATTCCCCGGCGTCGGGATCCGACCAGGCGTGCTCGGCGAGAAAGACCACCGTCGACGGACGCAGCCCGTAGCGGGTCGTGTAGTAGAGATTGAAGTCCTGCAGCTCGTACGGACCGATCTTCTGCTCGCTCAGCTGGGCCGGTTCGTCGTTGTCCTGTCCGGTGAACGACGGCACGAGCTCCGGCGAGATCTCGGTATCCAAAATGCGGTACAGCACCTCCGAAGTCTCCTCGCCGAGCTGATTCGTGTCGGCCACCCAGCGCACGAGGTACTGGACGAGCGTCTTGGGCACCGACGCGTTGACCGCGTAGTGCGACATGTGATCTCCGACCCCATAGGTAGCCCAGCCGAGCGCGAGCTCGCTCAGGTCGCCGGTACCGAGCACGAGCCCCCCACGCAGGTTCGCAAGCCGAAAGAGGTGGCTCGTGCGCTCGCCGGCCTGCACGTTCTCGAAGGTCACGTCGTAGACCTCTTCGCCGCGCGCGAATGGATGGTCGATGTCGCGGAACATCTGCATGCAGGCGTCCCGAATGTCTATCTCCTCTGCGCTCACGCCCAGCGACTTCATGAGGTCGTGCGCGTTGGTGCGGGTCCGCTCGCTGGTCGCGAAGCCGGGCATCGTGTAGGCGAGGATGTTCGTCCGCGGGAGCCCGAGCACGTCGGCCGCACGGCAGCCGACGATGAGCGCCTGCGTCGAGTCGAGTCCGCCGGAGATGCCGATCACGAGCTTGTCGATCCGCGCGCTCTCGAGCCGCTTCACGAGGCCTCCCACCTGGATATTGTAGGCTTCGAAGCACCGCTCCGCGCGGCGGTTGCTCCCGGCCGGAACGTAGGGGAAGCGCTGCACATCGCGCTCGAGGCCGATTTCGCCCTCCGGGATCTCGATGGGAACCCCGATGCGGCGGAACGCGCCGATCTCGGCGGCGTGCGCGGCTGCGTTATCGACGAAGCTCGTCATGCGCATCCGGTCCTGGGCGAGCGCGTGCAGGTGAATGTCTGCGGTGATGAGCTGCGCCGTACGAGAGAAACGCCTGGACTCCGCCATGAGCCGTCCGTTCTCGTGAATGTGCGCGTCGCCGTCCCATGCCAGATCGGTCGTCGACTCGCCACCGCCGGCGGCGGTATAGAGGTAGGCGGCGATGCACCGCGCGCTCTGCTGAGAGCCGAGACTCCGGCGGTAGTCGGCCTTCCCGATCGTGACGTTACTCGCCGACAGGTTCGCGAGCACCGTGGCCCCACCGAGCGCGGCATACGTGCTCGGCGGAATAGGAACCCAGATGTCCTCACAGATCTCCGCATGAATGATCAGGTCCGGGATAGAATCGGCCTCGAAGAGCAGGTCCACGCCGAACGGCACGCGCTGTCCGCACAGCTGCAACTCCTGCCCCCGGACGTCGCCACCCGAGGCGAACTGACGCTTCTCGTAGAACTCGCGGTAGTCGGGGATGTAGCTCTTGGGTACAGCGCCGACGACGATTCCGCGATGAATAGCGACCGCGGCGTTGTAGAGGCGACCCCGGTGTCGCAGCGGCATCCCGACGAGCAGCATGGTGCGAAGGCTTCGACTCTCGTCGACGACGCGCTGCAGCCCCTCGCACGCGGCTGCGAGGAGGCTTTCCTGCCCGAACAAGTCGTCATTCGAGTAGGCGGTCAGGCCCAGCTCCGGAAACGTGACGAGGACGCTTCCCTTCGCGTCGGCCTCGCGGGCGAGCTCGAGCGTGGCTTCCACGTTGAACGACACGTCTGCGACGCGAACCTCGGGGACCGCTACTGCGACCCGGGCGAATCCGTGGCGGTACAGGGAGCCAAAAGGCAGATCGCTCATAACCTCCACGATACTTCGCGGGTTTCAGATGGTCAACGAACCCTCGGCCTGCGTATGTTGCAGTAATGAAGACTCACTGCGATGTACTTATCGTCGGCGCCGGGATTGCCGGCCTCACCGCGGCGCGGCGGCTCGTGGACGCGGGTCGCGACGTCATCGTCCTCGACAAGGGCCGAGGCGTCGGCGGGCGCATGGCGACGAGACGGTTCAGCGGAGCGGCCTTCGACCACGGCGCACAGTTCGTGTCGGTTCGCAGCGGAGAGTTCGCGTCGATCATGGAGCGCTGGCTTGCAGACGGCATCGCCGCGCTCTGGTCGTACGGCTTTGCCGACGGGTTCACCGGCGACGGCAGCCTGCTCACCGCCGCGGCAGACGGGGGGCATCGGCCTCACACACCCGCGCGCGACGGGCATCCCCGCTACCGCGGAGCGCCCGCGATGACCGCCATTCCAAAGCATCTCGCCACGGGACTCGACGTCCGGCTGGGCGTGAAGGCCGAATCGGTGCGACCACTCGATACCGGCTGGTCGATCGACGCCGACGCGGGACGAACATACCGCAGCGACTCGCTCATTCTCACGCCGCCGGTGCCGCAGACGCTCGCGCTCCTCGATGCGGGCGACGTTCCGGTTGGCGACTCCGCGCGCGAGACGCTCGACGCGATCGACTACGACCCCTGCGTGGTGTTGCTCGCGCTCGCCGAGGAACCGCTGTCGCTTCCGGACCCCGGCGTCCTCCGCAAGGCGAACGACACGATCGAGTGGATCGCGGACAACCGCGCGAAGGGCGTGAGCGAGCGTGGCCCGGCGATTACCGTCCACTGCGCGCCCGGGTTCAGCGAAGCGTACTACGACGAATCCGACGATGCGCTCGCACGCCTTATCGTGGAGGCTCTCCCGGAACCGGTGCGGGTCTCCTTCGCGGCCACGCAGGTCAAGCGTTGGCGCTATAGCCGCCCCCGCCAGCCGCTGGACGCCGGCGCCTGGACCGACGGGCTGCCGGCCGGCCTCGTACTCGCGGGAGACGCCTTTGCCGGGGCGCGGGTGGAGGGCGCAGTGCTGTCCGGGCTCGCCGCCGCGCGTAAACTGTCATCGACCTTGCTGTTATGAAGCACCGCGGGCGTTTG
>CAYWJH010000104.1:0-11786 GCA_964458555.1 uncultured Spirochaetaceae bacterium | reverse complement strand
TCTCGGCCATGGGTGGCGTCACCGATGCGCTGTTGGAACTGCTTGCTGCCGCTGCAGCCGCCACGCCTACGATGCGCACCAGGTGCACGCTGTCCTGCGTGGAGACGCGGCCAACCGCGCGTTCGGTGCCATCGCCGTTGCGGCTGAGCAGGACCGCGTCGTTCGGCGAGAGCGAGCCGAGCTCCACCGCGTCGGTGAGAACGCGAAACGCGAGCTCGGTGGGCAGGTCGGTCCGGACGAGGCGAACGAGCAGGAGGTCGCCGTCGGCGTCGAGCGTTGCCGCCTCGCGGACGGCGAGCGAGACGAGCGCGCCGCTGGCCTCCGCCTCGCGGGCGGCGTACTCGGCCTCGGACGGCGCTACCGCCGCCGCGAGCTCGCCGCCGAATCGTACGCGATACCGTTCGGTCACCGCGACTCGGATCGGAACGACGACGGACGCGGCGAGTGTAGCGATCGCGCTCACCGCGACGGTCGCAGCCACTGCGGCGTGGACCGATCCCCGCCAGGCCACGACCATGCGGAGGGCAAGCTTGACAAGCCTCACAGATCGGCCTCCCGTCGGATCCGCGCGAGGGGCGAGCCGAGGACCCGACGAAGCGTGAGAAGGGCGACGAGCGGCGGCACGACCGCCGTACCCGCGAGCGTCCTGCGGACCGTCGCGTCGAAATCGACCTCCATCCCCGCCGCGCGCGCGAGGAGCAACGCCGTCGTGACGAGCAGTGCGGCGGCGATCGACGCGACCGCCGTTTCGCGCGCGAAGAGTCCGCGGATTCGAGCCGTGTCCATCCCGATCGTTCGCAGGAGGACGACGTCGCGCACCCGGTTGCGCGCGGCAACCGCGACCGCTCCGGCCACCGCGATCGCCGCGACGAAGAGCGCGAGCGGTCGGATGATGAAGAGCCCGCCGCCTGCGCCGGCGTACCGCTCGACGCCGACCAGTTCCGGCCAGGCGCGCGCGGCGAGCGGGTGCCCGGCCTCCGCGAGCAACTGCGAGAGGTCGAAGGCGACGGCGAAGGGGTTCATGGCCGGGGTAGCCGCGACGAGGTGCGTGGCCACCGGGGTGCTGCCGAGGTCGGTGGAGGACTCGGGCACGACGATCGCCTCCAGCCGGCGTAGCGGGACCCAGACGGTGCCGTCGGCCCCGACGCCGAGAACCGCATCCGGGGCGAGCTCGTGCCAGGTGACCGGCGTCCCCTCGAGCGGGCGAATCGCGATTCGGAGGCCTTCGGCGGCGGGACCGATCGAACCGGAGCCCGCCGCGGGCGCCCGGGAGGCCGGGCCACCCGGCGCCCGCGCGGGATCGCCGGGCCCGACGGCGACGAGACGGCGGATCGATCCATCCGAGGCCACGGCCGCAGCCTCGATTCGACGGTGCAGATCGAGTCCGATCGATCCGGCGATCTCGTGCGCGGCCTCCTCGACCCTGCGCGTGATCCAGAGCGTCGATCGCGGCCGCCCGCTCACGCCCGGGTCGTCGAGGCGCGGATGGTCGGCGATCACCGGATACAGCGGGACGAGCGGCGGATCGGGCGAGCGAGCGGCGGCGACGACCGATACCGACCCGTAGCGCGATTCGGAGTTCGCCTCGAGCGCGTCGAACCCACGACGGGTTACCTCGTGCGCTACGATCCCGGCCGTCGCGGCGATCGCGCAGACAAGCCCGACGAGCGCGGTCTGGCCCGGTTGCGAGGCGATGAGCCTGCCGACCAGTCGCCAGGTGGGTACGCGCGCCGTCCGCTCCCGCGCCACCCGCCTACTCCTCGTCGGCCGTACGCAGACGGACCGTTCGCGTGGCGAAGCCGGCCACCGTCGGGTCGTGCGTGGCGACGACGACGAGACGCGACCCGTCGGCGGCGAGGTCGGCGAGCAGCCGCGCGACCATTCGCGCGTTCTCACGGTCGAGGTGAGCGGTCGGCTCGTCGGCCACGAGCAGCGGCGTCTCGCCGGCGATCGCGCGCGCGAGCGCGGCGCGCGATCGTTGGCCGGAGGAGAGCGTAGCCGGGCGCCGATGGGCGATGTCGCCGATCTCGAGCCGGTCGAGCGCGGTGCGGGCGTGCAGATCGAGATCGGCCTCCGAAAGCCGCCGCAGCGAGAGCGCGAGGGTGATGTTCTCGTAGACCGACAGCATGGGCAGGAGGTTGTGCTCGGGGTAGAGGTAGGCGACGTGGTGCGCGCGAAAGGAGGCCTGTTCGATCGTGCCGAGCGAGCCGAGCTCGACGTCGCGTACGTGGATCGTGCCCTCGTCGGCGTAGTCGATCGCCGCGACGAGCGCGAGCAGCGTGCTCTTGCCCGACCCGGAGGGGCCGGTCACGGCGACCATCTCGCCGGCCGCGAAGGTGTCGGTGAACCCGTCGAGCGCGACGATGGTCTCGGCGCCGTCGGTGTAGCGCCGGGCGAGGCCCGTGCAGCGGACTTCGAGGGGAGCGACCGGCGTCACGCGCTCGTGTACTCCTCGACGATCCGTCGCGTCCGCTCCGGCACCTCGGCACAGATGGAAACGACGCCGTCGACGTAGCGCTCCTCGAGAACGCGTCCGGTGCGGTGAATCAGCGCGGCGAGGTCCGAGCGAGCGTGGGGGATCTGCACGTCGATCCGCGCGTACGTCGTGGTGACGACATCCCTGATGCGCGCGCGCAGGTCGTCGAGCCCCGTGCCGTCGATCGCGCTCACCGCGACGGCGTCCGGGAACGAGAGCCGGACCAGCGCGAGCTCGCGCTCGTCGACCGCGTCGACCTTGTTGAGCACCTGGATCGTCGGCTTATCGCTGCTGCCTATCTCGTCGAGTACCTCGCGCGTGATGCGCGCGTGGTCCACCGCCGAGGCATCGGAGGCGTCGATGACGTGGACGAGGAACGAGGCGAGCAGCGTCTCCTCGAGCGTGCTGCGGAACGCCTGGACGAGCCCGTGCGGCAGCCTGCGGATGAAGCCGACCGTGTCGGTGAGCAGGACCTCCTGTCCCCCTTCGAGCTCGAGCCGTCGCGTCGCAGGATCGAGCGTCGCGAACAGCTTGTTCGCCACGAGCACCTCGCTTCCGGTAAGCGCGCGAAGCAGGCTGCTCTTCCCGGCGTTGGTATAGCCCACGACCGAGCCGTTCGGAGCGGGAAGCTCGGTGCGCTGTCTGCGCGAGGTCGCCCGCTGACCGCGGACGCCCTTGAGGTCGCGCTTGATCGCGGCGATACGCTGCTGCACGATTCGCCGGTCGACCTCGAGCTGCGTCTCGCCCTCGCCTCGGGTTCCGCGACGGCCGCCTCGCTGGCGCGAGAGGTGCGACCACGCGCTGGTGAGGCGGGGCAGCAGGTACTCCATGCGCGCGAGATCGACCTGCAGGCGCGCCTCGCGCGTGTTCGCGCGTTCGGCGAAGATGTCGAGGATGATGCCCTGACGGTCGGTCACCGACGCCCCGGTGAGCTTCTCCCAGTTGCGCTGCTGGGAGGGCGAGAGGTCCTCGTCGAAGATGAGCACGTCCGCCTCCGCGTCCTGCGCCCGCTCGGCGATCTCCTCCGCCTTGCCGCTGCCAAGGTAGTAGCGCGGCGAGACGTCGCGCACGCGCACCGTCTCTTCGCCGACCGTCTGGAGGCCGAGCGTTTCGGTGAGCGCGCGCAGCTCGGCGAGGAGCGCCCCTGCGTCGCCCGGCTCGTCCGCGTTCTGGATCCCGACCAGGTATGCTCGGTCGGTGGGGGCATGGTATTCGATCACGGCTCCAGTATGGCGCCGAAATCCGCCACCGACAAGTGCGGTGTCGCCGGCCGTGCGGCCCGTGCGCGTCGCGCGCTCCCGGGTTGCGCGCGCAGCGCCTCAGCTCCCGATCTTGACCCGGTGGCAAAAAAAGAGCCGCCCGGAGGCGGCTCTGACTTCGAGGTAGTGCGGTCGGCTGCGATCTGTGCGCTACAGCACCATCGCCGAGCGGCCCCAGTCGAAGTGGTTCATCCTGATCTCGTCGATCGTGGGAAGCTTGTACTCGACGACGTTGCGACCTTCGCCGATGTAGACGCCGTGGTTGATCGTCTGGTAGCCGAAACTCTCGGTGCGGCTGCGTTCGACGTTCTTCACCTTCTTGGTCTGCGCCTCGCTCGTGACCGAGACGATGCACTGCTTGAGGTGTTCGAGGTTCGTGTCGTAGACGCTGCCCACGTTGCCGGTGTCTTCGAGGTTGTCGAAGTTGATGACCTTCAGGTCGCAGAAGGCGATCTTGGGTACCGATACCTTGATGTCCGAGTGGGTCATGTGCTCGCTGAACGTCTGCGGATCGTAGGCGCTGACGACGAGCGGGCGGATCGGGCAGAGCTCCTGATAGACCCAGTACTTGCGCTCGACCGTCGGTGCTTCGTACTCGCGCGGCTCGACCCTGAGCGTCCGACCGTCATTCGTGGCGAGATAGAGCTCCTTCATCGCCGAGAGGGGCACGTTCTCGAGCGTGCGGTACGTGCTCATCCAGAGCGAGTGCTTCGGCTCGCCGTCCTCGTGGCGCACGCAGTTCTCCTCCGCGTGCTTCCAGTCGAAGAACCTCCCGAAGCCGCCTTCGATCTCGATGAACATCAGCTTCTCGTGCGACCCGTTCTTCCGACCGGTCGCCATGTACTGCCCGAACTGCTCGGGCGTCAGCTGGGACGCGACGAGGGCCTCGAGCGGAAAGATCAATAGGTAGAATCTCCTGTCCATAGTCAGCTCCTTATTCGCTCGGTGCGGTATCCTTCTTCCAATATAGACCATATCCCGTCTTCCGAGTAGATCAAGCCGCGTCATCCCGATACGATGAACCGATGGGCGACCGTGCCCCCAACTGTCTGAAATGCGCGCACTTTCACGTCACCTGGGACCCGCGATTCCCGCGCGGCTGCCGTGTCTTCGGGATCAAGACACGGCGCATGCCGAGCCAGGTCGTCTTCGAGACGACCGGCGCCCACTGTCCCGCTTTCGAGCTCGAACCGCGCGTCAAATCGAGGAACGCAGGCAATGAGACCCGACCGTGAAGCAGCCGCTCATCCGCACCGAATCGCCTCCGCGTGGCCATTTGCGCCCCCTATCCGGTACCTGTCGTTGGTCGGCGGGTCCGTTGCCCGCAGGGCCCTGCGGCTCCTCGTCGTCGCGGCGATCGTCGTCGCCGCCGGGGGGTGCGACAGGCCGACTGCCGACGAGCCTCAGGAGCCGGACGACGCAGACGCGTCCGCGGAGCTGCCCGAGCTCGCCGCCATCGGAGGCGTGCAAGACGTATGGGCCTTCGAGTTCGGACTCGATGCCGATCGCGACACGGTTCGTGAGCACCTGGGCGCGCCTGCTGCGCGGACCGAGAGCGAGGAGTCGGGACGCGCCGGAAGCCCCCGGATCGTCGTGTGGCAGTACGACCGGCTCGAGGTGACCTTTCTGATCGACGTGGCGACCGAGAGCGAGTACCTGCTTTCGGTGAAGATCTCGGATCCATCGGTGCCGACCCGGGGCGGGCTCGAAGTGGGCATGGAGCTCGATCGCGCGATCGAGCTCCTCGGCGAGCCACGCGTCATCGACGACCGCTCGCTCGTCTGGTTCTACCGGAATACGACGATCGAGCTCGTCGTCTCCGAGGACGAGGTCGAGGCAATCCACCTGGCGCGCGCGCTACCGTAGCGTGTCATCGACCTTGCAGGTTGATCCTTCCTAACTCCCGACCCTGCGATAATCTGGACCCTCGCCGGCAGAGCCGGCCGTCGCGCGCGCGCACGAGGAATGCAATCTGCGGGCTGGACACGATTTACTTCCTCACGGACCTGCAAGGTCAATGACACGTATCGCCCATTGCCGCGCGGTACGCCTTCCAGGAGGTCTCCACGAGCTCCTCCACCGAGCTGTGCGTCGCCGACCACTTCAGGATGCGCTCTGCTTCCGCGGCGGTTGCGATCAGCTCTGCCGGGTCGCCGGGACGCCGATCGGCCACGCGCGAGGGGATGGGCCGTCCTGTCACCTCTCGCGCGGTTTCGAGCATCTCCTGCACGCTGATACCGACGCCGCTCCCGAGGTTCACCGTGAGCGACTCGTCGTGCTCGCCGATCCACTCGAGCGCCGCGAGGTGCCCCGCGGCCAGGTCGGTGACGTGGATGTAGTCGCGGATGCACGTGCCGTCGGGCGTATCGTAGTTGTCGCCGAAGATCTGGAGCTCTTCCCGGATGCCGATCGCGACTTCCATGATGACCGGCAGCAGGTTCGCCGGATCCTGTTCGAGCCCGGGAACGCGACCGGCGCCGTCGTACCCCGCGGCGTTGAAGTAGCGCAGCGCCGCGAATCGCACACCGCGCAGCTCGTCGTACCAGCGCAGGATCCGCTCGATCTCGAGCTTGGTGAACCCGTAGTAGTTCATGGGATTGGTGGGGTGCTTTTCGTCGAGCGGGACATACTCCGGCTCACCGTAGACGGCCGCCGAGCTCGAGAAGACGAACCGCTTCACGCCCACGTCGGTCATCGCGTTGAGCACGTTGATCGTACCGGCGAGGTTGTTCACCGAGTACTTCTCTGGGTTCACCATCGACTCGCCAGCCGCCTTTGCCGCCGCGAGGTGCACCACCGCGTCCGCGACGGGCTCGCCGGCGAGCGCCGCGCGTAACTCCAGCGGGTGCTGGATGTCACCGTGGACGAAATCGGCCTCCGGGAAGAGATTCTCCCGGAGACCGTGCGAGAGATTGTCGAAGACGGTGACCGAGTGCCCGGCGTCGAGCAGAGCTCGCGCGACGTGGCTACCGATATAGCCGGCGCCGCCGATGACTACGATGCGCATGATGCCTCCATGGACGCGTGCTCCGCGGGCACGGGCCCGCAGACATTTCCGAGCATAGGCGGCCGCGGCCGATGCGTCAAACGGCGGCGCGCGCGGGTTCTGGACAGCCCACATCGCACCGACTATGCTCTTCCAATGGCGATTGACTACGACTTCACCGTTCCTACCCTCGGCGAGCCCAGGATCGAGTCGCCGGTCACCTATTCGCGCGTCCAGGGCGACCTCATCGCCAACTACGTGCGCGACGACGAGCGCGTGCTCTACGACATAGAGGCCGATTTGTCGAAGGACTGCAAGAGCTACACCGGGCAGCAGATCCTCCAGAAGGCCGGACCACGGGAACGGATCTTCTTTCCGCCCAGCCACGTGCACGCGGGCATCGTGACCTGCGGCGGCCTGTGCCCGGGGCTCAACGACGTCATTCGAGCGATCACCCGCTGCCTCTGGTACCGCTACGGCGTGCGCCGCATCAGCGGCATTCGCTACGGTTACCAGGGCCTGCTTCCGGAGAACAACATCCCCACCATGGACCTCAACCCTGATGTCGTCGACGACATTCACAAGATCGGCGGTACCGCTCTGGGGTCTTCGCGTGGTGGGGGAGAGCGCACCGAGGAAATCGTCGACACGGTCGAGCGGTTGAACCTGAACATGCTCTTCACGATCGGCGGCGACGGCACGCAGAAGGGTGCGCTCGCGATCGCCCACGAGATCGAGAAACGCGGGCTGAAGATCGCGGTCGTGGGCGTGCCCAAGACGATCGACAACGACCTCGCCTTCATCCAGCGCAGCTTCGGCTTCGAGACCGCCGTGGCCGAGGCGACCGGCGCCGTCTCGTCGGCGCATTCGGAGGCGCACAGTGCGATCAACGGCATCGGGCTCGTGAAGGTCATGGGTCGAGATTCCGGCTTTATCGCCGCGCATACCGCGCTCGCGAGCCACGACGTCAACTTTGTCCTCGTCCCGGAGGTACCGTTCGATCTCGAGGGGGAGTCGGGGTTCTTCGCCGCGCTGAAGGCGAGACTCGAGCGGCGTAACCACGCCGTGATCATCATCGCCGAAGGCGCGGGGCAGGAGCTTCTGAGCGTCGACGAGACTACCGACGCGAGCGGTAACCGCAAGCTTGGTGACATCGGCATCTTCCTCAAGAGCGAGATCGGCCGGCACTTTGACGAGATCGGCATGAAGGTCAACCTGAAGTACATCGACCCGAGCTACATCATCCGCAGCGCCGTCGCCGCGCCCACCGACTCGCTCTACTGCTCGCGGCTGGGCAACAACGCGGCGCACGCCGCGATGGCGGGCAAGACGAGAATCGTCATCAGCGAGGTGAACAACGTCTTTGTCCACATTCCCATTCCCATGTGCGTGAGCGAACGGAATCGCATCGATCCCGAGTCGAGCCTCTGGCGCGACGTGATCGAGGCGACGCATCAGCCGTTGATTATGAAGACCGACGCGTAGGGACCGTTACCGCAGCTTCCCTACGCGAGCCCGACAAGGCGGAGCATCGCCCCGTACACCGCGTCGATCGCCGGGCCGATCGGCAAAAGGTTGAGCCCGGTCACGCGCCCGAGGACGATGAGAACGAGAAGGAGGCCAACGCCGTACTTCGTGACGGTCGCGGCCAGCTCGGCGTTGCGCTCTGAGAGGAAACTCGTGTAGATATGCGAACCGTCGAGCGGCGGGATGGGTAGCGCGTTGAAGACGGCGAGCGCGATATTGATCACGCAGAAGGTCACGCCCACGTCGATGATCGTCTCGCGTGCTGCGTTCATCGCGAGCGCATCCGAGTAGACGATGAGCCGGAGCACGAGCGCACCCGCGAACGCGAGCATCAGGTTCGAGATCGGCCCTGCGAGGGCCACGAGGATCTCGTCGCGGACCGGCTTTCCGAGCTTCGAGCGGTCGAAGGTGACCGGCTTTGCCCATCCGAACCCAATGACGACGATCATGAGGAACCCGACCGGGTCCACGTGGCGCAGCGGATTCAGCGTTACGCGGCCCGCTCGCTTCGCCGTATCGTCGCCGAGAACCAGCGATATCGAGGCGTGGGCAAGCTCATGGATCGTGAGCGAGACGAGGATAACGGGAACGATGATCAGGATGTCTTCGAGCGATCTGTCGAGCACGGCGATTCCTTCGAGTCGTGAATATGGGGGTTTGCCGGCTCGAAGTCCAATGTCGCCCTTCCGGCGCGTCGCGGCTCGTCCGCGGTCCAGACGGAAAAAGCCGGCACTGACTGCCGGCTTTTTGATTCCGTCGCATCGCGAAGATACGTTCGGTTGATCACATTGCTTCAGGCATTACGCCTCGGAAAATGGGGTGGAGTGCCGGTCCAACCGGCCTTGTCTGACGGGTGGTTCGTACATACCTCCTCCTTGCCGCGGATGCCGGTCGGCACCCTCGAACACCACTCCTACATTATACCACACGTATGGCCGCCGGTCAGAAAGAGTTCAGCGGTCGGATGCTCCCCGAACGAGATGAATGAGAGCTTGGCCGTGTCGCTCGATCCGATCGGCGTCCGCGGACGGTTCGGTCTCGCTGAGCCGGCCGAGCAGCGATTCGGCCGCAGTGAGGTCACCGTTGGCCGCGAAGAAGACCACCGCGAGGTGCAGAGCCTGCGCGCGAATGCGAGGTTCGAGGTCGGCGGTGTCGTTCAGTCGCGACAGCAACGCTCCAACAAGTCGATCGTTTTCCGAAGACTGGTCGCGCACGAGAACCATAGCTGCGTCCAAGGCGTCTTGCGGCAAAGATGCCTCGCTTCGCAGGACCCGCTCCGCGCGCTCGCGGGCCTCCAGCACCTCGACCGGCACGATCTGTCCGTTGCCGAAGATCACCCACGTTGCCTCGTAGGCGTCGACGAATCCAACCCGCGTCCATATCGCGCGTCGCGTGCCGGGTCCGTCGCCGTCACGCGCGACGACGGCGTTGCTTTCCACCGTCACGGCCGTGACTGCGCCGCCGTGCGGCGTGCTTGCCTCGCGCGGGGCGAGCCTGGCGAACATCCGAAGTGGTTGCCCGTCATCGAGGTATCCGCCGAGCGCGGCTTCCGCAACGAGTGGTATCGACGGAGTTGTGGACGGCAGAGACCCAAAGAACCGATGCATCAGCTCAACACCGTCGGGCCCCGATGCCCCTCCGAGGAGTGCGAACGCGGCGAGAAGATCCGCTGTCGCGGCTGCCCGCGAGAACGGTGTGGTTTCCAACGGCTCGAACGCGCTCGTCACCGTCCGGAAGGCGAACACGCCAGCCTCGAGAGCGTCGAGCCGGATGTTCTCTTCGCCCGCGAAGTAGGTTCCGCGGGCGAGCCGAGCGAACGCGGGGAAGGCGTCGTCCAGCCGGGCGAGATGGTCGGTGGCGTAGTTGCGGATGGAGTCAATCGCGAGCCGACCGCCGCGCGGATCGGATCGGACCACCCACTCCCCCAGGTAGACGATGGTGCCGGCTTCGACAACGAGCGGTGCGATGAGACGGCGGTCGGAGGCGATGGCATAGTTGGTACGGCCACGCACGATTGCGGCCACACGGTACGTGCCTGGCTCGACCGCGAAGAGGCGCAGGCCCTCGTCTTCGGAGATCCGAAGATACTCGGTCTCCTCTCCTTCGAGGAGGAGGGCCATCCTGGAGCCCGTACCTTCTTTACGCAGCTCCGCAAGTACATAACCCATTTCCGCGTCTGGCTCGGAAGGTGGGCCGAGGGTCGCACACGCGGTGAGGGTGATCAGGGCGGCTCCGACGATCGCGCTGCGGGCGAGGATGCCCATGCGTACCTCCATATCGTAGTTCTGAACTCATCATAACCCAACGCGCCTCATCCACCAAGGCAATTGGCTCGCCTTGAGTCGCGAGGTAGGTCGACCCCGGCAGCGAGTGCACGTGCTCCTGAAAGCGTCATCGGCAGCGAATCGGGTGTGCTACGGTCAAGACATCTCGGATTCCCCCCAGGCCGGTCGGCACGCTACAATGTCGGCGTGCAATCGCGGATTCCCACCCGCCACCGTCTTCGGCTTCTCGCCGTCTACTCCAGCCTCGTCCTCCGGTATAACGTCGTGATCGCGACGCTCGGCGCGATCGCGCTTCTGCTGCTGCGTCGCGCGGGTCTGATCGAGGGAGTTGTGAGCGCGCGCGTGGGGATCGAGGTAGGGGCGCTCGTCCTCGCGACTGCCGGCCACTGGCTGTCGGTGCTTGTCTTCGGGGTTGCCCATCACCGGGAATACGCCCTTTTTCGAAGCGGCGGATGGGCACCGATCGGCCTGCAGACTGCATCGTGGGTCCTCGCGATCGTCGCCGGCACCGCGATCTTCGTGACGGTGAGGGTGTGATGCTCGAAGTCGACAGTCTGTCGCACGCCTACGGATCGCACCGTGTTCTCTCCGGAGTCTACCTGCGTGTCCGGCCAGGCGAGATCGTCGGAGTAGTCGGTCGCAACGGCTGCGGCAAAACTACGATGCTGCGCGCGATTCTGGGAACGTTGGGTGCGGACCATATGCACCTTGGCATTGACGGCGAGGCTGTGCACCGCGCATTCCGCAGCGGGGCGGTAGCCTACCTTCCGCAGGAACCCTATTTGCCGCGCCGGATGCGGGTGCGACGGATCGTTTCGCTCGCGTTGCCCACAGGCGAGGCCCGGGCGATCGTGAGCCGACACGGCCGGGTGAAGCCGCTCCTGAAAGAGCGCGTTGCCGCACTCTCCGGCGGGGAGCAGCGTTACCTGGAAGTCCTGCTTGCGGCGTTTTTCCCCTCGGCGTACACCCTGCTGGACGAGCCGTTCACCGAGATCGAGCCGCTACACCGCGGCCCGCTGCGCGAAGAGCTCCGTCGCATCGCTGCCCAGAATCACCGCGGGATCGTCATAACCGACCACGCCTACCGGGACGTACTCGCGACGGCGGATCGGGTGGTCGTGTTGTCAGAGGGTGTGATCCGGGCCGTCGATGGTGAGGGGGACCTCAGACGCTGGCGCTACACTCGTTGACTGTCACTGACCTTGCAGGTCCGCGAAGGCCAAATCGAGCCTTGCGTACTTTCTTATCGTTAG
>CAYWJH010000103.1:3532-11876 GCA_964458555.1 uncultured Spirochaetaceae bacterium | reverse complement strand
TCCGCGAGAACTACCTGCAGAAGGTCGCGAACGTTGCGGCGATCGGCGATGTGGTGTGCTTCCAGGGGGCGACCGCGAAGAACCGCGGGCTCGTCGCGGCGTTCGAGCAGCGGTTGGGTAAGCCGATGGTCGTCTCGCGCTACTGCCACGTAACCGGGGCGTTCGGGGCAGCGCTCACCTGTCGCGACGAGATGGCCGGCGAGACGAGGTTCCGCGGCATCGGCCTCTACCGCGCGGACATCCCCATCCGCAGCGAACGCTGCACGCTCTGCACGAATCACTGCCGGCTCACCGTCGCGCGGGTGGGCGGCGAGGAGGTCGCCTACGGCTTCCTCTGCGGACGCGACTACCAGACTCCGTCGTTCGTCAGCGCGAACACGAGCGGCTTCGACCTGATCGCGACGAGACGCAGGCTCAACCGGAACGTCAGCCGCGGCGGCCGCGCGCGCCCTGCGGCTCTGCCGACCATCGGCATCCCCACCGGGCTCCACCTCGCCGAGGAGCACAGCTTCTGGCAGCGGGTCTTCGTCGAGCTCGGCTTCCGCACCACGCTGCCGCGCAACGAGGGGGAGATGCTCTCGCGCGGCAAGCAGCTGCAGGGCGCGGAGTTCTGCACCCCGGTGGCCGCCTTCCACGGGCAGGTGGCCGACCTGCTCGATAACGCGGATCTGATCTTCGTGCCTATTCACCTCGAGAAGCCCGACCCGGACAACCGCCGACGCGCCTACTGCTACTACACGCAGTTCACGCCGTCGGTGGTAAAGGGCGCGGTCAGGCCCGAGGAGAGCGAGCGGCTGCTCATGCCGGTCATGTGGGGCGGCGGCCGCGATCCTGCGGGCGAGTTTGCGCGGGCGCTCGAGACGGCGGTCCCGTCGGCGCAGATCCACCCGAACGAGGTCCGCCGGGCGATGCGCGTCGCGCGCGAGGCGCAGGAGCAGGCGGCGCGGTTCCTCAAGCGCGCGTTCGAGGAGGAGCGACGTCCGGAGGAGGCCGATGTGGTGCTCCTCGGCCGGCCGTACACCGCGCTCGATCCGGCGATGAACAAGAAGATCCCCGACATCTTCGGCCGTCACGGCGTGCGCTGCTTCTACCAGGACATGCTGCCGCGTGCGCTCCCGAGCGACGCGTCGAAGGAGCTCATCGAGGGGGTGCACTGGCGCTACGCGGCGGACATCCTGCTCGCCGCCGACTACATCGCTCGCACGCCGGGGCTCTACCCCGTGTTCGTGACGAGCTTCAAGTGCGCGCCCGACGCGTTCTGCATGGGCGCGTTCAAGCGGATCATGGACGAGCGCGACAAACCCTACCTCATCCTTCAGCTCGACGACCACGATTCGAATGTGGGCTACGAGACGAGGATCGAGGCGGCGATCCGCGCGTTCGGAAACCATCACCGCGAGGCGGCCGCGCGCGCCGCCGGGATGTCGGCCGTTTCCACGCGCGAGATGCCCGAAGTCTCGCCGCTGCTCGAAGAGGCGATCGGCGAGAAGACGCTCCTCTTCCCCAACTGGGATCCGATCACCTCGCCGCTGCTCGTGGCGAACCTTCGCGGTCACGGCATCCGCGCGGTCGCGCTCGAGGAGACGCCGCTGTCCATCCAGAAGAGCATGCGGCTCAACACCGGGCAGTGCATACCGGTGAGCGCGGTCGCGCAGGAGGCGATGGACCACGTCCGCGAGCACGATCTGGACCCGGCGCAGACCGTGCTATGGATGGGACGCGGGAACTGGTCGTGCGGTATCCCGCTCTACCCCCGCTTCCTCAAGGGCGTGTTCGAGAGCGAAGGTATGCCCGACCTGGGAGTCTACCTGGGCGAGTTCACCTATACCGATATCTCGGCGAGCGCGACCGTCGGCGCCTACTTCGCCTACCAGTTCGGCGGATGGCTCCGACGGCTCGCGTGCCGCACGAGGCCGTACGAGGTCAATCCGGGGCAGACCGATCGGCTCGTAGCCGAGTGGCGGCAGCGCTTCGAGACGCTGTTCGAGTACAAGGGCAACCGGCTGCGCGCGCTGCGCCGGATGGCCGAGGAGTTCCGGGCGATCCCCGTGCGCCGGGAGGAGCGACCCAAGGTCGGCATCTTTGGCGACCTCTACGTCCGGGACAACGACGTGATGAACGAGAATCTCATCCGGTCGATCGAGGAGGCCGGCGGCGAGGCGGTCACCACGCCGTACAGCGATTACGTGAAGATCATCGCCGGTGCGAGCTTCGACCGGATGCTCCGCCGGCGCGAGCTCGCCCGAGTCGCGAAGCTGCGGCTGATTCTCGGAGCGATCGAGCAGCTCGAGAAGCGATACCATCGCGAGGTCGCCGACCTCGTGGGGCCCTCGGTGGAGTGGCGCCGGCCGGGTCTCGAGGACGAGTTGGGCCGCTTCAACCTGGTGCTCGAGCAGGCCGGCGAGTCGTACGAGAACGCGCTCAAGATCCTGCACCTCGTCTCGCAGTACCCGGACATCTCGGTCTTCGTACAGACGAGCCCGGCGTTCTGCTGCCCCTCGCTCGTCACCGAGGCGCTGAGCGAGCTGATCGAGCGGGTCGTCGGGGTTCCGACGATCACCGTCACCTACGACGGAACCGAGGGCGACAAGAACGGCGCGGTCGTGCCCTACATTCGCTTCCCGCGCGCCGGCGCGGCGTCCGCCCCCTCGGCCCCGCGAGAAAAACGAGCTTGAGAAAGGGGTGAGCGCGCCGTAGAATGAGAGCATGAGAAGGCTCACCTTCGCGTGCGCGGCCCTCGCCCTGCTGGGCGTCGCCGCGACCGCCGCCGCCGAGAACATCACCGTCGCAACCGTCAACGTCTGGTCGGGTCTCACGTACAAGGGAGCCTTCAGCGTCGGCACCTACGAAGATCGCGCGACGCGCGCCTTCCGATTCGACCTCCTCTCGGACGGTCTCGCCTCGCTCGAGCCCGACGTGGTGGCCGTCCAGGAAGCCAACCCGCTGCCGGACTACGCGGACCGGCTTGGCGCCGAGCTGGGCTACGACGCGGTATACGACGTCCGCCAGGGCGGCGTGCGGATCGGGCCGGTGGGACTGCCGGTGAACCTTCGCGAGGGCGAGGCGATCCTCGCGCCCCCCGGACGTAGCCTCACGCTCGCCGCGGTGAAGCAGCTCGCCGGGCCAGGCGCCGGCAACGTCGCGGCCTTCCAGCTCGGCACCGGCAGCCAGGTGCTCGCCGCGCAGCTGCAGGCCGAAGGCCGCACGGTCCACGTGTTCACCACGCGCTGGACACCGTCGCCGCAGGCGAGCCGCGAGCGGCTCGTCGAGCTCGTCGACCGGTACGACGAGAGCGACATTGACGGCAAGGAGCTCACGCGACTCATGGAGCGCGCCGTCGAGGGAAGCGAGCGACGCCGTCGCGAGGCGCGCGAAACGGTCGTGTTCATCAACGAGCTCGCCGGCTCCGAACCGGTGATCCTCGCCGGCAGCCTCTACGCGCTGCCGGACTCCGACGAGATCCAGGTCCTCCGCGACGCGGGGTTCCTCGACGTCTGGTCGGTCGTCGGGCGCGGCGCCGGCACCACGTGGGACGCGGCGACGAACGCGAACATCATCGAGCACGGGCTCGCAGCCGCCGGGGGTGAGCGCGCGCGGTACGACTACGTCTTCATCCGCGGCGAGGGTATCGTGGCGAGGAGCGCGTCGGTGATCTTGAGCCGACCGACCTACGGCGTGCACCCCTCCGACCACTACGGGTTGCTCGCCGAGATCCGCATCGATCCCTGACCGGCAGCGCCGAAGCGCCTGACCATGCCCGTCGTCCGACTCGACACGACCGATCCAACTACGAACCTCGCGGTAGAAGAGCGCCTGCTCGAATCCGTCGAGGTGTACGGGCCCTCGCTCATGCTCTGGCGTAACGACCGGTGCGTGGTCATCGGCCGGCACCAGAACCCCTGGGTCGAGTGCGACCTGCCGCGCATGAAGGCCGATGGCGTTCGTCTCGTGCGCCGAATCAGCGGCGGCGGCGCGGTCTACCACGACGGCGGGAACACCAACTTCTCGTTCCTCGCGCCTTCGGAACACTACGACCAGCAGCGGCACTTCGCCGTCGTGATCGCCGCGCTCACCTCGCTCGGCATCGACGCGCACAAGACCGACCGCAACGACCTGCGGGTGGGCGACCGCAAGATCTCGGGCAACGCTTTCCGTCACACCCGGGGGCGCTCGCTCCACCACGGGACGCTGCTCGTCTGCGCCGACCTCGACTCGCTCACCGCGTACCTCACGCCCCGGGCCGCGCTCATCGAGACGAAGGCGACCGCGAGCGTCCGGTCCTCTGTCACGAACCTTGGGGCTGCGCGGCCCGGCCTGAGCCACGCCGAGCTCTGGGACGCGCTCGAAGCCGCCTTCGCCGACGAGTACGGCGCGGCGGCCGGAGAGCGGCTGGCGCTGCGCCTCGGCGACGACGAGCTCTCCCGGCGCGCCGCCGAGCTCTCCGGCTGGGAGTGGCTCTACGGCCACACACCCACCTTCGTGCGCAGCGTCGAGCTGCGACGCGCGCGCGGCGGCAGAACGCTCGAGACCCCGGTGACGCTGCGGCTCACGGTGAAGAAGGGCCGGATCGCCGCGGTGGAGGCCGACGATGCGAGTCGCAGGCTGCGCGACACCCTCGTCGGCGTGCGCTACGATCGGGACGCGCTGCGCGCGGCGGCTCCGGCGGACGAGACCGGCGATCTCGTGCGCGCGCTCGCGGAGGAGATCGACTGATGGACTACGCACCGCTCGGCAGGACGGGGCTCACGACGAGCGGGTGCTGCCGGTCACGCGCGAGAGCGACGCACGGACGCTTCCCGAGGCGGCCTATCGCTTCGTCCGCCACGAACCGGGCATCGACGTGACCCTGAGCGGCACCGGCGTCGGGTACGCCGCGGCCCGCGGGCGACCCAACCCGCCGGCGCTTGACCGGGCGTCGGAGCCGGCGCATCATAGAGTTGTGATGCGCCGATTGAAAGTCACCTGTATACCTCGTCAGGAGGGACAGATGATCCTCGAACACGACGTACTGCTCGTCGGATCGCGCGGCCGGCGCCGCTGCCGCGCGCTCTTCGATTCCGGCGCGAGCTACTCGCTGATCCGCCCCGACATCGCAGAGGAGCTCGAGACGCCGGTGCTCCTCCCGGATCCGGAGAACTGGATCTTCGAGACCGCCGAGGCCGGCCACCTCATGGCCGCCACGCACCGGGTGGGCATCGACTTCCGCTTCGACGACTCGAAGGCGCGCTTCTCCGACGAGTTCATCATCCTGCCGGGGTGCTCCGAGGAGGTGATCGTGGGGGCGACGACGATGCAGAAGTGGCAGATCACGCTCGACTTCGCCGCCGAGCAGGTGAACTACCGCAAGACCGCGCAGCGGCTGCGGGTGTAGCGCGGCTCACTCCCCCGGCGTCAGCCGCAGCCTCGCCTCCGCCTCGTGCCGCTCGACCGCGAGCCGGATGAGCCGGTCGGTGAGCTCCGCGGGCGCGATGCCGCTCTCCTCGAAGAGCTTCGGGTACATGCTGATCCGGGTGAAGCCGGGGATCGTGTTGATCTCGTTGACCACGAAGGTGTCGTCGCTCGTGAGGAAGCCGTCGACGCGCGCCATCCCCTCGCAGCAGAGCGCCTCGAAGGTCGCCAGCGCGGTCTCCTGCACGACGCGGACCTGCCGGTCGGTGAGGTCGGCGGGAATGCGGAGCTCTGCGCCGTTCTCGTCCACGTACTTCGCGCGGTAGGAGTAGAAGCCGTCTGCGGGCACCACCTCGCCCGGCACGCTCGCGATCGGCTCGTCGTTGCCGAGGACCGAGCACTCGATCTCGCGCCCGCGCACCGTCTGCTCGACGAGCACCTTCCGGTCGTAGGCGAACGCCTCCTCGACCGCCGCGCGGTACTCCGCCTCGGTCTCCGCGCGGGAGATGCCTACCGATGATCCCAGGTTGGCCGGCTTCACGTAGAGCGGCAGACCCAGCTCCTCGCGGGCTCGGTCGAACGAGGGGACGCCGGGCTCGTCGGCGGCCGGCCCGCGGCCGGACCGCGCGACGAGGAAAGGCGCGATCGCGATGCCGGCGTCGCGCAGGAGGCGCTTCATGACGTCCTTGTCCATGCCGACTGCCGAGCCGAGGACGCCGGCGCCCACGCACGGGATATTCGCAAGCTTCGCGAGCCCCTGGATCGTGCCGTCCTCGCCGTACGGTCCGTGGAGCACCGGGAAGATGACGTCGACTGACCCCAGCTCGTCGCCGCCGTTCGCCACGAGCCTGCTCGTGGGGCCGGTGGACACGAGCCCGACGGGCGTGGAGTCGGCGGCGAGCCTGATGCGGGCGACGTCCGCCGCGTCGAGCACCCGCATGGACCCCTCGTTGAGGTACCATCGGCCCTCGCGATCGATCCCGATCAGTATCGGCTCGTACTTCTCGGGGTCGAGCGTGGCGACCACGTTCTGCGCGGAGAGGAGGCTGACCTCGTGCTCGGCCGATCGGCCCCCAAAGACGACGGCGACTCGTAGCTTGCTCATGCGAGGGACATACTACCGGAGGCGGGGACGCTCGTCACGCGGGCCCGGGAGGAACGCTCCCGCGAGGTGGACACCAGGCTGACGGGCGTGCATAGTGGGCGCCCGGACACGATACGGAGCGAGCATGAAGAGCATACCGGTACAGGTACCCTACGGCGCGGTCTACTTCAGGAAGTCCAACCCGCCGCGCGCGGACTGGGAGCGCGACTACGCCACGGCGCGCGACGACGGGATGAACATCTTCCGCCACTGGTTTCTGTGGGGATCGATCGAGACCGCGCCCGGCGCCTTCGACTGGGCCGACTACGACGCGCACATGGACCTCGCCGCGAAGCACGGCTTTTCGGTCGTCATCGCGGAGATGAGCAACGCGATCCCCGAGTGGGCGTTCCGCGTGCACGCCGAGCACCTGTTCATGACGCCCGACGGACGACGGGTGCACAGCCAGATGGGCGGGAGCTCGGTGACCGGCGGATTCGCCCGCGGGAACGCCGGCGCGCTCTGCCTCGACAGCGGGGTCTCGCGCGAGCTCGTGGGGACCTTCCTCAGGACGCTCGCCGGCCGCTACAAGGACCACCCCGCGCTCCTCGGCTACGACGTGTGGAACGAGTGCTTCTACGCGCCGGACATCTGCTTCTGCGATCGTACCGCCGCGCGTTTTCGCGAGTGGCTTCGCGCGAAGTACGGCGATCTCGACGCGCTCGCGAAGGCGTGGAAGCGCTTCAGCTACTCCGAGTGGGCCGATGTGCAGATCCCCCGCACGCTCGGCCCCTACGCCGAGTCGCTCGACTGGCTCGAGTTCCGCCGGCAGAACTTCTACGAGCAGATGCAGTGGCGCATCGACACGATCCGCGAGGTCGATCAGAACAGCCTGATCGCAGCGCACGGCACGGCGAACAGCCTCGTGAACATGGGGCCGGCCGGCTCGGACGACTGGCTCGCCGCGTCGAAGGTTCAGGTCTACGGCTTCACGTGGGCGCCGTCGCGCCAGGGCGCCGAGTTCTGGAAGGCGTGGAAGGCGGTCGACCTCACGCGTTCCGGGGCGCGCGGGAAGACCTTCTGGCACGCCGAGGCGCAGGGCGGACCGCTGTGGCTGCAGCCTCAGGTCGTCGGCCGACCCCCCGAGGACGGTCGCATCACCGCACCCGAGGACATCCGCCTCTGGAACCTGATCTCGTTCGCCGGCGGCGCGCGCGGCGTGCTCTTCCCCCGGTGGCGGCCGTTGCTCGACGGGCCGCTCTTCGGCGCCTTCGGGCCGTACGGCATGGACGGCTCGCGGACCGAGCGATCGGCGATAGCCAGCGAGATCGCGAGGTGGGCGAACGACCCGCGGCAGGCGAAGCTCATGGAGTCCGCGCCGGTGCGCGGCCAGGTGGGGATCGTCGTCGTGCGCGAGTCCCAGCTACTGAGTTACCTGTTTGCCGAACAGAGCGGCTACGACTCGTACGCCGACGCGGTCCACGGCGTCTACCGGGGATTCTTCGACAGCAACGTCCAGGCCGATTTCGTGCTCGTCGACCACATAGACGAGTACGACGTCCTCTGCCTCCCGTACCCGATCATGCTCTCGCGCGAGCACGCAGACGCGCTCGCCGCGTGGGTCGAGCGTGGCGGCCACCTCCTCTCGGACGGGTGTTCGGGCTACTTCGGCGACGATGCGCACGTGGGGGAGGTCCAGCCGAACCACGGGCTCGACCGGCTGTTCGGCTGCGTCGAGCGTTCGGTGGCGTTCATGCCGGACATCCTCGACGACCTCCACCTCACCGTGGACGGTGCCCGGATCCGGGGCGGCCTCTACCGCCAGTCGTACGAACCGACCACCGGGTCGACCATCGGGACCTACGACGACGG
>CAYWJH010000103.1:0-3432 GCA_964458555.1 uncultured Spirochaetaceae bacterium | reverse complement strand
ACGGGTCCGGTGCGCACGCGTCTCTCACGCGCGGATGGCTCGATCTTCCTCTGGGCGTTCAACGCATCGGAGTCGGCGGTGACGACGACGTGCACGCTCGCCGGCCGCGTTCGGCTGCGCGACCAGCTCCGCGGCGGCGCGGATGCGCGGGCGGTGGGCGACTCCGCGCTGGCCCTGACGATCGACGCGAAGGACGCGGTGGTCGTCGAGCTCGAACCGGTCGGCGACGAGGAGGAGTGGATATGAGACTCGAAGGCAAGACGGCGATCGTTACCGGCGGCGGCCGAGGTATCGGGAAGGCGATCACGCTGCGCTACCTCGCCGAGGGCGCGCGGGTGGTGATGACCGACCGCGACGAGTCGTACGTCTACGACGTGCAGCACGAGGTGGACCCCGCGCTCGCGGAGAACAACTTCACGAGCGTCTACCGCGCGTCCATGCGCGCGGTCCGCCTTATGGTCGAAAAGCGAAGCGGCACGATCATCAACTTCTCGTCGATCGGGGCGACGAAGGCGCACCGCCGGATGGTCGCCTACGACGCGTGCAAGGGTGGGGTGGAGGCGTTCACCCGCGCGCTCGCGGTCGAGCTCGGGCCGTGGAACATCCGCGTCAACGCGATCAGCCCTGCGTCGGTGCAGGGCGTCGCGGTCGAGCGGCCCGACGAGGAGACGATCGCCCGCGCCGACCCGAGCGACTTCGCCACGCCGCTCGTGCGCATCGGCGTGCCCGACGACGTCTCCGGGGCCGCCGTCTTCCTCGCCTCCGAGGACTCGAGCTTCACGACCGGACAGGTGCTCGCCGTCGACGGCGGGCTTGGCATCCAGTCGAGGCCGTACTCCTCCGGGGCGTAGGGCCGCGCCCGCAGCGGCGGGGGATGTGCGAAGCGCCGGCGCATCGGTAGACTGGACGAATGAGCGTCCACATCAGCGCCGAACGAGGCGAGATAGCCGACATCGTCCTGCTGCCCGGTGACCCGCTGCGGGCCAAGTTTGCCGCGGAGAGCTTCCTCGACGACGCGTCCTGCTACAACGAGGTCCGCGGCATGCTCGGATTCACCGGCACCTACCGCGGTACGCGCGTATCGATCCAGGGTACCGGCATGGGCATGCCCTCGCTGTCCATCTACGTCAACGAGCTCCTGCGCGACTACGGGTCGAAGACGCTGATCCGCATCGGGTCGTGCGGTTCGTACCGCGAGGAGGTGCGGCTGCGCGACGTCGTCATCGCCATGACCGCCTCCACCGACAGCTCGCACAACAGGCTCCGGTTCGGCGGCATGGACTACGCGCCGCCGGCGGACTACGAGCTCTTCGCCCGCGCCTGCCGCCTCGCCGGCGAGCGGGAGCTTCGCTTCCACGCCGGCGGTATCGTCTCCAGCGACACCTTCTACCAGGACGACCCCGACGCGTGGAAACAGTGGGCGCGCTACGGAATGCTCGCGGTGGAGATGGAAACGAACGCGCTCTACACGCTCGCCGCCCGCGCATCGGCCCGCGCGCTGACCGTCTGCACGGTGAGCGACTCGCTCGTCACGCGCGAGGAGCTTCCGCCCGGCGAACGCGAGAAGAGCTTCCACGAGATGATCGAGCTCGCGCTCGACACGGCGGTCGAAGGTTCGGCCTGAGCGCTCGGCGCAACCGCCGGTTCGGTGGCGGCGCGAGCTATCCGCGCTGCGCGCCGCGCCGCATGGTCACGAGCATCACCCCGCTTCCCGCCACCGCGAGCCCGAGCAGGTCGGTCGCGACCACGGCGTCGCCGAACGCGGCCCACGCCATCAGCATGGTGACCGGCGGTCCCAGAAAGAAGAGGCTCGCGATGCGGGTCGCGCTCGACAGCGCGAGCAGCCGCCACATGAGCGCGTACGCGCCGAGCGATACCGCGAGGACGAGCCAGACCATGCTCGCGACGTACGGGGCGACCCACTCGGCCTCGAGGGATTCGAACGCGAAGGCGGGAACGAGCAGCGCGAGCGTGGTCGCGGCCGACTGGATCAAGAGCTGCAGCGCGAGCGGTAAGCCGGCGCCCGAACCGTCGAGCTCTCGGCGCCGCTGGATCAGGCTCGCGATCGTGATCGCCGCGGCCGAACCGAAGGGCAGAAGGTAGTAGCCGGTGGCCGCCGGCGTGCCTCCGGTGAGCCGACCCCCCACCGCCACCGCCACCCCGGCGAATCCGACCACGAGCCCGATCCATTGCCGGGCACTCGTGTGCTCGCCGGTGGCGAGCCCGGAGAACGCCCCGGTCAGCAGCGGCTGCAGCGCGACCACGAGCGAGACGATGCCCGCCGGTACTCCGCGGTCGATCGAAACGAGGACGCACGAGAGCCACACGCCGTGCGAGAGGACGCCCACGAGCGCGACGCTCCCAAGGTGGCGAGCGCCGACGCGCCGCAGCTCGCCGCGGGCGAGCACGATCGCCGCCGTGACCCCCGTCAGCGCGAGGTATCGCCAGAAGAGCGCGGTAAAGGGCCCGGAGTAGGGCAGGCCGAACTCCGCGCCGATGAACCCGGAGTTCCACAGCAGTACGAAAGCGGCCGAAGCGATCGTGAGTGCGGCGCGTGAAGGTGTGCCAGAGGTCGCGCGGGAGTCGGGCATCGTCTTCCAACGTAGTGCAGGCTACGCCGGGGGACAAGCGAGCCAGGCGGGCGCCGCGGAGCACGTTGACCTCCGACGATGCACTGAATATATTCTATTTATGTCATCGACGACCGTGCACATCCCCGACGACGTCCTCGCTCGTGTCGACTCGATCGCTCGGCGTCGCGGGCTGAGCCGCAACCGCCTCGTGCTCGAATCGCTCGAGCGCACGATCAGCGAGGACGCAGGCGAGTGGCCGCAGGCGTTCTTCGAGCCGCCCGGCGACCCCTCCGATCGGAGCCTGCTCAAGGAAGCGACGGCGGAGCTCGAGCGTGCCGTGGACGCCGCCCGCCGAAACCGCGGGGCTCCGCTCCTATGATCTCCCTCCTCGACACGACGGCCTTTTCGGCCGCAATGCGTTACGACGAGGAGATGCTCGCCTACCTTCGCGTGCGCCGTCCGGGAGACATCGTGACCGCTCCGCCGGCGGTCGCCGAGATCGAGTACGGCATCCGACGACTCCCCGAGAACTCGAAGCGGCGCACGCTCCTCGAGCGCGAGCGCGACCGGCTGCTGGGCACGGTGCGCGTGCTCGAATGGACGCCACGCGCCTCCGAGTGGTTCGGGACGATCAAGGCGCACCTCGAGCACCAGGGGACCATGATCGACGACCTGGATGTCGCCATCGCGGCGGTCGCCGCGGCGCACGACGCCGTCGTGGTGACGGCGAATCTGGTCCACTTCCGCCGCCTTCCGGGCGTCTCATCGACGCGCTGGCGCGAGTAGGCTCCGTCCCGCCAGCGTCGCTTCCGCTCGTCGCGATGTTGCCGCATCCCACGGGCGGCGGTACATTCAGATT
>CAYWJH010000102.1:0-11990 GCA_964458555.1 uncultured Spirochaetaceae bacterium | reverse complement strand
AGAGCTCCACCTTGCCAAGGTGGATGTCGCCGGTTCGAATCCGGTCTCCCGCTCTTGCACCGGAGTGCTGGTGCCGACGACCTGGACTTTCCAGGTCGTTTTTTTTTCACTATCCTAATCGGCAAGTGCGGCCGATCGGTGCCAGCCGATCCGCCGGCAATTTCACCGGTAAGGATATTCCCTTGGTCAAAGAGAAGAACGTCGAACGCCTCGATAATTCCGCGGTCAAGCTGACGATCACGGTCGCCCAGGAATCGCTCGCGGACCAATACTCGTCCCTGCTCAAGGAGTACGCGAAGAGCGCGCAGATCAAGGGATTCCGCAAGGGGCACGTCCCACCGGAGGTCCTCGAGCGCAAGTTCGGCGAATCCATCAAGTTCGAGGCGTCTCAGAAGGTGCTCGAAGAGAGCCTGAAGAGCGTCTTCGACGAGATCGACGAGAAACCGCTGCCCTACTCGCAGCCGAGTCTCGACGGCGAGCTCGACCTCGACATCGAGAAGGACCTCACCTACTCGGTGGTCTACGACGTGTACCCGGAAATCGAGCTCGGTGAGTACAAGGGCCTCGAGATCGAGGTGCCTCAGGTCAAGGTAACGAAGGAAGACGAGGAGCGCGAGCTCACCGCGCTGCAGGAGCAAAACGCGATCGTCATCGACAAGGAGGAAGGCACCGTCGACGAGGGCAACATCGTCACCGTCGACTACTGCGAGCTCGACGCCGACGGCAACGAGATCGAAGAGACGAAACGCGAGGACTTCGTGTTCACCCAGGGTTCGGGGTACAACGTCTACAAGATCGACGACGACGTCCTCGGCATGGCGCCCGGCGAGGAGAAGATCGTCGACAAGGAGTACCCCGAGGACTTCGAGGACGAGAACCTCGCCGGCCAGAAGAAACAGCTCAGGATCACCCTGAAAGCGATCAAGGAGCGTCAGCTGCCGGAGATCGACGACGACCTCGCGCAGGACATCAGCGACGCCTACGAAACGATCGACGACCTCAAGAAGGACATCAAGGAACGGCTCGAGAACACCGTGGAGGCGCGCCTCCGCGATCGCAAGACCGGGGCGCTCGTCGAGAAGATCGTCGAGTCGTCGACCATCCCCGTTCCGGAGTCGATGGTCCAGGCGGAGCTCGAGAACTCGTGGCAGAACTTCGTACAACAGCTGAGGATGCAGGAAGACCAGGTGCTTTCGCTGCTGCAGGCGCAGGGGCGCACGAAGGAAGACCTCCAGCAGGAGTGGCGTGACCAGGCGATCACCCAGCTCAAGGGTCAGCTCGCCGTCCAGAAGATTCTTGAAAACGAGGACATCGAAGTAAGCGACGAGGAGGTCGAGGCCGAGCTCGATCGCCAGGCCGCGAGCGGCGGCGCGACGAAGGACCAACTCAAGCAGTACTACGAGAGCCAGGGCATGATGGACTACGTCAGCCGCCAGGTGCGCGAGCGCAAGCTCTTCGACAAGCTCCTCGAGGAGACAAAGGTCAAGAAGGGCGACAAGATGAGCTTCCTGGACTTGCTCGGTCGCAATGAATAACTTGACCGCAAGGACCTACCCATGAACGATACCTATCGCGACGACAGCAACGACAATCTTCAGAACCGCGTCCCGGAACGGTCGGTCTTCGTGCCGACGATCCAGGAACAGAGCGGCTTCGGACTCGAACGATGGGACGTGTTCTCGCGTCTGCTGAAGGACCGCATCGTCTTCCTCGACGGGCCGATCGACGACATCTCGGCGGATACGGTCATCGCACAGCTGCTCTACATCGAGAGCCAGGATCCCGAGAAGGACGTCAATCTCTACATCAACTCGCCCGGCGGGTCGGTCACGGCCGGGCTCGCGATCTACGACGCGATGCAGTACGTCAAGCCGGACGTGGTTACCATCTGCATCGGCCAGGCCGCGAGCATGGGAGCGATTCTCCTCGCCGCGGGAGCGGAAACCAAGCGTTACGCGCTGCCCTCCTCGCGCGTGCTCATTCACCAGCCGTGGGGAGGCGTGCAGGGACAGGCGACCGACATCGGCATCCAGGCGCGCGAAATCGTGCGCCTGAAGAAACTGCTGACCAGCTACTTCGCAAAGCATACCGGACGATCCGAAGAGGAAGTTGAGACCGATATGGAGCGCGACCGTTTCATGTCCGCCCAAGAGGCGGTAGAATACGGCGTAGTCGACCGGGTGTTCACCAGAGAGGCGGAATGAGCAAAGTCAAGAACGAAAGCGCCAAGGTCTGCTCCTTCTGCGGCAAGAGCGCCGACTTCGCGCGGAGACTGATCGCCGGCCCCGGCGTCTACATCTGCGACGAGTGCGTGAACGTCTGCAAGAAGATCCTCGACGAGGAGGATGACGTCCTGACCAGCGAGTTCATGGACGACGTCCCCGCGCCGCAGGAGATCAAGGGCTACCTCGACCAGTACGTCATCGGGCAGGAGCAGGCGAAGAAGTACCTGTCGGTGGCCGTCTACAACCACTACAAGCGCATCACGCAGAAGAGCCGACTCGACGACGACGTCGAGCTCGAGAAGTCGAACGTGCTCTTGATCGGTCACACGGGGACCGGGAAGACGCTCCTCGCGCGCACGCTCGCGCGCAAGCTCAAGGTTCCCTTCGCCATCGCCGACGCGACGACGCTCACCGAGGCCGGGTACGTGGGCGAGGACGTGGAGAACATCCTGCTCAAGCTCTACCAGGCGGCCGGGAACAACATCAGCGCCGCCGAACGGGGCATCGTCTACATCGACGAGATCGACAAGGTATCGCGCAAGGGCGAGAACATCTCGATCACGCGTGACGTCTCCGGCGAGGGCGTCCAGCAGGCGCTGCTGAAGATTATCGAAGGGACGGTCGCGAGCGTCCCGCCGCAGGGCGGTCGCAAGCACCCGAGCCAGGAGATGATCAAGATCGACACGTCGAACATCCTCTTCATTTCCGGTGGTGCGTTCGTCGGGCTCGACAAGATCATCGAATCGCGCGTAGCCGAGCACCCCATGGGCTTCGGCGCGAAGGTTCGCGCGAAGAGCAAGGCCGACGCCGAAGAGCTCTTCCGCCAGCTCCACCCCGACGACCTGATCAAGTTCGGGCTGATCCCCGAGTTCGTCGGGCGGCTGCCCATCCACGTGATGCTCCACGACCTCACCGTTGAGGACCTCGTGCGGATCATCCGCGAGCCGAAAAACAGCGTTCTCAAGCAGTACCAGAGCGCGCTCAAGCTCGACGAGGTAGAGCTCGTCTTCGAGGACGACGCGGTCGATGCGATCGCCGAGCTCGCGCTCGAGCGTAGTACCGGCGCCCGCGGGCTGCGCGCGATCGTCGAGAACCTCATGATCGACCTCATGTTCGAGATCCCGTCGATCGAGGGACCGAAGCGGGTGACCATCACCTCGCCGGTCGTTCGCAACGAAGAGAAGCCGGAGATCGTCCCGATCAAGAAGACCGCGTAGGGGGGCCGCGTTCGGCGATCCGGCCTTCCCTCAGCGGTTCTCCTCGAGTAGAATCGGGCCCTATGTCAGAGCTAACCGGTCGATCACTGCTCACGCTGTGGGACTACTCCCGCGATGAGGTCGAACGCCTCGTCGATCTCGCTATCCGGCTCAAGGCCGATCGGCGCAGCGGCCGACGCGAGCGCCGACTCGAGGGCTACACCCTCGCGATGATCTTCGAAAAGCGATCCACGCGCACGCGCGCCTCGTTCGAGACCGCGTTCGGCGAGGAGGGCGGCTACCCCGTCTTCCTGTCGACCGACGACATCCACCTGGGCGTCAAGGAAGACCTCGCCGACACCGCGCGCGTGCTCGGTCGGATGTTCGACTGCATCGAGTTCCGCGGCTTCCGGCAGGATACCGCCAAGGCTCTCGCCGAGCACTCGGGCGTACCCGTCTACAACGGCCTCACCGACCTCTACCACCCCACCCAGGTGCTCGCCGACCTGATGACGCTCCGCGAGGAGCGGGGGTCACTCGCCGGCGCGCGGCTCGCTTACGTGGGTGACGGCCGGAACAACGTCGCTCGCTCGCTCATGATCGGGTGCGCAAAGACGGGGGTCTCTTTCTCCGTCGGGACGCCGGATGAGCTGCCGCCGGACGGCGATCTCGTCGAGCGGTGCCGGGAGATCGGCACGCAGACCGGTGCCGAGATCCTCGTCACGGCCGACCCACGGGAGGCGGTCGCGGCGGCCCACGCGGTGTACACCGACGTCTGGGCGTCGATGGGCGAGGAAGCGCAGGCAGAGGAGCGGGAACGGCTCCTGCGCCCCTTCCAGGTCGACGCCCGACTCATGGAGGCGACCGGCGGGCGAGACTCGGTGTTCCTCCACTGCCTGCCCGCAGTCAAGGGGAAGGAAGTGACCGAGGACGTCTTCGAGGGCGAACGCAGCCGCGTGTTCGAGCAGGCGGAGAACCGCAAGCACACGATCAAGGCGGTCATCCTCGCGAGCCTGGGCCTCGCCGGGTAGCGCGCCGGTGCGCGCGCCTCGGTAGGGCAATTGGAAGAATTGCTTGAAGTGCGTTTTCGCTGCCGCTATACTCTTTCTATATAGGAGGGCACGGTGAAAAAGGTCGCACTCTTCCTGGTGCTCGTTATCGGCGTTTCCCTGTTCGCATCCGCGCAGGCGTGGAACGATGAGTCGGAGCTCTACGTAACTACGCTCTACGTGGAGAAGGTGTATCCGACCACGCTCGGCTACCGCATAGACTACCGCCGCCAGAGCTCACTGTTGCTCGCCACCTCGTATCTGCCGCTCGACTGGTTCGGCGGTCCGGGCGCGCTCGGGAGGCTTGTCTACGCCGACGGTCGGGCTGTGCCTTTTGTGAACGTATTCTGGCGCAACGGTGAGATTTCGCACTTCGTGCTCTACGTCGACCGGAACATCAACGCGCTCAGCTGGGGATCATTGCCGTCCACCGCGGGCCTCGAAGCGCGGTTCGATCTCGAGAGCCCGGAGTTTACGTTCTAGATCCCGGTGACCGATTCTTCTCTCCAGCGACCCGCCGACGAATTGTCGTCTCCGGCGGTGCCCGCGGCGCTCATCGACTTCCTGCGCTCGCACGACACGTTTTACCTGTTCGGTCACGTGGAGCCGGACGGCGACTGCATCGCCTCTGCGCTCGCGCTCGGATCGTACCTCGAGCGGCAGATGGGCAAGACCGCTCGATACTACAACGAGGGACCGTTCAACCGGCGGGAGATCGCCCGCTACCAGGACCGTTTCGAGTCGCGGATCGCCGAGGAGCACCGCAACGCCGACCCGAAGCCTGCCGCGGTCATCCTCGACTGCACTGGCCCGGAGCGGATCGGTCGGCTGCAGGAGGACCTGGACGGACTGCCGCTCGCGGTTATCGACCATCACGCCACCGGTGAGCCCTACGGCGACGCGCGCTTCGTCGTCCCGACCGTCATGGCGACCTGCTATCTCGTACAGCTCGTCATAGAAGAGTTCGGAGGACCCCTTGTCGAGGCCGATGCAGAGCTGCTGCTCTTCGGCATCGCCACCGACACCGGGTACTTCCGCCACGCAGAGAGCGACGCCGCCGACCTCTTCGCCGGCGTCGCGAGGCTGATGGCCGCCGGCGCGTCTCCGCGGAGGATCCACGCGCGGGTATTCGGCGGCCATACGCTCGATTCGCGCACGCTGCTCGGCACGCTCCTCGATCGCACACGCTCGATCGGCGGAGGCCGCGGTGTGATCACGTGGGAGACACGCGAGGACACGCAGCGTCACGGGACGCAGAGCCGCGACTCGGACACGCTCTATCAGCTGCTCTTCAGCATCGACGGTCTGCGCACCGCGGCGCTCGTTCGCGAGGAAGACGAGTCGACCGTGTCCGGCAGCCTGCGATCGATCGACTCGCTCGACGTGAGCCGGATCGCACGCTCGTTCGGCGGCGGCGGGCACAAGCGCGCCGCGGGATTCACCGCCAAGCTCGGCCTCGACGAGGCAATCGACGCGGTGACCAGGGCGCTCGAGGCAGCGCTCGACGACGACCAGTCGTAGGCGCCACCGAGTCGCAGCGCCGGCGCGAACCGCTGTGCTCTCACCGGTAAAGCACCTATGCTCGAATGTAACACATCGTAACGCAACCTTCCCCTCCTCGAACCTACGCAAGGCTCGCGCCGCGCGGGTTGGCACGTCCGTTGCATCCCCCTGCGCGGGGGACGCATGAACACGATTACAGGAAAGGTGCTGACGTATCAGGATGCGCGCGAGGGTCTCGACGAGCTCGTCCAACAGGTGACCGAACTCGTCTATCGCTATCCCGTCGGTCGGGTGGGACTGTCGGAGGAGGACAGTGCCGAGTTCCTCCTAAACTTCTATCCTCGGATCTCCGGTCTCATCGAGCGGTATCGAGAACAGGGGGCGACGTTCGAGAGCTACCTCACCGCGACGCTGCGGTGGCAGTTGCGCACGTTCGCCGCCACGCGTGCGGGCGAACGTGTCCGGTCGATGACCGCCGCCGGCCGCGACACGGCGTCCGAGATCGCAGGGCGCGACATCATCGCCACCCCGCCCCATCCCGTCGAGCACCGCGCCTCGCACGGACCCGCCCCGATCCACGCACCGGCCACGAGCCGCCCCGCCCACCGGCCGAGCTCGCTCGAGCTCGACCCACGCGGCCCGGAGGGCACGCGCCTGAGCCCCGGTGAGGCGCAGCGGCTGCTGTGTCTCGCGCTCAAGTCGAGGAGAGCGTTCACCGCCGCTTCGCTCGAGAGGTTCGCGAGGATAGTCGGCTGTGAGCCGTCGTGGCTCGAGGAGCGCTACCACGAGCTCCGCGTGTTCACCGAAGAAGTGCGAGCGAAGCGAGAGCGACTGCGCATCCGCCGCGACCGGGCGTGGTTTCGCCTGCGATGCATCGAGACCCGCATCCTGCAGGCGGTGCCGTGCGAGCGGCCCGCTCTGCGCGATCAGCGGGCACGGTGGCACCAACGGTACGAGCGCGCGCGATCACGGCTCGAGCGCACCACGGCCGGCCCGACCCACGCGCAGATAGCCGATGTCCTGAACCTCAAAAAGGGTACGGTGGATTCGAGCATCTACAAGGTCCGCCAGGAGCTGCAGAACCCGCGGTTTCGCGATCGGCTTGCCAGGCTGTTCGAACAGTCGTAGTCTGAACGCCATGCAGCTCGTGCTCGCCACGAATAACCGCCACAAGCGCTCGGAGTTCGCCGATATATTTGGGGATCACGTCATTCGCGGGCCGGCAGACCTGGGGCTCGAGTTCGACGTCGAGGAGACAGGCGACAGCTTCCTCGCCAATTCGCTTCTCAAGGCCGATCACCTCCGGTCGCTTCTGCAGCGCACCGCTCGACTTCCCACCGGCGACGACGTCGCGGTCATCGCCGACGATTCGGGGCTCTGTGTCGACGGGCTCGGTGGCGGCCCCGGCGTCTACTCGGCACGGTTCGGCAGCGCCGACGGAGGGGCGACCGAGCTCGATGCGACAGCCCGCAACGACCTTCTTCTCCAGTCGATCGCTGGCGTGAAGGATCGATCGGCACATTTCGTCTGCTGCATGGTGGCGCTGCTCCCCGACGACCGGCTGATCGTCGCCCAGGAGAGCTGGTCCGGGCGGATCGCCGATCGCCCGTCGGCGGGTACCGGAGGCTTCGGATACGACCCGATCTTCTACCTTCCCGATCGAGAATGCACCGCAGCGGACCTGACCGCCGAAGAGAAGAACCGCATCAGTCATCGCGGACGGGCCTCGCGGGTGCTGCACGCGGCGCTGCTCGGGGCCGAGCGACTACCGAAGTAGAATGGAACGCGCCGACCGGACGGCACCGCCTCGTCCTTGACCGTCGCTTCGGGCGCGACGTAGCTTCTCCGGCATGAGCACACCATCGACACAGATTCCCCTCCGGAACGCGGTCCCCGCTGAAGACAGGTGGAATCTTTCGTCGCTCTTCTCGTCCGACGACGAGTGGGAAGCGACGTTCACCGAGCTCTCCGAGCTCGTGCCCCGCATCGAGCAATTCCGCGGGACGCTCGGCGAGAGCGCGAAACACCTGCGGGCGTGTCTCGATTTCATGAACGACGTACACCGACGCGAGGAACGGCTCGGCTACTACGCGTCGCTGCGGGTGAGCGAAAACGTCGGCGACAGCGAGGCGCAGGGAAGATACTCGAGGTTCATGCGGCTGTCGAGCCGGCTCGACGCGGCCGCGAGCTATCAGTCGCCCGAGATTCAGTCGATTCCCGACGACGCGATGGAGCGGTTTCTCGCATCGCCTGAGCTCGAAGCGTTTACGATCTACCTCCGCAAGCTCCTGCGTTTCAAACCGCACATCCTGTCAGAGGCTGAGGAACGAATCCTCGCGCTTCAGGAAGAGGCGAACCAGACCGCCTATCGCGGGTTCTCGGCGCTCACCAACGTGGACATGGAATTCGGGACCGTGCAAACGGACGACGGGGAAGTCCCGCTGAGCCAATCGAGCTTCGGGTCTCTCATGCAGCGACCAAACCGCGACGTTCGCCGAGACGCCTACAGACGTTTCTACGCCGAGTTCGCTGGGCACGAGAACACGCTGGCCACGCTCCTGTCGGGAAAGGTCAATCTCGACATCTACCGCGCGAACGTCCGCAACTTCCCGAGCGCACGCGAAGCCGCGCTCTTCCCCGATCGCGTGCCGGTGAGCGTCTACGACAACCTGATCGATAGCGTGCACGAGAATCTGGGGGCGCTCCACCGCTACTACATGCTTCGACGGCGCGCGCTCGGCCTGGAGGAGCTTCGCCACTACGACGTCTACGTGCCGCTCGTCGCGGATCTCCAGGTGCGGCACACGTATACGGAGGCGGTCGACCTGATCACCGAAGCGCTCGGTCCGCTCGGCGAGGAATACACCGAAACGCTCCGCTCCGGACTCCTCGGCGGATGGGTAGACCGCTACGAGACGAAGGGCAAGCGCAGCGGCGCGTTCTCCTCCGGAGGCTACGACTCGGACCCCTTCATCCTCATGAACTACAAGGAGGACGTCCTGCGCGACGTATTCACCCTCGCTCACGAGGGGGGACATTCGATGCACAGCTGGTACTCCAAACGGTCGAACCCCTACCAGCATTACCGCTACACGATCTTCGAGGCGGAGGTCGCGAGCACGTTCAACGAGGCGCTGCTCATGCATCATATGCTCGGTCGCGACCCCGAGCCCCAGATGCGCGCGTACCTGCTGAACAAACAGATCGACGATATCGTCGCGACGCTCTACCGGCAGACGATGTTTGCAGAGTTCGAGCGCACGATCCATGACATGGTCGAGCGCGGAGAGGCGCTGACCGTATCGACGCTGCGGGCCGAATACCGCAAGCTGCTGGAGACGTATTTCGGACCGGAGATGGTGCTCGAAGAGGAGAGCGATCTGGAAGGGCTCCGCATCCCCCACTTCTACATGGGCTTCTACGTCTATAAGTACGCTACGGGCATCTCCGCGTCGCTCAGCCTGGCCCAGCGCGTGCTCGCAGGCGAAGTCGGGGCGCTCGATTCGTACTCCACGTTCCTGAAAAGCGGCGGCTCGCGCTTCCCCATCGAGAGTCTGCAGCTGGCCGGGGTGGACATGGAGGAGAAGACCGCTATTCAGACCGCGCTGGACCTGTTCTCCAAGCGGGTCGATGAGCTCGCGGAGCTCCTGGCGTGATACCGGTGGCGACTCGGGCTACACTTGGCGATCGACCCGCTGCGTAGCGAAATTCAGCGGTGGAGGGCACATGAAGATCTCCTGTTCCACGACCATCGCTCATAGACATCCGCTCGATGAGGCGCTCGACCGGATCGCAGCTCTCGGGTTCACCGAGGTGGATCTGCTCGCCGCGCACGGATGGGCGCACGTCAGCCCCCGCGACCTCGTAGACGACTTCGCGGCTACGAGCGCAGCGATCCGCACGAGCCTGGAGGCTCGCGGGCTGGGCATCGCGGCGCTCAACGTCGCGTTCAGCGGACCGCTCTACGGCCGCTCGGAGGACGACATCGCGCGTCGGCACGACGAGGGATTGGCCATCGTCAACCTGATGGACGCCTTCGACGTCGATGTCGCGGCCGTGCAGCCCGGCGGCAGGCCGCACGGCGTTGCCGACACGACGCTGATCGAGGACGCGGCGGCCTCCTGGGCCGAGCTCACCGCCCTCGCCCGGGAGAAAGGACGCACCCTCGCGCTGGAGCTCCATACCGGCTCGCCGTTCGACTCGCCCGACGCCGCTCGCGAGCTTCTCAACCGCGTACCGGAGACCAGGTTCGCCTTCGATCCCTCCCACCTCGTGGGACAGGGAATCGACCTGCACCAGGTGGCATGGGTTCTCGAACGCGCCGCGCACGTGCACCTGCGAGACGCGGAGTCCGGAAGGGTTCAGGTTCCCTTCGACAGCGGCACGGTCGACTTCGACTGGATCCTCGACCATCTCACGGCGCGCGACTATACCGGGTACGTCGCCGTGGAATACCTCGAAACCGATGAGTTCGACGTGACCGAGAGCAGCCGCGCGCTCGCCGAGATGGTCCGCTCGTACCTGGAGCGAAACGCGTAACCGCACCGAGCTCCCCGCCGGCACGCTGCACCCGCGAGCTGCACGCCTTCGGCGCCAAAGAGATGGCGCGGCACGCTCGACGCAGCGCGCGGACAGATGCGGAGCAGATTCCTGTTGACGTATGTTTCAGTTGTTAAGAGTTTATTATTAAACTCTTCGGCAATGAAGAAATTGCCGGACCGTGGTACGATGCCGTATGGCAGAGAGAGAAGTATACACAGATGCGTTGGCAGCCTACGTGAAGCTGACCCGAGCGAGCGAGACGATCGAGAGACGGATCATGATACATCAGCCACTCCCGGCCGGGATGACGCTCTCTCAATTCGGCGTGCTCGAGGCGTTGCTCCACGCGTCGCCGTTGACGCATCACGAAGTCGCCCGGAAGATCCTGAAGACACCCGGCAATATCACCGGGGTCGTGGATCAGCTCGAACGCGCGGGCCTCGTCGCGCGACGAAGGTGCCCCGAGGACCGGCGACGGGTATTCCTCGAACTGACCGAGGCTGGCGCCTCCGCCGCAGCATCGGCCTTTCGCCGAATGCGGGAGGCGATTCACACCGAGATGTCGGTGCTTGCTCCCGACGAGCTCGTCGAGCTAGGTCGACTCTGCAAGAAGCTCGGCACGACTCCGCGGTACTCACGAACCAGCACGGAGGAATGAGATGAAGGTAACGGTGTTTTTCTACTCGACGTACGGCCACATGTACCAGATGGCGAAGGCCGCCGCAGAGGGTGCCGAACGAGCGGGTGCGGAGGTGAAGCTCCTGCGGATCCCGGAAGTGATCCCGGAGGAGACGCTCAAGCAGATTGGCGCCTACGAAGCGCAGCAGACATTCGCGGACGTGCAGGAGGCCACCGTCGAAGACCTCCGCTGGCCGGACGCAACGGTCTTCGCGGTACCCACGCGCTACGGCAACATGCCCGGGCAGTTCCGGAACTTCTTCGACCAGGCGGGCCAGATCTGGATGGAGGGGGCAACGGTCGGCAAGGTAGCCACGGTCATGTCCGGAACCGGAACGCAGCACGGTGGCCAGGAGACGACAATCCTCACGACCCAGATCACGCTCATGCATCTCGGCTACGTCATCGTGGGGCTGCCCTACACGTACGAGGGCCAGTTCTACCTCGACGAGGTCAGCGGCGTAACCCCCTACGGGGCTTCCACGATCGCCGGCACCGACGGCAGCCGGAGCCCGAGCGAGATCGAGCTCGAGGCCGCACGCTTCCAGGCAGAACACGCCGCGAAGATCGCGGGGAAGCTCTTCGACTGATCGCAAGCGGGTGAGGCAGGCCGGCGCGGCGCCGGCCTGCGATGTCGCGTTTCGCCGGACCCGGCGCACCCTCCGACAATGTGGAAAGGCACCGAGACCGAGTTGACAACCGTATTGCGCTTTGCTATATTTCGGGCTCGCAACTGAAGATACCAGTTCCCGCGGCGGTGGTGAAATTGGTAGACACGCTAGCTTGAGGGGCTAGTG
>CAYWJH010000101.1:0-12313 GCA_964458555.1 uncultured Spirochaetaceae bacterium | reverse complement strand
GTCAGTACGGTCGTCTCGACCGGAAGCCACGTGACGCCGTCGCGGACGATCACGTTCTCCGCAGACGCAAACGCGCGGTCGACCGAGCGCGGATCGATGCCCGAGTCGACGGCGACGAAGATGTGTCCGGGTGTCGTGATGAACGCCGTGGGCACGCCGACCGCCTCGAGCATGGTGGCGTAGAGGACCGACAGGTCGTCGCAGTCACCGGCGCCGTGCGTGATCGTCTCCATGGGAAACCGCAGGTAATCCACCGCGGTCTCGTCGACCGACAGACGCTGGTAGGCCGAGTTCGGATCGACGACGTACTCGATGCCGGCGAGCCGCAGCGACTCGAAGATCTGCACGGCGTAGAGGAAGTTGCGCGTGAGCACCGGCGTGGGCTGCGTCTCCACCGCGCCGGCCACCTGGCCCGCCCAGCCGAGCACGTCGGGCCGGGAGACGCTCATGAACGCCCCGATGCGGCGGTCGTCGCTCCACTGGATTGCGTTCCGGTTGAGATACCTCACCTGACGCGTTACGGTCTCACGATGCGACGTTCCGAGCCGACGGTAGGAGACGGAGAGTCGTAGAGTCGCCGTTCCGCCCTCGGTCGCCTCGAGCACGGCCGACGACACGGGCGCGGTCAGCACGGCTTCGACCCGCTGCTGCGACGCGAGCGACGCCGGCACGTCGACGACGTGCTCGGGTCCCGTGAGCCCTTCGATCGAGAACTCGACCCGCAGATCGCTGAGAATACCGCTGCCCACGTTTTCTACGTGAAATCGCCCGATCGGGTGGATCGCGTAGCTCGGGTAGAGCGTTGGAAAGATCGCCTCGATCTCGAGGTCGCTGAGGACCACGTCCGGTCCCACAGCGATGGCCGGCACGAGGCTCCGCGCCGCATCGAGGCGCGCTCCGGTGTACGGGTTCTGCTCGAATACGACGGGGTATTCGATACCGTCCACCGGGTGGACAAGGCGGAAGTCCGCGTAGTCTGCTCCCGAGTCGGTCGCAAACCGCGTAGCCCGTACGCGCGCGTCAGTCCACCGCTCGTAGAGCGACCTCGCGGTGTCGCGCTCGAGCGCGAGCCAGCCGTCCTCGTCGAGCACGCGCACCGTGTAGCGCCTGCGGTCAATATCGTAGCTGCCCTGCGTCGCGAGCGCGACTTCGGTGTCGTAGATGGCCGCGTCGTTGCTCAGGCGCCGGGCACCGTACGCCGCCTCGATCTCGTCGAGCAACCGCGCGCGGATGACCGCCCGGGCGCGCATTACGCGATCCTCGTACTCCTGCTGCGTCTCGAACATGTCGCGCGCATCGAGCGCCGCCGAAGGGAGACCGGCGAGGAGCTCCCGCGCAAGCGCATCGTCGAGAACCCGGCGCCCGGCGGAAGAGAGACGCCCGTCGAGCGCGTCGACGATGCGTCCGAGCGCCGAGGCCCCGACGCCGGCGAGCTCGTAGCGGGCGAGCGCGTTCTCGTCCGCCCGGCTCGCGAGCAGCAGCTCGCGGCCGGAGGAGGCGATCTCTATGTCGTGCGGCAGCGGCTGCTGCGTCGGCGTCGTCGCCGCCTCGACCCACGCCGCGCTGTGCGAACCTTCGGCGCGCTTCCACCAGCGCACGAACCCGAAGTGGCCGCTCGCGAGCGTTGCGCCGTCGGGGGCGAAGGCGAGGGTGTACACCGCGCCCAGGTCAATGCCATCGACGCGACGATCGAGCCGCAGCTCGACGCCGTCGACCGCGAAGAAGAGGAGCGAATCGCGGTAGCCCGCGGCGACCGTCCCGCCGTCGGGCGAGACGGCGAGCTGGTCGATGTCGTTCGAGATGTTGCGGTCCTCGAACTCGTGCCGTGCGAGCTCGACGATGCGCCGGTCGTCGGTGCCGACAAGGAGAACCGCGCGAAAGACGTTTTCGCGTGTCGTGCTCATCACGAAATGCGCGTTGTCGGGCAGGAACTCGATCGAGTGGATCGACGGCTCGTAGCCGCGCCAGGTGTCCACGACTTCGAACGAGGCCTTTGAGCGCTCCCAGAGGACCAGCTCGTCGTGAGAGGCGGTGACGAGCCGGGAACCGTCCGGGCTGAGCGCGAGCGCTTGGACACCGCTCTCGTGATGGCGGAGCACATCGATTGGTTTGCCGGTCTCAGGATCGCAGACGCAGACGTCTTCCTCGGTACGGTAGGAGGGGAAGAGGACGAACGATTCGTCGGGGGCGAACTGGATGATCGACCCCTGACGCAGGCTCCCCGCCCAGTAGAGGCGCAGCCGGTGTCGCCAGAGCTGGTTCAGATCCCGATCGAAGAGGCGGACCGAGTTGCCCTCGGTCGTATCGTAGAGGGCGACGTAGGTCCCGAAGCGCGAAATCTCTACGTCGCGCGCGTCGATGGAATCCGCGACGATCTGGCGCGTGCTCATGCCGATGGGCCCGGGTTGCGCGACGGCAAACGGGGCCGTGAGTGCGAGCAGCACGACCATCGCTGCGCATCTCATGACAGACCGCCTTCGACGATCTGCCCGGCCGCGCCGAAGAGGCGGCGACGGCCCTGACCCCGGACCATGACCTCACCGATGAACTCGAGCGCGGGCTCGTCGGCGAATGCGTTCTCGCCGGCCTCTCCGACGGCGAACACCGTCTGCTCCCGGGCGACTTCGGCGGAGATGATGAGGGCGTGACCCATCTGCTTCGTCAGTCCCTGCAGTCGGCTCGCGCCGTTGATCGCCCCTCCAATCACGTCGAACTGAACGCGCTGGGAGCCTCCGATGTTCGTGAACCTCACCGGACCGGTGTCCACGCCAACGCCAATGCCGTCGAGCACGGGAAGGTTCTCCACGCTCCACCTGGCGTTCAGCTCGTGTACCTGGGCGAGCATGTCGCGGGCGGTGAGCACCGATCGTTGAGATGCGTCGTGCTCGCTCAGCGGGAAGCCGAACACCGCGATGATCTCGTCGCCGACGAACTTGTTGATGTAGCCGCCGTGTTGGTGGACGATTCGCTCCATTTCGGCCATGTAGGTCGTCATGACCTTCTGAACCTCGTCGGGAAGGCTGTCGGTGACGAACTGGGTGTAGTTCCGAACGTCTGCGCAGAGTACCGTGGTCGTGCGCTCGACCCCGGTGGAGTAGCTCTGCACGCTGCCCCAGTGATCTTCGAGCAGATGGGGATCGAAGCCGAGGCTCGTGCGGTAGCTCCGCGCGAGTTGGACCCGGTGCGCGGCGGTGACGATTGCCACCGCCGCAGCTGTCAGGAGAATCATCGCTGCGTACGGGAGCCAGAGCCGAAGCGTCGCGAACGCGATCGGGGCAAGAAGCAGGACGACGCCGCCGATGATCGCGGTTCCCACGCGTCTGCGGCGTCTGCGGCGCAAGCCGCTCACGAGGATCACCGCGGCCGCGGGCAGGAAGACGATCGCCCGTGCGCTCCAGCCGTCGACCCGCGCGATGCGGCGGGGCGAAAGGTACGACCACAGCGAGGCAACCTGAGCGAGCACGCCGGCGACCGAACGGTCGCGCGTGCCCGGGATGGGATACCGATCTGCGCCGGGCAGATCGGTCCCTATGAAGACCACCCGATCGGTGAGGATGGAAGTCGGCGTACGTCCCGGGTCGGCGAGGCGTTCGCTCGAGCCGAGGATGACGTCGGCGATGTCGAACGCCGGCACCGACAGCGGGCTCCACGAGAAGTCGAGCCAGATGCTCGGCGCGGGTAGCTGCTCGGCGGGCGAGGGTGTCTCGGCGACGAGGCGCCGTGCCACGGCGCCCAGCGGCGGTAGAGGCGTCTCGCCGGTCGTACGCCGCGGCACGTTTCGAACCACGACGAAGCGCTTCCACCCCACACCGGCGAGGGCCGGTCGGATCGTCTCGTTGTTTCGCTCGACCGCGTTCTCCGCGGCGACCACGGGAAAACCGGTGAACGCCTGCGCGAGCTGCTCGTCGTACTCCGGCCTCGAAGCGAGGAAGGTGGCGTCCCAGACGATACCGCGCGCCCCGCTCTCGCTGACGGTACGGACGAGCTGCGGGTACCACGTGCGCCACTCGGTGCTGTAGATCTCGTCGAGGCGGCGTTCGGAGTCGGGAGTGACGAGCAGTACCGCGACGCGGGAGGCGTAGGCGCGCTCGGTCTGGTGCTCGAACGCGCGGTTGATAGCGAAGCGAAGGTCGAGCAGGGCGTACTCCACGCGCGTGGGAGCCCAGCCGGCGGCGAGCGTCGCGAGCGCGAGGCCGGCTATCAGGATCAACCGGAGCGCGCTCCACCTGAGCTGCGGCACCGCTAGCTCCCGATCAGGACGTCCCAGTCGGCGCCCGGGTTCGCGGAACGAGCGGCGCGTTCGAGCTCCCGCGCCTGAGCCGGATCGGACTCGCGCAGAAGCCGTATGCGGATCGCGGTTGCCTGTGGATCGGCCTGTTCGAGTCCGAGCTCGCGCACATAGTCTGCCGAGGCCCGATCTGCGAGCCGATCGTCGCCGGCGTAGTACGCCCCGATCGCGACGATGAGTCTCAGGCGTGCGGGCAGGAAGGCGAGGTTCTCGGGAGACGGCTCTCTGAGCGCGTAATCGAACGCGGACTGAACCGCGGCGTCGAAATCCCCGAGCCCGAGCAACGCGTAGCTCAGCGATACGTAGTATTCGGTCAGGCTGAAGCTGCCGTCCTCCGGGTATTGGATGCGACGGAAGCGCTCGACGGCCGTGCGATAGTCGCCGGCCTCGAGAGCCTCACGTCCTGCTACGAACTCTTCGTCGGGGGCGACGTCCACGATGAACATGGAGCCGATCGAGTCGGGGGACTCGGCCTCGCTCGCCCGGCCTCCGAAATCGGCGACGTCCTCCTCCGGGGGGGCGAGCGAGTCGACGATACCGCGGAGCAGCCGTCCGAACAGACCGGCTCCGGCCTCCCGTCGTCGTTCGGTGGCGAAGGTCGCCACCCGCGTGGTCGAGCTCGGCGCGACCTCGTAGGTGTCTTTGCCGACCTCCATGCTGAGCCACGACTCGTAGTCGGTCCGCAGGACGCTGCTGCGATAGAGCACGTCTCCGGACTCCGCGGGGATGAAGCGCCCGGTGCCGAAGGCGTCGATCTCGGCGTAGCCGTCGATCGATGCGATGTGCCCGACCCGCTCCTGCGCGGAGGCGGGACTGGAGGCGAGCATGACCAGCGCGAGGCCCATGCTGACGGCGAGTGCGCGCGTGCTCCGCATACCCCCATTCTACTACACTGCAGGCGAACGTGCATCCCTGAAACCGTGGTCCCGCGCGCGGTCGGGCGGTCCTGAAGCGCGTCGGTTCAGGCGCGCTCGAGCAGGTCGTGAACGATGGACTCGTTCGCGCCGCCGCGCGCTTCGAGCTCGCGGAACACCAGCGCCGCCGCGTCCGCGTAATCGACGCCGCGCAGCGCGGAGACGATTCGGATGCTGCGGTCGATCAGCTTCTTGTTCGTCGGGGTGACCTGGATCATCCAGTTCCCGCGTACGCGGCCGAGGAGCGCCATCGTCGCGGTCGAAAGCGTGTTGAACACCAGTTTCACCGCGAGGTGAGAAACGAGGTCGAGCGCGCCGGCGGGCGCGCTCACCGGGATCACCGCGTTGTCGCGCGGCGAAATGAGCTCGAGCGCGCCTCTGTCGCCGTCGCGAGTCCACCGCACGCTCAGGACGAGCCCCGCCGAGCCCCCGTAGCGCTCCGGCACCTCGGCGCCGACCGGGTAGCTCAGGATCTCGTCGCGGCCGAGCTCCGGCGGGCTGGCGGCGAGCGAAGGGACGCCGAGCCGGCTGTACGTCTCGGCGTCCCAACCGAGGCCGACCGGGTCTCGTCCGAGCATCCGCCGCCACGCTGCCTGGCCGGTCGCCAGCGCGTGAAACGCCGCCGACCAGGGACGCGATACCCCAGCGCCGTCGCACGTGCGCTTGAGCGGTGGCACCGAGAACGTGGGCGAGCGTTCGGTCGTGTCGGCGAACACGTCCAGAAGATGCCTCTCCACGTCGTAGAGCACCATGTCCCCCTGCAGGTAGACCGCCGCCTCGCGCTCGACGAGGTCGGCGATCGCATCCACGCCGCGCGGGGAGGCAAGGTCCTCGACGAGGCGGCTCAGGCCCTCGCACGCGCGTTGTGCGCGCGCGCTGCGCGCGACGGAGTCGTGTCGCGTTCGGCCGGCGCTCGCGGCAACGGCGGTTTCGATCGCGGTGCCGACGAAGAAGAGCTCGGCGGTGGTCGCCTGCATGCGCGTCGAGCCGGCGAGCGCCATCGGACCGGTCGTGAGGTCGATCGCCGTCACGCGCGGGTCGTCGATGAGCGCGCGGCTGCGCTCGATGCGCCGACGCAGCAGATCGGCCGGATTGTTGAAGAGGAAGAAGACCTGGCAGCCGTCGTCGAGCGCCTGCCGGGCGCTTCCGATCACCGACGAAGTCTCGCCGCCCTCGGAGATCGCGACGAAGAGGTCCCCCCGCCCGAGGCCGAGCTCGCGCGTCTGCTCGCGACCGAATCCCTCGTAATCCTCGAAGCTCTCCACCGACCGGATGAGCGCGCGGTCACCGCCGGTGATGATCCCGCGCGCGAGGCTGGCCACCTGCGGCTCGTCGCGGGTCACCCAGGCGTGTCTCCAGATCGACTCGAGCAGCACCGCGAGTCGACCGGTCGACCCGCACCCCGAGAAGACGACCCGAAGGCCGGTGTCCGCCACGGTCGCGAGTGCGTCGCAGAGCCGCGCGAAGCCGTCGCCTGCAAGCTGGCCACGGACCGCCCGCACGACGTCTTCGTCCACCGCGAGCAGCCGGCGAACGCCCTCCTTCGGGTCGCGGCGGGTCGCTTCGCCCAGGTCGCTCGTTCGCGGATGGCTCTGCTCGGTCACGAGGAAACCGAGCTGGTACTGAGTCTCCTCTTCGACGAACTCCCGCGCGCTGCGTTGGGCGTCCACGGTTCACCTCCTGTTGATTCTCTACGGTAACGTGGAATTGATATCGCCGCCATCGATTTTTCTTTACGGGACCCAAGGGCCGTGCTACAGTTTCTATGCGCTTCAAACGCACACCATTGCTTTACGAAAGGGGTGTACTGCGGTTGCGAAAGAAGGCGAGACGCCTCAAGGACAATGCGGAGCTCACGGTTCTCGCGTTGCCAACGATTATCTGGTATACGCTCTTCACCTACCTTCCGATGTTCGGGATCATCATCGCCTTCAAGCGCTACAAGCCGCTGCGCGGCAGCAACTTCATCGTCAGCCTGGTCAAGAGCGAGTGGGTCGGGATCGACAACTTCCGATTCCTGTTCCAGACGCCGGATCCCGCGATCATGTTTCGCAATACGCTGCTCTACAACGCCGTGTTTATCATCCTCGGGATACTCGTGCCCGTCACGCTGGCGATCATGATGTCCCAGTTGCACTCGAGGCGTTTCGCGAAGATCACGCAGACCATGATCTTCCTGCCGCATTTCCTGTCGTGGGTCGTGGTCAGCTACTTCCTCTTTTCGTTCCTCAGCGCCGAACGGGGGCTGGTCAACAGGATCCTCGAGACGCTCGGACGCGAGGAGGTACAGTGGTACCTCACCACGAGACCGTGGCCGTATATCCTCGTGTTCACGAATCTGTGGAAGGGCGTAGGTTACGGAATGGTGCTCTATCTCGCTGCTATATCGGGAATTGACGGACAACTGTACGAGGCGGCGATCATCGATGGAGCCACGAAGTGGCAGCAGACGTGGCGGATAACGCTTCCCATGCTGCGCCCCGTGATGACGATCCTGTTCATTCTGGCGGTCGGGCGCATCTTCTCCACCGACTTCGGCCTCTTCTACCAGGTTCCCAGGGACTCGGGAACGCTGGTGCCGGTCACGCAGACGATCGACGTTTACGTGTACAAGGCGCTCATGCACGTCAACAACATAGGGTTTTCCTCGGCTGCGGCGTTCATGCAGTCGGTGTTCGGGTTCATAACGATCGTGTCGGCGAACTTCATCGTTCGGCGGATCGACCCGGAGAGTTCGTTGTTCTAGGGGGACGGATGGCAAGCGGAGTAATGGACCGGCCCGACGAAGTCACCTTGCGGAAGACTCCGAAGGTCGGCGCACGGCTGAACCGCATCTCGCGCCCCATGAACATCCTGTTCGCGATCGTCTTCTTCCTGATCGCCGCCATCTGCGTTGTCCCGGTGGTCTTCGTGACGATTATCTCGCTTTCATCGAACGAGTCGATCCAGATCTTCGGCTACCGTTTCTTTCCGACCGAGTGGACGTTCAGCGCGTACGAGTACCTGTGGGTGCTGAAGGACCTCGTGGGACGCGCGTTCCTCGTCTCCATTGGCGTGACGGTGGTCGGCACGTTCATCGGGCTCTACCTGAACGCGACCATGGGCTACGTCCTCTCGCGCAGGTCGTACCGTTACCGAACGTTCATGACGTGGCTGATCTTCATTCCCATGCTCTTCCACGGCGGACTCGTCGCGATCTACCTCGTCAACACGAGGTTTCTCATGCTCGGAAACACCTACTGGGCGCTCATCCTTCCCATCGCAGTGTCGTCGTTCTACGTCATCATCCTGCGCACGTTCTTCCAGCAGACGATCCCGGACTCGGTCATCGAGTCGGCGAAGATCGACGGTGCATCGCAGCACCTGATTTTCTTCCGGATCGTACTGCCTATCTCGCTTCCAGCGCTCGCCACGATCGGGCTCTTCCTCTCGTTCGCCTACTGGAACGACTGGTTCAGCGCGCTGCTCTACATACAGTCGACGCACCAGCACATGTACCCGCTTCAGTACGTGCTCGTGAGCATCGACCGCAGCCTGCAGTTCCTCACGCGAAACGCACAGTTCATGAGCGGCGAGGACACCTCGAGGCTGCCCGCGGAGTCGGCGCGCATGGCGATCGTGATCGTTGCGGTTGTCCCGATAGCGCTGTCGTACCCGTTTTTCCAGCGCTACTTCGTCGCGGGACTGACCGTCGGCGCGGTGAAGGGGTAGCCGCGCGTCAGGTGCATTCACTCCGACAGAGCCGTTGGGGCACTGCCGGTGAATGAGACTACATAGGAGGCCGAATATGAGTAGGCGATTCTTGGTGCGGGCGGTCACGCTCGCGGTGCTTCTCGCTCTGCCGTTTACGCTCTTTGCGTCGGGCAACGGAGAGGCAGAGGACGATGCGGTCGAGCTGATCTGGTTGATGGGTAATCCCGGTCAGGTTCCGCTTGACCAGGCAGCCGTCGAGACGGTACTCGACGAGATTTCCGTGCCCGCCGTCGGGGCGAGGGTTACGACGCTCTACTACGACGCCGATCGTACGAAGCTCGCGCTCTCCTCCGGCGAGGCCTGGGACATGGCCTTTGCAGCGGAGTGGTGGATCGACTTCCCCACGCAGGCTCGGCAGGGGCTGTTCGCCGATCTCACCGAGAGGCTCGACACGGTCGCTCCGGCGCTCTACGAAACGATGCCCGAGATCGTGTGGGAAGGTGCGAGAATCGACGGAAAGATCGTCGCGATCCCCGTCAAGAAGGATTACGCAGCCGAGCTCTTCTATCGCTTCGACAAGGAGCTCTACGTCGACACCCTGGGCATGGATCCGCCGCAACTCCCCGACGACATGGAGTTCGAGGACCTGGAGGAGTACCTGGAAGCCGGCAAGGAGGCGTACGAGGACGGCCTGACCGGTCCGGAGGGCGAGTATCCGCTCATGCTGACCAGCGGCGGGTTTGCCGGTCTGGACGGTAACTTCGACTGGGTGAACCGCGACGCGCTCCTCGCCATTCCGTACTCTGCGGTCGGCACCGGGGATGCGAGTAAGATCGTGGTCGCGATCGAGCATCCCGACCTCTACGACCGGCTCGTGAAGCTGCACGAATGGTTCGGCGAGGGGTACATCAACCGTGACGCGGCGACCGTTCAGGACATCCCGACCTACAGTCCCGTGAAGATCGGGCAGGGGTTCTACGGTGCCGATGCGATCTGGACCGGCGCAGACGGATACATCCAGGTGATCTCTCGATGGCAGGGGCCCTACCTGTCGACGAGCTCGATCCGTGGATCGATGAACGCGATCAGCGCCGACTCCGAGTACATCGACACCGCGCTGCGCTACCAGGAGCTGGTCAACACGAACCAGGAGTACCGCGACATCCTTCGCTACGGTATTGAAGGTACGCACTGGAACCGCACCGACCAGGGCCTCGTACAGGTCACCGATGTAGGACGCCAGCGGTATCGGCCATGGCCGTTCTCGCAGGGGTCGTACTCGCTGAGCTCGGTGGAGGCCGCCGAAGGCGTCGACGTGGATCCGGATATGTGGCAGGTCATCTTCGACGGCTATGAGGATCTCGTGGCGACGAACACGATCGGCTTCTCGTTCGACATCGCGCCGGTCGAATCGCAAGTTGCCGCGATCAGCGTTATCAAGCAGAAGTACTGGGCCGGTCTGGTGACCGGAACGCTCGATCCGGCTGACGTGGTGCCGGACTTCATGGCCGAGCTCGAGGCCGCCGGTATCCGTGAGGTGCAGGCTGAGGCTCAGCGTCAGTTCGACACGTTCCTCGCTTCGAAGTAGTTCCCTACGGCGGCCGCGGTCGCGGCCGCCGTTTTCACGAGGTCGTATGAATACACCGCGCCGCGTCGTCGCAGGGTACGCTATGGATCACTCGCTCGACGGGGTGACCGCAGAGGACGCGACGATCCTGACGCATCTGTTCCTCGCCTTTGCGGTCGTAGAACACGGCGAGGTCACCGATCGCCTCATCACGCGGATACCCGAGGTCGAGCGAATCAGATCGTATAACCCGAACCTGCGGATCCTCCTCTCGGTCGGTGGATGGGGTGCCGGCGGCTTTTCGGAGGCCGCGGCGACACCCGCGGGCCGGCAACGGTTCGCGAAGACCGCTGCGGCCATCGCCGAGCGCCGAGGGCTCGACGGCATCGACATCGACTGGGAGTACCCGTGCTACTCGGAGGCAGGTATCGCATCGAGGCCGGAGGACAAGCAGAACTACACGCTTCTCATGCAGGCGCTTCGCGACGAGCTCGACCGGCTCACCGAGCGCACCGGCCGCCGCTACGAGCTGACGACCGCCGTCGGCGCCGACGAGTACTACGTCGACGGTTCCCAGATGGACCGCATCGCGTCGATCTGCGATCTGATCAACGTGATGACCTACGACATGCGGGGCGGCTTCCAGATCCTCACCGGACATCATACGGGTCTCTTCACACCGACCGGAGACCTGTTCAGGATCAGCGCCGACGCGTCCGTCCGGATGTACGTCGCGGCAGGAGTCCCCCGGGAAAAGATCCTCCTCGGTGCCGCCTTCTACTCTCGTCGGTGGCTCGATGTCCCTGACCGGAACAACGGCCTCTTTCAGATGAGCCCCGGCTCAGGGAAGCACGGCCCGCGCTACACCGAGATCGTCCGGGACCTCCTTCCGGGTGCGGAGTACACGCGCTTCTGGGACGAGGAGGCGAAGGCGCCGTGGCTCTTCGACGGGTCAACCTTCATCTCGTACGACGACGAAGCATCGATCGCCGGCAAGTGCCGCTACGTGCGCGACAACGGGTACGCCGGCATCTTCTACTGGGAGCACGGGTGCGACGAGACGCGTACGCTGCTGCGCGCGCTTCGCGCCGGGTTCGTGCAGGAGCAGACATGAGCACGCGCCCGGATGCCGGGCTCGAAGGGAGGCCGATGTGACCGCGCGTGTGCGGCTGGGAGTCGAGAACCTCGACGCCGTCGACGCGCGGCTTCGCGGGCGGCGGGTCGGTCTGCTCACGAACGCAGCCGCGGCCGATTCGGCGCTCGTGCCCTCGGTCGACCTCATCGCGGCTCGCTACGACGTTCGGCTCCTCTTCGGGCCCGAGCACGGCGTGCGCGGCGACCTCGCGGCCGGCGAGGCGGTCGGGTCCGGCGTCGACGAGGCGACCGGAATCCGCGTGCGAAGCCTCTACGGCGAGCGCCGCGCGCCGTCGGCGGAGGACCTCGCAGAGATCGACGCGCTCGTGGTCGATCTTCCGGACATCGGGTCGCGATACTACACCTACCTTTCGACCCTCGCGCACGCGATGGGGGCGTGCGCGGACGCCGGGGTACCCGTCGTCGTGCTCGACCGGCCGAACCCCCTCGGCGGCGCGGTCGTCGAGGGCGGCGTGCTGCGGCCGCGCTTCGCGTCGTTCGTCGGGATGTACCCGGTGCCCGTCCGTCACGGCCTGACGATCGCCGAGTATGCACGGCTGGTGAACGAGCTTCAGCAGGCGTGCGAGCTCCACTGGGCTCCGCTCGTCGGGTGGCGTCGTTCGTGGTACCACGGCGAGCTGGGGGTGCCGTGGGTCATGCCGTCGCCGAACATCCCGACGGCGGAGACCGCGCTCGCTTACGCGGGGACCTGTCTGC
>CAYWJH010000100.1:0-12361 GCA_964458555.1 uncultured Spirochaetaceae bacterium | reverse complement strand
GGTAGATGCACCGGTCGATTCCACGCCACCCGACCGGCGTGCAGGAACGGCCTCACCCGCGGCTGGCTCGACGCCGAGTGCTCGGCAGGTGGGGACGCGGCCGGGAGAGCTATTCGCCCTCGTAGACGCGCGGCACCCGCTTGGTGATGCTGCACGTGATCTCGTACGGGATCGTGTCGCATAGCTCTGCAAGCTCCTCGGCGCTCGGTGCCCCCGGCGTGTACCCGAAGAGCACCGCTTCGTCGTAGCGCTCCACGCGGCATTCCGGTCCGAGGTCGACCATGATCTGATCCATGCATACCCGTCCGGCGATCGAGTAGCTCTCGCCGCCGATCAGCACGCGCCCGCGGTTGGAGAGCAGCCGATTGTACCCGTCGCCGTACCCCACCGGGATCGTCGCGATCCACGTCCGCCGCGGCGCGCGCCACGTCATCCCGTAGGAGACAGCCTCGTCGCGCTCGACCTGCTTGATGTAGACGACCCGGCTGCGCAGCTCCATCACCGGCCGCAGCTCGAGCGCGCGCGCCTGCTCGTCCGATGGGTAGGAGCCGTAGGCGACGATGCCGGGGCGGACCATGTCGTACCACGACTCGGAGTGCCCGATGACCCCGCCGCTGTTCGCCGCGTGGACGACGCCCGGCTCGATGCCCGCGGCGCGGATCTGCTCGAGCGCGTCCTCGAAGGTGCGGATCTGGCGCTTCGTGTACGCCTCGTCGGCGCTGTCGGCGGAGGCGAAGTGGGTCGAGACGCCGCCGAGGAAGAGCGAGGGCGCCTCGGCAACGCGACGGGCGAGCCCGGCCGCGTCGGCCGGACGGCAGCCGATCCTCCCCATGCCCGTGTCTATCTTGATGTGCACCGTGAGCCGCGAGCCCTGCCGGGCCGCCTCCGCGGCGTACGCGTCGATCTGCTCCGCGTCCGAGAGCATGGGGGTCAGGTCGCCGGCGACCGCGTCGGGCATCTCCTCCGGGGTCGCGAGGCTGTACAGGAGGATCGGCAGCTCGGAGCCGGCCTCGCGCAGGTCGCGCCCTTCGTCGACGCTCGCGACGGCGAGGTAGTCGACGCCGAACCCGGCGGCGGCGAGCCCGACCGGGATGATGCCGTGCCCGTACGCATCGGCCTTGACCGCGAGACAGACCGCCGCCCGCGGGCCGATGCGCGCGCGTATCCGCTCGAGGTTCCACTTCAGGTGATCGAGCCGGATCACCGCCCGGGTTGCTCGCATGCACCCGATCATAGGGGCTGTGCGATCGAGAGACAAGTTGCGTGGAGGAAGACGTTTTGTGGTAGTATATTGGAAGAGAAGGTATGCGATATCGGAGGCTGATCGTACCAATCGTGCTTCTCTTCCTGCTCTGGTCGTGCGGCGAGAGCTCGCTCTTTCTGGGCGAGGTCGACGAGCCGGCCCAGCTGGAGGTCCGCAGCGTCTCCGCGGGAGCCATGCTCCGGCCCGGTACGGAGATCCCCATCGAGATCGCGCGAGACCCGGTCTACACCGGCGACGAAGCGACCGTCGACAGCCTGCTCGTCGAGCTGCTCGACCACGAGGGTATCGTTCTCGCCGAGCAGAGCTACGACGCGGTCGACGACGCGGTCGACCTCCCGCCGGTCGCGTTGCCCGAGCTCGAGCCCGGACTCTATTCGCTGCGGACGACCTATACCGACGGCGAGGAGGTCGTAGCCGAGCAGACCGTGCCCTTCTTCCTCGTCGAAGGCGCCTACCGGATCCTCGGGCTCACCTCGTACCCGGCGAGCTCGCACCCGGAGGCAAACGGTCTGCTGCGCGTCTCGCTCGACGTGCCGCTCGGCGCCGATCCCTTCCTCGTCTGGTGGCTCGACGACGAGGTGATCGAGTCCGGCTACCTCTCCGACACCGGGCGAACGGTCTCGGTCCGGTCCCCCGCCGCGCAGGGGGTCTTCCCCGTGCGCGTGGAGGTCTACCCGCACTGGCCGGAGGAGGCCGATTTCCGGTCGGTCCCGGCGCCGGCGAGCTATTCGAGCGAGCTCTACGTCTCGCGCTCGCCCACGCTCGCGACGACCGACTTCGCCCCGCACCGCAGCTATTTCGCGCTCTACCATCTGCGCGGCACGCTCCGCGACGAGGGCACGCGCGTGGCGTGGTTCCCCTCGCGCGACTTCGCCGCGACGCCTGTGGGCAAGCCGGAGCTCGCCGCGAGGAACGACGTCTTCGGGTACGCGCTCGACGGCTCTTCCGCGCTGCGCGCCGACGGCGCGGTCTGGCCCGTCTACGACGACGAGCTCTCGCCGGTGTCCATATCGTTCCGCCTGGTCGCCGACTCGTTCGAGGGCGAGACGACGCTGCTGACCATCGCGACCCGCGCCGACGAGCTTGCGGCCCTGCTTGTGGACGGCCGGGGACGGGTGGGCATCCGACTCGCCATGGTGGACAGCATCATCTGGTCGGAGGCTCCGGCGATCGGTGTCGGCAGCGCGGAGCTGGTTACCGTCTCGATCGTCCCGGGGGCCGAGACGGGGACGGTGAGCTTCTTCTCAGACGGCTATCTCGTCTCCTCGTTCGACGTGACCGGGCTGACGCTCGACGCGCTCGATGCTCCGCGCACGGTCGACGGCGCCGACAGATGGTCGTTGCTCGACGGCACCACCACGATCGGCGCCGAGCAGGATGGGTTTGTGGGCATCGTCGACGAGTTCGGCGTGTTCTTCCGCACCGCCGAAGACGAGCCGGGTACGAACAGCGCGCTGTTCGAGCAGAGCATGCGGTCGGTCTACGGCGACCGGCTGCTCTACGCCGCCTCCTTCGACGGCGAGGCCGAGCTCGACGAGGTGGAGACGAGCGGCGAGGTAACGGTCAGCGAGGGAGCACTGCGGCTCGCGGCGGGCTCGTCGGTCACCTTCCCCGCCTTCGAGTTCGGCGACGAGGACCTCGTGGTCGTGCTCGACCTGCACGCCGAGGGCCCCGCATCGCTTCGGATACTCGACGCGACGAGCGGCGACGAGCTCGCCGCGATGCCCCTCGAGACGTCGGCGGACGCGCGTTCGATCGGGCTGCGGCTGACCGAGGCCGACGGGTTGCTGACGCTCACGCGCGACGACGAGGCGCAGGAGCTTCGCCGCGACGGCGAAGCCTTCGAAGGCGTGCGCCTCGCGCTCACGGTCGCGGACGCGGACACCTCCGGACCGTTCGTCGCGCTCGAGAGTATCGTCGCCCATCGCGACCGCCCGCGCATCCCCGAGCAGCTCTTCGAGGTATCCGGCGAGTAGCAGGTCAGCTCTTTCGTCTGCTCTTGGTGAATCGCATCTTGGTAAATCGCACGCCGCAGTGTAGACTAACTACCAAGGCACCGCTGGGGGAGAGCTTGCGAATTGTACCACGTTACGTGATCGTTATCATCGTCGGCCTCGTTGTCGCTGGGGGTGTGTCCTCGCAGAGCTTCTCCGATCGGCAGGAGATCGCGATCTTTCGACTGAGCTACTACGGGCAGCCGTCGTACGATCCGCCACCGAACGTGCGCGTCGAGATCCGTGGACGCCGCGGCTCGCTCTCGGTCGAGCTGCGCGGCACGGGAAACCGCTCGTACGACGATCTGTTCGCGCGCGCCTTTGCCGCGGTCGATGAGGAGATCCGCAGCGTCTTCGTGAACCTCGGACGGTTCGACGTGATCGGCATGGAGCAGCGGCTGACCCAGTCGACCGTGGACGACTTCATCGCCGCGCTCTCCGACTACCAGGCCGACGCCGCGGATGTTCCCGAGGCCGTCCTGCTCGGTCAGCAGGCGTTCACCGAGGAGGACTTCCGCGAGGTCACCGGCGGTTTCGTCGTCGTCGTCCCGTCGGTGGCCTGGTACCAGCTCGACCGCGACGAGGAGGGAAACTTCCGCTCGGAGATGCGCACGTCGTTCACGTTCATCGACGTCGCCGAGCGGCGGACCTTCGAGCAGTTCTTCGTCGAGACGTCCGGCTACGCCGAGTCCCCGCAGGACGCGGTGCGCGAGGCGGTCGACGCGCTCGCCGGCGAGCTCTCGTATCGTGTGCGCAGCATGGAGCGCTTCCGGATTGCAACGGGGGTCCTCGATGTCGACGGCCGGGAGGTGGTCGTCGAGTTCGGCCGCAACATGGGGCTGCGGCCCGGCGAGGAGTACGCGATCGTCGCCGATCGCGTACTCTCCACCGGCCACGTCGCCACGACGGAGACCGGCCTCGTTCTGATTCGTGAGGTGCACGAGGAGTTCAGCTACGGGCGGGTGCTCTACGCGAGCCCGCGAGCTCGGCCGGGCGACCAGCTGCGCGAGGTGCCGCGGCGCGGCTTCGAGACGACCGTGTACTACGACGTGCTCACCGACGGGCTCGACGTGACCTCGGTCATCGGGGTCCAGGCGACCGCGAGCCGCGGCTTCTACGCCGCGCGTCCGCGCGTCGCGCTCGAGGTGCCGCTGCGCGGCGTGATCTTTAACGCCTTCTTTCCGGTGAGCCTCGTGGTCGGCGGCGAGTGGAACGCGTATCTCGGGAGGCTGCGCCTGACGCCGTCGGCCGGGATCGGGTTCGGAGGCGCGATACCCATCGTCGACGACGACGATCTCGAGTCCTTCTATCTCTCGCACCTGGGAGGACTCGCGCGGGTGAGCGGCAGCCTGCTCGTCACGCGGGACCTGCTGATTACCGTCCACGCGGGGTTCGGCTACTGGTTCGGGCTCTACCGCGGGAGCCGGTCGGCGCTCTCCGATCCGTTGTCGAGCTACGGCGGTCTGATCGTAGGCGGCGGCGTTACCTTGAAGTAGGAGCTAAAGAGATGCGATACGTGATTTCAGTCGTGATCGCGGCGGCCCTCGTTCTCGCGGGGTGCGCTTCCGGACCGGAGGAGGTCGCCTCCGGGCAGGCTCGCGAGGTCTACACCGGCGCCGGCACGGGCGAAAGCCTTGGCGAGGCGATCAACGCGGCCAAAATGGACGCGGTACGCAAGGCGGTCATCGAGCTGATCGGCGCGCAGGCGGAGGCGGCGCAGGCCGAACGCCTTGAGGAGGTGCTCTACTCGACGCGCACGCCGAACGCCTACGTCTACAACGAGACGATGGAGACGATCCGCCGCGACGGGTCGCTCATCGACGGCGATCTGCGCTACGAGATTCGCATTCGGGTGAACGTGGAGGCGGTGCGCACGACGCTCGAGGTCAACGGCATAGGCCGCGACGCGACCGGCGGAGGCGGTGCGGCGGGTGCGGACGCCGGCGGGGAGGGTGACGCCGGTGGGGAGGATGACGACGGGAGCGTCCCGGTCCCCGACTACGCGGACGTCACCGACGCCGAGCGCCGATTCATCGCCGGATACGTCGACCGGATGACCTACATGGTCTTCTTCCCCGACCGCGCCGTGGAGAACGCGGCCGCGGCGGTCGACGACCCGGAGTTCCTGTTGCGCAGCGCGGTCACCCAGGCGAACGGCTACCTCGTATCGAACGGCCACCTCGTCGTGGATTCCTCGCAGGTGGAGCAGCTGCGCGAGGATCAGCGCCTCGTCTACGAGGAGCAGGTCGGGCAGGAGCTCTCGCTGTTGCAGTGGGTCGCCCGACGGCTCAACGCGGACGTCTACCTCGAGCTCGACGCGCGCGTCTCCGAACGGTCGAGCGGGTCGAGCCACTACGCGACGGCCGACGTCACGCTCACCATGTACGAGACCTCGACGGCGCAGATCCTCGGCTCGGTGACCCGGCGCAGCCAGGAGAGCTTCAGCAGGTCGAGCGTCGACGACGCGGCGGTAAACGCGCTGCAGGCTACCGTCTTTCAGGCCATGCCGCACGCGGTACAGATGTCCGAGCGTCAGATGGCGCAGACGCTGACCCGAGGCATTCGTTACGAGCTCACGCTGCAGAAGCCGCCCGACGCGAGAACGCTCTCGCGCTTCCGCACCGCGATGCGCGACGAAGTCCGCGAGATTGCGACCGTCAGCCAGTCGCCCGAAGAGGTCGCCTACGAAGTCTTCTTCGTTGGGAGTACCGACGACCTGATCGATATGGTATTCATCGTCACCGACCGTCTCGCCGGGTTCGAGGACATGACCCTCGTGCTGAGTCGCGGCCGTTCGGTGACGTTTGATGTGGGATTCTAGGAGGGAGCAATGAGAAAGGGTTTGGTGTCGATAGGCCTCGCCGCGATCGCGGCGATCGTGATCGCCGGATGCGCGAGCTCGCCGGAGACGCAGCCGGCAGAGTTCGACGAGGCGAGTTTCCGGATCATCGAGCACAAGAACAGCACGCTCGGCGGAGACGTCCCCGAGTGGACGAGCCGGGACGTCGGCGAGCTCGAGCAGGACGAGCGCTTCGAGGGCAAGTACGTCTTCCGCTTCGAGGAGACCGGCAAGGACCTCGCCGGCGTGAAGGCGGTCGCGGATAACATGAGCGCCCCCAGCGAGGTCGCGCGTCTGATCAGCACGCGCGTCGAGCAGGTGTTCGCCGGTGCGCAGGTGGGCGACCAGGACATGGTCGAGACGTACTTCGAAAACGTCGTGAAGACGGTCACGGACGCGGAGATCAACGGCCTGCGCAAGTACGGCGACTTCTGGGTGCTCAAGCAGTACGTCGACGAGGACGGCGGCGCCGGCGAGAAGGAGTACGCGTACTACACGCTCTACACGATCGACGAATCGATCGTGGCCGAGCTCGTAGATCGCGCGATCGAAGGCCTCGAGCCGGAGACCGAAGAGGAGCTCACCGCGCGCGAGCGCGTCCGCCAGGTACTCGAGGACGAGTTCTAGGCGTCCATGGCGAACCTTCGCAGCGACAGCCGAGCGCCCGCCGGCCTCCTCGTCGCCGCGGCGGCCGTGCTCGTGCTCGCCGGGTGTGCGAGCGCGCCGCAGGCGACCCGTTTCACCCCGGAGTGGGTACTCGAACCTCCGCAGTCTACCGACCGCCACGAGCTCTTCGTCGCGACCGGCACCGACGCCTCCGGCGACGTGCAGGCTGCCGAGGAGCAGGCCGCATCGTCGCTGCTGACCCGCATCAACCAGGCGCTCGGTGTAGACGTCTCCGTACTCACGACCGCAGAAGCGCGGTCGACCCTCGACCGGTACGAGGCGTCGGTGCGCCAGGAGGTGACGCAGTCGGGCGGCGGTCGTCTCGAGGGTTTCCGCGTCGCCGATCGGTACGTCGTGCGCGATGACGGTCGGGTGACCGTCCACCTGCTCGGCGAGTACGAGCGCGCGGCCTTCGCCGCCGAGCGGGAGAAGCGGCGCGAGCTCGTCGCCGAGCGCGAGGCGATGCTCGTCGAGCGCGAGCGCGCCGCCGACCGGGCGGTCGCCGCCGGCCGAATCGCCGACGGTCTCTCGCTCTACCTCGGCGTTGCGAACGCCGCGGCCCGCGCGGGCGACGAAACCCGGATCGCCCCAATCGTCCTCGAGCGCGCGCTCGAGAAGGCCGCCGACGCCGTGGCCGGGCTTCGCCTCGAGCCGGTATCCGGGCCGACGCGCGTGGAGACCGGCACCGCCCCCGCCGCCCCGGTCCAGTTTGCGGTGCGCGATGCCGGCGGCGTCGGGGTGCCCGGCGTGCCTGTGGAGGTCTCGTACCGCGACGACGGCGTGCGCCGCACGATCGTGCGCCGTACGACGCTGACCTCCGACGAGAACGGCTTCGTCCGGTTTGCCTTCCCGACCGTCCGAGTCGTCGGCGAGGTCGAGGTCACCGCGCGCCTGCAGACCGCCGGGGTCGAGCCGTTGCTGTCGGGACTGCCGGACACCGTGGATACCGAGCGCGAGGCGCTCGAAGTCTCGCTCGCCGCGCCGCGCGCGGTGTGGCGTTTCACCGCGTTCTCGCGCGCGAGAGAGATTCCGACGGCGGTCGTCATCGCGGAGACCGACGCCGCAGGCGTGCCCATGGACTCCGGGCGCACCGCCGAAGGCGTCGTGCAGTCGCTCTCCACCGCGGGCTTTCGCGTGGTTCCGAGCGGCGTGGACGCAGCGCGCTTCGCCGGCAGCGGGGGCGGCGATCTCGTCCGGATGCTGCAGAACTCGCTCCCGGCCGAGGCCCGTCGGGCGGTGACCGGAACCGCCTCGATCTCCGATTACTCCGACGGTGATGGCGTGCTCGTGAAGGTCGTCGCGATGATCACCGTCGTAGATCTCTCGACCGGCGAGATCCTCTACGCGACGTCCGCGGTGAAGAACGCACGCAGCGCCACCGCCGAGCGTGCGGTTACCACCGCCTTCGTGCAGCTTGGCAGAGCGATCGGCGACGAGCTAGCCGCGCGGCTGCCGTAACGCGTCCCTGATCTCGCCGGGGCGGTTCGTGATCACCGCGTCGACGCCGCGTTCGGCGAGCTCGAGCGCGACCGACGCGTCGTCGACCGTCCACGGCATCACGAGCCTGCCCCTGCGGTGGTGCCGGCGTACCATCGCCGCGGGCGAGCCGCTGTAGTGCGGTTTCATGATCGTCGCTCCGGAGAGGCGCCGACCGCCCGACCGCCGCAGGAACCACGGGATCTCCCGGCTCGACGAGTAGATCGCAGCGACGGGGATCTCGGGCGCGAGGAGGCGAACCCGGCGAACGATGAGCGGGTCGAAACTCGAGACGATCGCGCGGCGAACCAGTCCGTGTCGCCGAATCAACCGAATCGTTTCAGCCTCTACGCTGCCGGGACGGGCGTGTCCCATGCGGGTTCCGTACGACTTGATCTCGATGTCGAAGAAACACCGGCCGGCGAGGAGCTCGAAGACCTGCTCGAGGAGCGGAATGCGCTCGCCGGTGAACGCGTCGGCGAACCACGACCCGACCTCGTGCTCGAGAAGCTCGGCGAGGACGGAGGTCGCGATGCGGAGCGGTACCCCGGCGGTGCGTTCGAGCGTGTCGTCGTGCGCGACCACGATCTCGCCGCTCGCGCAGCGGTGGACGTCGAGCTCCACCCCCGCGACCGCGTTCTCCGCGATGAGCGAGAACGCCGCGAGCGTGTTCTCCGGGGCGCGGCTCGAGTATCCGCGGTGACCGACGACGAGCGGAACGTCCGATTGGGCCGCGAAGTCGTCGAGCAGGCTACGAGGAGGCATTCGGGGCACCCGACCCGCCTTCCATCCTGCGGCGCAGCTCTTCGAGCGCGAGCTCGGCCTCGGTCTCGGCGAGCGCCTCCTTGGTCTCCTGGTCATCGCCCACGACGCCACGGAGCTGCTCGAGGAGCGCGTCCGCGTCGACGGAGAGCTCCGGCTCCTGCTGCACGTTGGCGAGCCTGCGCTTGAGCTCTCCCACCTTGAACTCGAGCTCGCGCTCGTCGCGCTTCAACGCGGCGAGCGAGCCCTGCAGCTCCTCCGCGCGCGCGAGCGCCTGCCGCGCGAGCTCGGTCTCGCCGCGTTCGGCGGCGAGCTTCGTCCGCGACTTCCACGTGGCGAACTCGGCTTCCCGCTTCGCGCGCTGCTTGCGGGTCGTCTGCAGCGACTGGACGAAACCCATCACGTACCTGCGGGCCTCGTCCTTCGACAGGCCTTCGAGATCGAAATCGTCCTGCACCGGCCACCTCCGGTGTCTACTCTACGCAATGGCCCTCCGGCGGGCAAGGGTCCCCCTGACGCGTCCCCCGCGAAACGGTAGCTTACTCGCATGACCAACGACGAGCGACCAATTGCGGCGATCGCTACCGCGCTCGCGCCCGCGGCGATCGCGGCGATCCGATTGAGCGGCGAGCGGACCGTGGAGCTGCTCGCCGAGCGGTTCTCGCGCCCGTCGGCCCTCAGGGACGCAGATGGGCATACGATGCATCACGGTTCGATCGTCGACGACGCCGGCCGTCCGGTCGACGAAGTCCTCGTCGCCGTCTACCGTCGCCCGCGCAGCTACACCGGCGAGGAAGCCGCGGAGGTGTTCTGTCACGGAAGTCCCGCGGGCGCGCGCCGCGTGCTCGCGGTTCTGCTCGCCGCCGGCTTCGACGCGGCGGAGCCCGGGGAGTTCACGCGCCGCGCTTTCCTGAACGGCAAGCTCGACCTCACGCGCGCGGAGGCGGTCAACGAGGTGATCCGCGCGCAGACGGCGATCGCGCACGCGATGGCGCTCGATCGGCTCGCGGGTGGGGTGGAGGAGCAGGTGCGCGAGGTGCGCATGGAGCTCGTCGCGGTGATGGCGCAGCTCGCGATCCAGCTCGACTACCCGGAGGAGGAGACGGGCGAGATCGCGACCGACGTCGCGCGCCTGCGCGTCGCCGCGGCGCGCGCTCGGGAGCTCGCGTCGACCTTCAACCGGGGGCGCCTCTATCAGGACGGCGCGAAGGTCGCGATAGCCGGGCGCACGAACGCCGGCAAGAGCGCGCTCTTCAACCGGCTCCTGCGGCACGACCGCTCGATCGTGAGCGACGTGCACGGCACCACCCGCGACTACGTGGAGGCGCTGATCGACGTGGGGGGTGTGCCGGTGAGGCTCTTCGACACGGCCGGACTGCGTCCCACGATCGAGTCGATCGAGGAAGAGGGCATCCGCAGGAGCCGGGCGATCATCGGCGCGGCGGATCTCGTGCTCTACGTCGTGGACGGCGCGGACGGCGAGATGCCCGAGGACGACGCCCGTGTCGCGGAGATCGAGGCAGAGCGGCCGGTTGTGGTAGTGGTGAACAAAGTGGATCTCCGGGCCGGTGACGCGGACCGGAAAACACCGCCGGCGACGGGTGCGAGCGATGCAGAAGGCGTCGTCCCCGTGAGTCGGCCGGAGCCGCGGGTTGAGGTTTCCGCGCTGACCGGTACCGGAATCCCCGAGCTGAACGCAGCGCTGCTCGCGCACCTGCTCGAGGAGCGGGGCGGCGCGGGCGCGGCCGTTGTCATCGACTCCGAGCGCCAGCACGCGCTCCTGCTGCGCGCGGCCGAGGCGGTCGAGCGCACCGTGGAGTCACTCGAGAACGGCATGCCCGCCGACGTCGCAGCCGTCGACCTGCAGGAGGCCCTCGACGCGGTGGGCGAGATCACCGGCGAGGTCGCGAGCGCCGAGATCCTTAACGCGATGTTCGGGAGCTTCTGCGTGGGGAAGTAGCGCGGGGCCCGCACGCCGGCCTGGGCCGGTGTCGCGCGGCGTGGGGACGTGGTACCTTTCTCCCATGGACTTCGACGCGATCGTCGTGGGAGGCGGGCACGCGGGAATCGAGGCGGGCCTCGCGCTCGCGCGGCTCGGCCACCCGACGCTGCTCGTCACGCAGAACCTTGACCACATAGGAAAGCTCTCGTGCAACCCGGCGGTGGGCGGGCTCGCGAAGGGGAACATGGTGCGCGAGATCGACGCGCTCGGCGGCGAGATGGGTCGGCTCATCGACGCGACGATGATCCAGTTCCGCGTGCTCAACCGCAGCCGCGGCCCGGCGGTGCAGGCGCCGCGCGCGCAGGCCGACAAGCTCGCCTACCAGGTCGCCGCGAAGCAGGTACTCGAAGACCAGCCGAACCTCCACCTCTTCCAGGACACCGTCACCGGGCTCCTCCTTGACGCGAGCGGGCGCAACGTGATCGGCGTGGAGACCGAGCGGGGGAGGCGGTTCACCGCGAAGCGCGTGGTCGTCACGACCGGTACCTTCCTCAACGGCCGGATCTACATAGGCGAGTACACGGCGAGCGCCGGACGCATCGCCGAGCCGGCGGCAACCGGGCTCGACCGCTCGCTTCGCGAGATCGGCTTCCGCGTAGGGAGGCTCAAGACGGGGACGCCGGCGCGCGTGCACCGCGACTCGCTCGACTTCGACCGCATGACCGAGCAGTTCGGCGACGAGGAGATTCTGCCGTTCTCGTTCGGCCACGAGCGGGTCGATCGGCCCATGCTCTCGTGCTGGATCACCTTCACGAACGAGCGCACCCACGCCGTTATTCGGGAAAACATGCATCGGTCCCCGCTCTACTCCGGACGCATCGAGGGCACCGGTCCGCGCTACTGCCCGTCCATCGAGGACAAGGTCGTCAAGTTTCCCGACCGCGATCGGCACCAGATCTTCGTCGAGCCGGAGGGCGCGGGAACGAAGGAGATGTACCTGAACGGGATCTCGAGCTCGCTGTCGGAGGACGTGCAGGAGGCGTTCCTGAAGACGATCCCAGGGCTCGAGCACGTGCACGTCATGCGCCCCGGGTACGCGGTCGAGTACGACTACGTCGACCCGTCGCAGCTCTACCCCACGCTCGAGTGCAAGATGGTGGGCGGGCTCTACGTCGCCGGACAGACCAACGGCTCGAGCGGCTACGAGGAGGCGGCGGCGCAGGGGCTCGTGGCCGGGATCAACGCCGCGCTGAGCCTCGCGGGCGATCCTCCGCTCGTGCTCAGCCGGGCCGAGGCGTACATCGGCGTGCTCATAGACGACCTGGTCACGCTCGGCACGAAGGAGCCGTACCGGATGTTCACCTCGCGCGCCGAGCACCGGATCTCGCTGCGTCACGACTCGAGCGACGAACGGCTCT
>CAYWJH010000099.1:0-12519 GCA_964458555.1 uncultured Spirochaetaceae bacterium | reverse complement strand
AAGCGGGGTACGGTGCGCGGAGACGATGGTCACCTCGTAGCCGATCTCGAGCTCGTCGAGCGTCTCGCACGCGCGGCTCATGACCGGGAGGTCGGAGTCGCTTCCCATGATGATCGCTACCTCAGCCATGCGGGTCTCCTTCGACTCGAGTATACGCCTCTACCCCGTCGGCGGTCGCGAGCGCGCTCTGCAGGTCGTCGGCGACGACGGTGACGTGCCCCATCTTGCGGTACGGACGGACCTGCCGCTTGCCGTACCAGTGGAGGTGCACGCCCGGAACGCCGAGGAGCCGGGACAATTCGGGCAGCCGGGGAGAACCGCCGGCCCCGGCGGTTCCGAGCACGTTGATCATGACCGCGCTCGCGCGCAGGCGGGTCGCGCCGAGCGGCAAGCCCGCAATGGCGCGCAGGTGCTGCTCGAACTGATTCGTCTCGCACGCCTCAATCGTCAGGTGCCCCGAGTTGTGCGGCCGCGGCGCGAGCTCGTTGACGAGGATCTCGCCGTCGCGGCGCAGGAAGAGCTCTACGGCCACCACCCCCACCGCGTCGAGCGCGGCGACCGCCGCGGTCGCAACCTCGCGCGCGCGCGATTCGGCGCCGGGGTCGATCCTCGCCGGAGCGATCACGCGCGAACAGATGTTCGCCTCCGCGTCGAACTCCATCTCCACGACCGGAAAGGTCGTGGTCTCGCCGGTGGAAGAACGGGCGACGATCACCGCGAGCTCGCAGGAGAAATCGACGAGCTCCTCGAAGAACGACGCCCCCGGCAGACGGTCGTCGGCGTCGCTGCGCAGGATCGAAACGCCGCGCCCGTCGTACCCTCCGCGGCGCGCCTTCTGCACCGTCGGGTAGCCGATAGGGATCTCGCCGAACGTCGGAACCGGCACGCCGGCGCGCTCGAGCGCGCGCTTCTGCTCGAGCTTGTCGTTGATCGTGCGCAGGAGCGCCGGGCGCGGCAGGATGAGGTCGCCGTCCGATTCGGCCGCCTGGAGCGCATCGGTGTCGATGTGCTCGATCTCGTAGGTAGATACGTCGGCCCACGAGGTCAGCGCCCGGATGGCCCTCACGTCGTCGAGGGTACCGGGCACGTGGTGGTCGGCGAGGCCGACCGCCGGATCGTCTGCGCGCGGAGTCAGCACGCCGAATCGGAATCCCAGAGGAGCTCCGGCGAGGATCATCATGCGCCCCAGCTGGCCTCCACCGAGGATTCCTATGCGCGCGAAGTCGGGTCTGGACAGCGGCATCACCGGCATTGTAGCGAGCCGAAGGACGCGTGCCCAGCCGATGGTACTATATTGGGGCTATGACCCTGGTTCGCAACGCCGCCCATCGCGACACCGCAGACATCGCACGGATTCACGTGGATATGTGGCGCCTCGCCTACGCCGAGCTGCTCGAGACCGACTTCCTCCGCCAGCTCTCGTACCGACGCAGCAGGCTCCAGTGGGACCTCATGCTCGAGCGCCATTCGGGCGTGCTCCTCGTCGCCGAGTCGAGCGACGACGGGATCGTCGGCTTCGCCGCCGGCGGTGCGGAGCGCAGCAGGTCGTTCGAGGTCGACGGCGAGCTGACCGCGCTCTACGTGCTCGCGAGCCACCACGGCCGCGGGATCGGGACGGCGCTCGTGCGCCGGATGGCGTTCCAGCTCGCCGAGAACGGCCGCAGCGGCCTCGTCGTCTGGGTGCTTTCGGACAATCCGGCGCGCGGCTTCTACGAACGGTTGGGCGGCCAACCGGGGGGCGAGCAGCGGCTGAACGTCGGCAACCGGTCGGTCCTCGAAAGCGCCTACGTCTGGACCGATCTCGCCGAGCTGGGGGGGGCGTAGTCCTGCCCCGATGCGACCTTCTCGATCAGCGAGTCGAGCACCTCGGCGTCGGCAGAAGCCCATCGGCCTCCGAACCGATACTCGAGCTCGTCCACCTTTCGGCTCCAGACAACCTTCGCGATCACCTCGACCTGCGTCTCCCCCGTTCGCGCGCCGGGCGGAATGATCCGGAATCGGATCGTCTGGCCGGGCGCGAGCAGCGTCTCCGCCCGGACCGAGACGCCGGCGCGCGAGATGTCGTGCAGCTTCACCTCGCCGAGCTCCTCGTTGTCGACGAAGCAGCGCGCGCGTAGCTCGGCCACGTGACGCGGCGAGGATCGCTTGTCCGGCACGGCGACGCGGACGTGCGCCTTGCCCGTGAGCTTCGCCTGATAGAGCGCGAGGTCGGCGTTGTGAATCAGCTCGCGCTCGCTCGCGCCGTGCAGCGGGAAGGTGGCGATCCCCCCGGAGTACGTCACGCGGATGCCGCCCGGAAAGTCGACGGCGGCGTGGCGACTCGACAGCCGTTCGACGAAGCGGCGCGCGCCCTCGGTATCCGTATGCGGGAGGACGACCACGAACTCCTCACCGCCGTAACGCGCGGCGAAATCCTCCTTGCGCAGAAGCGCCTGGATCTCCCGGGCGAGCGACACGAGCACCTCGTCTCCCACGTCGTGGCCGTAGCCGTCGTTGATCGACTTGAAGTCGTCCAGGTCGATGAAGACGACGCTGAACCTCTGCTCGTAGCGACGCGCCCGGTTGAGCTCCTTCGCGAGGTAGAGGTCGAGAAAGCGTCGGTTGAACAGACCGGTGAGCTCGTCGACCGCAGCGAGCCGCTGGCTCAACGAGAGCGCGGAAAGGCTCACGACGATCGGGTCCGCGATCAGCTCCGGATGGCGCGTGGCGTAGTCCATGGCCGCGACACGGATGTCGACCGGACGTCTGAGCTGCTCGCCGAGCAGTAGGTGATGGTCTACGATTCCCGAAAGAATGGAACGAGCCTCGTCCTCGCCGACGGTGAGATTGAGGAGACCGGCGAGGATCTTCGCGTGTATTTCCGGGTCGTCGGGGGCGTTGTCGACGATCGCGCGTATCGTGTCGGCCGCAGACGCGGCACCCGACGTCAAACGATGAACGAGCTCAGAGTGAAGCGATGTGTATTGCACGGTGACCCCGAGTTCTCAGCCGCCCCGCACGGCAGGTAATGGCTTTCAATGTAGATCTGCGGGCGCCCCGTGTCAACGAAAACCTGAGTGCCCGGCGCCGGCCACGAGACTGGTCATCCGCGGCGCACGTGCGTATTGTGGAAAGAGGGGGATGCATGAGCCATACAGCACTGATCGTTGTCGACGTCCAGAACGACTTCTGTCCGGGTGGAGCGCTCGCGGTGAGCGAGGGCGATCAGGTGGTCCCCGTGATCAACAAGATCGCCCCGCTCTTCGACGTGGTCGTTGCGACGCGCGACTGGCACCCGAAGGGCCACGTCTCCTTCGCGTCCGCCCACGAGGAGCACGAGATAAGCGAGGCGATCGAGGTGGACGGGATGGAGCAGATGCTCTGGCCCGACCACTGCGTACAGGGCACCAAGGGGGCCGATTTTCATCCCGACCTGGATACCGGGCCGGTAAACCTCATCCTGCACAAGGGAACTCGCACCGACCTCGACTCGTATTCCGGCTTTCTCGAGACCGACCGGACGACGTCCACGGGGCTGGAAGCGTACCTCAAAGGGCTCGACGTCGCCGAAGTGAGCGTCTGCGGCCTGGCCACCGACTACTGCGTCTTCTTCACCGCGATGGACGCGGTGAACGCCGGCTTCAAGACCCGACTGGTCACCGACGCGGCCCGTGGGATCGACCAGCCGGAGGGCAACATAGAGCGAACCACCGGCGAGATGAAGGACGCCGGAGTTACCTTCGTGACCTCGGCTGAGCTCGTGGGCTGATCGAGCCCGACGCCGAGGTGTACGCGTACGCCGCTCCGGCAGTAGAGAACGATGAGCGCGTCGGTATCGTCGGTCGGCGGATCCGCCGCGATTTCGTCGTACGGAAGGTGAATCGCGCCGGGGATGTGCCCGGAGAGGTATTCGGCTTCGGCGCGAACGTCGACGAGAGGGAAATCCGCGGGCGGGTCTTCGATGAGCTCGCGCAGCCGGTCCGGATCGCGGTAGACGTCGAGGCCCTCCGGGCCCGCTTCCTGCGCTCCCTGCGCGATCCCCACCGCGATCGCGGCGACGAGTATGACCGCGCTCATCACCATAACGCGCACGTGTTTCGTGCGGCGAATCTACAGCGGGGCGCACACGTTTTCAAGCCAGGCCGCGCACTCCTCGTCCAGGTGGCCGAGCAGCTGCTCGCGCACGCGGCGGTGGTAGTCGTCGATCCATTGGCGTTCCTCGGCGGTGAGCAGGTCCACGTCGATGAGCGTGCGGTCGAGCGGACAGAGCGTGAGCGTCTCAAAGCGAAGGAAGCTGCCGAACCCGACGGACTCGTCTTCGGCGACGGCCACCAGGTTCTCGATCCGGATCCCGTACTGATCGGGACGGTACACTCCGGGCTCGTTGCTCACGATCATCCCCGGCTCGAGCGCGACCTCGTTCGGCCGCTGGCTGATCCGCTGCGGTCCCTCGTGCACGTTGAGAAAGAAGCCCACGCCGTGACCCGTGCCGTGGCCGTAGTTCATCCGCTCGCGCCAGAGGTGCTCGCGGGCAACGACGTCGATCATGTGACCGGTCGTGCCCACGGGGAAGCGCAGCGTCGCGAGGCCGATGTGACCCTTGAGCACGAGCGTGAAATCGCGCCGCGCCTGCTCGCTCGGCTCGCCGAGCGCGACCGTCCGCGTGATGTCGGTCGTGCCGTCCTCGTACTGCGCGCCGGAGTCGACGAGGTAGACGCCCGCGCGCTCCAGGCGAGCGTTCGTCTCCTCGCTCGCCGAGTAGTGCACGATCGCCCCGTGTCCGCGATAGCCGGATATGGTGTGGAACGCCTCCGAGACGAACCGTTCCCCCTCCGCGCGCAGATCGCGCAGCTTCGCCTCCGCGATCAGCTCCGTCACCTCACCCTTATCGACCGCCGAGCCGAGCCAGTGGAGAAACCGGACCATCGCGACGCCGTCGCGCACCATCGCGGAGCGCAGATGATCGAGCTCGACGGCGTTCTTCGTCGCCTTCGCCGGGGTGCTGAGGTTCACGTGCTCCACGATCCGCGTCTCCGGGTCGAGCGCGCGCGCGAGGCCTACGCTCACCTGCTCGGGCGAGAGGAGCACCGCCGTGCCGGCCGGAAACGATGCGAGGTCGCCGGCCACCTCGCCGTACGGACGCATCGTGACGCCGTCGGATTCGAGCTCGGTGCGAAGCTCGGGGGCGAATCGCGATTCGTCGACGTAGAGCGCCGCGAGCTCGCGCCCGACGATCAGGTGCGCGACCGCGACCGGGTTGTACGGAACGTCGCTGCCCCGGATATTGAGCAGCCAAGCGATGTCGTCGAGCGTGGAGACGAGGTGGTGGTCGGCGCCGAGCTCGTCCATCTCGCCGCGCGCCGCGGAGAGTTTCTCGCCGCGGCTCCTACCGGCGTAGCGTACGTCGTGGGCACGGATGGGTCGAGCGGGGAGCTCGGGCCGATCTGACCAGATCCGCCCCACGAGGTCGTCTCCGGGGACGACGTCGATCCCCCGCGGCCCGAGCCGGGACTCGAGGTTCCGCGTGGCGGCGACCGAGACGCAGAGCTCGTCGAAGCCGACGGTGTCGTCTTCGCACAGCGTATCGGCGAGCCATTCGGGGTAGTCCGGCACGTCCGGCTCGCCGACGCGGAAAAGCTCGATGCCGGTACCGGCGAGCGCCTCTTCGGCCTCGAGGTAGTAGCGGAAGTCGGTCCACAGGCCGGCGGTGCGCCCGGTGACGACGACCGTCCCGGCCGATCCGTCGAAGCCGCTCAACCACGACCGGTGCTTCCAGTGCGCCGGCGGGTACTCGCTCTGGTGCGGGTCCGACGAGGTGACGACGTATGCTGCAAGTCCCGCTTCGCGCATCAGCGAGCGGAGGGCCGTGAGGCGTTCGCGTGCTTCCATTGGTCGGGAGTATAGCACCGTTGGCGCGCCGGGGGCCACGCTCCTACGAGAAGCGCGCCCGGTAGGCGCGCGGCGGACACCCGTAGTGCTTGCGAAAGACGCGGCTGAAGTAGAACTGGTCGTGGTACCCGACGCGTCGGCCCACCTCGCCCACCGAGGCGCCGGTCGCGCGCAGGAGCGTCGCCGCCCATTCGACCTTCGTCCGCTCGTGCAACCGCTGGACCGTCGTCCCCATTCGCCGCGCCTGGCGCGAGAGCGTCGAGCGCGAGATGCCGAGCCCGGCGGCGATCGCACCTACGTCGGTCGGCTCGGCGACGCGCTCGAAGAGGTACGAGCGCAGACGGTGCTCCGGCGCAACGCCACCGGGCGTCGCGTCGGTCGCGACCGCCGGCCCGCGCGTCGTGGCGTGGGCGAGCTCTTCGAGAATCGCGAGCACGTCGAGCCCCTCCGGCCCGCACCTTCGCGGGAGCTCGTGGCGGCTGATCCGCCCGTGCCGGTGCAGCCGCTGCGAGAGCGCGAGCACCTCCGGCCACGGGCGGAAGCGCTCCGGCGACGCCGCGATGACGCGCGCGGCGAGCTCGCGCGCGTAGCCGCCGGCGAAACGGCAGTAGTAGTGGATGTACGGGTCTTCGGGGTCGCTCATGAGGACGCCGCGCGCGTCCCCTCCGACGAGCCCGACCATGTTCCCGCTCACTTCCCATTCGCGCGGCCCGCTCACACATCGGCCCCGACCCGCGACGACGAGGGTGAGCATCACGTCGCCGTCCTTCGTCAGCGGAGTTGAGTGGTACGGCTGCGACTGGATGAGGCCCATCGTGCGCACACGGCACGGTACCCGATCGATCATTGACCCGATTCTACATGTTTGTGCCGCGATTCTCCATCACACGACGGGGAGAAGACCCTATTCTTGAGGCATGAAGCAGGGACCAAAGATCGTCGTCGTCGGAGCCGGGAGCTACTTCTTCGGCCGCCCGGTCATCTGGAACATGGTAAACAGCCCCGTCCTGCGCGGCGGCACGCTCGTGCTCGTCGACACGAAGACGAGCGTGCTCGAGACCATGCGCTCGATCGCGGAACGCGCGGTCGAGGCCACCGGCTCGCGCACGCGGATCGAGGCGACGACCGATCGGGCCAAGGCGCTCGAGGATGCCGATTTCGTCGTGCTCACGTTCAGCGACCGAAACGCGCACTTCCGCGGCGTAGATTGCGACATCAGCCGCAAGCACGGGATCCGGATGTGCTCGGGCGACACGATCGGGCCCGGCGGCGTCTTCCGCGCGCTCCGGGAGATCCCCGTCGCGCTCGACATCGCGCGCGACGTCGAGCGGCTCGCCCCCGAGGCGTGGGTCATCAACTTCGTGAACCCAGCGACCGTGCTCGGGATCGCGCTCGACCGGTACGCGCCCAACGTCCGCAGCTTCGCGATCTGCGACGGCCCCCACGAGCCGTGGAACCGGCTCAAGCTGCTGAAGCGGCTCGAGCTCGTAGCGAAGGACGCGAAGACGATGCCGGTGGAGGTCGAACAGAAACTCGATATGCGCATCGTGGGCGTGAACCACTTCACGTGGATCACGCGCCTCGTCTACGACGGCACCGACTACCTGCCCCGCTGGAGAACGCTCCTCGCCGCTGACGCGCAGGCCGAGCGCGACACGACCGAGAGCGCCGAGGGCGGAAGCGACAACAACGCCGCGGCAAAGCGTCGCTTCAACGCCGCCTACGCGCTCGAGCTCATGGACATCTTCGGCGCCTACCCCGACCGCATCGCGCACACGAAGGAGTACGTGCCGTTCTTCCAGGGCTACGGCGCCGGGCGCGTCGATCCCGAGCCCATCGCCGTCTTCGACGCCGCCGACCGGCAGGAGCAGATGGACGCGTTCTGGAAGGAGAACGAAGCGTACGCATCCGGGAAGAAGCCGATCGACGAGCTCCTCGCCAACGGCAAGCCCGACCACGCGACCGACATCATCGAGAGCATGTGGGGCGACCTGGGCAAGCGCTTCTTCGTGAATACGCGTAACAACGGCGCCGTACCGAACGTCGCCGACGACGCGATCCTCGAGCTGCGATCAGACATGGACATGGGCGGGGTGAACCCGCGCTACGCCGGCGAGATGCCGCTGGGCATCCTGGGGATGACGAGGCAGGTCCTCGACACGCACGAGCTCACCGCGCAGGCCGGCGCGACCTACGACCGCGACATCCTCCTGCGGGCGCTGTGCACCGACCCGATCGTCAACAACCTCACCGACGCCCGCGCGGTCATGCACGACCTCCTCGAGGCCGAACGCGACGTGCTCCGCGAGGAGTGGTACCGATAGGGCCCCGATCGCGACGCGGCCCTCACGGCTCGCGGATCAGGAGCGCGAACTTCTGCGCGGGGAGATCGTCGAAGATATCCGTCGAACAGAGGCTCGTCAGAAACCCTACCGCGAGGACCTCTTTGTCGTAGGAAAGCGCGTAGAGAGCGTTGTACGCGCCCGTCTGTCCAAGTTCCGGCCAGATGACCTGGTTCGCGCCTCCCCCACCGGACACGTACAGCCCTGGGTACGGGGTTTGCTCAAAGTCGGTTTCGAGCACGATCGCAGGGATCTCGGCCGAAAACTCCCCGTCGCCGTCCTCACCGCTCAGCGCGAGACCGTCGGGCGCGGTAATCGCCGCGGAGATGTCGTACGAGTCGGTGATCGCGTAATCATCGTCGACGCGTGCGGCTACTCCCGACCATTCGCCCACAAGGTCGGTCTCCGTGTACGAGACATTCTGGATCGACTCCTTCTGGAGCAGACCGACGTAACCCTGCCGGTTACCACCGAGCGGACCGTCGTCGGACACGAAGGTCGCGTACTGGCCCTGGAGATCGAAGACGAGGAGGCCTGGCTGCTCACCGTCGTTGTCGAAGGCGATGGTAAAGCGCCCGGGCGACTGCTCCGTCACCGTCCCGCCCAGATCGACCGGGAGAGCGCCTCCGCCGGTCACGGTAATAGAACCGTCGGCGATGGACAACTCGACGAGCGCGGGCTCGGCTTCACAGTAATAGGTCCGGGTCACCACCCCCGACCACGTCCCGTCGATGTTCAGTTCGGCGCCCTCTCCGTTCGGGGTCAGTTCGTCGATGGGTGCGTTGTCGAAGCACGCGGCGAGAACGACGGCCGCGGCGGCCACCACGCCGACGCGCGATGCGACGGCGAAAGCACGGTTCCTCTTCATCCTACCTCCTCGTTCCGGGCGCGTCGCCCGTAAGCATGAGAAAACTACTCAAGCTTATCGTATCACGGCTATCGGAATCGAACAGGGTCAGGAAGGCAGTTGCGTGCAGGTTTTTTGTAAAAAATTGCGCCAAAACGATTTAGAGCGTTCGTTTCCAATTGCTACACCCGAAATAGGGTCATTATGGCCACTTGAGTCAAAATGACCCGCGCTCGGCGGGGAGCGGAGCCGGTGCGTCACGCTGGCGCATCGGCCGCCGGCGCGGCATTGGACCCGACAGGGCATCGGCATTGTAAATTCCTATTCTACAGGGCTTTATACGATCGTATTGAAGTTGGCACGACTTGTGCTTCTTAGTACGTGACGAGCCGATGGGGCCGTTGGCCCCCGCGCGGCTCGGCATCAGATGACTGAGGAGGATTCGTATGAATATCGTACAACGACGACGAAACAACATGTGGGATCCTGCCGGTGAGCTGGATCGGATCCGTCGGGAGATCGACGAGATGTTCGCTCCGACTGCCAACGGGTTCTTCTCCGACGGGCTCTTCGATCGCGGCTTCTCGCCGGCGATGGACGTCGTTGAGAACGACGACGGCTTTCTCGTGGGCGTCGATCTGCCGGGCGTCGATCGCAAGGACCTCGAGATCTCGGTCGCGGACAACGTGCTGACCGTGAAGGGCGAGAAAAAGGACATGCTCGAGGACGAAGACGGCAAGGTGTTCCGCAAGGAGAGCTGGGAAGGCAGCTTCCACCGGACGCTCTCGCTGCCGCACGGCGTCGACGCGAACAAGATCGACGCGAAGATGCGCGACGGAGTGCTCGAGATCTCGCTGCCCAAGCGCGAAGAGGCGAAGCCGCGGCAGATCACGGTCAACGTGAAGTAACGATGAAGGAGGCAGATATGGCAACGCAGGCACTTGAGAAGCACGAGGCACAGCAGGCACCCGAGCGACGGACGGTTCGACCGGTCGGAAATATCTGCGAAGAACAGGACGCGGTCGTGCTCCGGCTCGAGATGCCCGGAGTCAGCAAGGACGGGATCGACGTCAACATTGACGGCGACACGCTGTGGGTCTATGGGCACCGCCACGGCTACGCCGACGGCGTAAGTTACGTGATCCACGAGCGACGCGACGCCGACTACCGTGCGGCGTACACGCTCGACGAGCGGGTCGACCGCGACAAGGTCGACGCGAAGATGGAGAACGGCATCCTGACCGTTCGGCTGCACCTGAAGGAAGAGGTCAAGCCTCGCAAGATCGAGGTCAAGGCCGACTAAGCACGGAGGGCCGGCGCCGGAGTACCGGGGGTCCGGCCCCTGTCCCCGGCTCGACCCGCGCACCCGTACCTCCAGTACCGCGCGGGCCGGGCTCGGGACAGACGTCAATCAAGCACAATCGAACGGCGCGCAGGTGGAGTTTCCGCGCGCCGAGCAATGGAGGTCAAAATGGCAGGCAAGACAATCGGAATCGACCTGGGTACAACGAACTCGGTCGTAGCGGTTATGGAAGGCGGAGAGCCGGTCGTGATCCAGAACGCCGAAGGCGGCCGCACGACCCCGAGCGTCGTCGCCTTCACGAACAAGGGCGAGCGGCTCGTCGGGCAGCCCGCTCGCAACCAGATGGTCACGAACCCCGACAACACCGTCTCGTCGGTGAAGCGATTCATGGGTCGTCAGTACGACGAAGTCGCGCGCGAGATGGAGATGGTGCCGTACAAGCTCACCAAGGGCTCGGGCGGCGACGTCCGGATCGAGGTGGGCGGGAAGCAGTATTCCCCGCCCGAGATTTCGGCGGCGGTACTGCAGAAGATGAAGAAGACCGCGGAGGACTACCTGGGCGAAGAGGTTAGCGAGGCGGTCATCACCGTCCCGGCCTACTTCAACGACTCGCAGCGCCAGGCGACGAAGGACGCCGGGCGGATCGCGGGCCTGGACGTCAAGCGGATCGTCAACGAGCCTACGGCCGCGGCGCTCGCGTACGGCTTTGGCAAGGACCGCGGCGAGCAGAAGATCGCGGTCTACGACCTCGGCGGCGGCACGTTCGACATCTCGATCCTCGAGCTCGCGGACAACGTCTACGAGGTCAAGAGCACGAACGGCGACACGCACCTCGGCGGCGACAACTTCGACCAGCGCGTGATCGACTGGCTCGTGGAGAGCTTCAAGAACGACTACGCGATCGATCTCGCGAGCGACCGCATGGCGCTCCAGCGCCTGAAGGAAGCGGCGGAGAACGCGAAGAAGGAGCTTTCGAGCTCGCAGCAGACCGAGATCAACCTCCCGTTCATCACCGCGGACCAGAGCGGGCCCAAGCACCTGAACTACACGCTGACGCGCAGCAAGTTCGAGCAGCTCGTGAGCGACCTGATCGAGCGGACGCGCGAGCCGGTGCAGAAGGCGCTCGCGGACGCGGACCTGAACGCGGGCGACATTGACGAGGTGATCCTCGTCGGCGGTTCCACGCGTATCCCCGCGGTGCAGAACCTCGTGAAGGAGGTCTTCGGGAAGGATCCGCACAAGGGCGTCAATCCGGACGAGGTGGTCGCTGTCGGTGCGGCGGTACAGGCCGGGGTTCTCTCCGGCGACGTCAACGACGTGCTGTTGCTCGACGTCACGCCGCTCTCGCTCGGTATCGAAACGCTCGGCGGCGTGTTCACGCGGCTGATCGAGCGCAACACGACGATCCCCACGCGCAAGAGCGAAGTCTTCAGCACCGCCGAGGACAACCAGCAGGCGGTGAGCATCCACGTGCTCCAGGGCGAGCGCGAGATGGCGAGCCAGAACCGGACGCTGGGCCGATTCGAGCTGATGGGCATCCCGCCCGCACCGCGCGGCGTGCCGCAGATCGAGGTCGCCTTCGACATCGACGCGAACGGCATCGTCCACGTGTCGGCGAAGGACCTCGGCACCGGCAAGGAGCAGAAGATCCGCATCGAGTCGAGCTCGGGCCTGAACGAGGACGACATCAACCGAATGGTCAACGAGGCCGAGGCGAACGCGGAGACCGACAAGAAGGCGCGCGAGGCAGCCGAGGCCCGAAACGAGGCCGACCAGCTCGCCTACCAGATGGAGAAGGCGCTCGAGGAGCACGGGGAGAAGATCCCTGAGGCCGATCGGACCACGATCCGCGAGAAGATCGACGCGCTTCGCGGCGTGCTCGAGTCCGGCGACGCGGAGACGATCCGCGCGAAGATGAACGAGCTCAACGAGGCGAGCCACAAGCTCGCCGAGCAGCTCTACGCCGCGCAGGGCGCAGCCCAGGGCGGAGCCGGACAGGCGGGAGCCCGGGGCGCAGGCCCCGGCGCGGGCCCGGGCGCCGGCTTCCAGGAGGCGAACTTCGACCACGCCGCGGGCGGCTTCCAGCAGCCCGGCGGAAACGGCTCGGCAGGCTCCGACAACCGGAAGGCCGCGGGAGCCGAGGACGTGGACTACGAAGT
>CAYWJH010000098.1:0-12586 GCA_964458555.1 uncultured Spirochaetaceae bacterium | reverse complement strand
ACGCGTGGAAGCACACGATCCGCGTTTCGCGCGTAAGTCCGGCGTCGGCCTTCCCACCTGAGGAACGCGGGGCCGTCGTCTGCACAGCCGGAGAGCGCGCCGCCCCGCCCGAGGAGCTTGCCGCGGACGAGTTCGACATTGACGCGGTGAATCGGATCTTCAGAGGGGAAACCGAGTGATGAGCCTCCCTACCGAGGCGCAGTGCAAGCGCGCCGCCTCACACTTTAACGACGTCGTCGAGCCGGCGTTTCGGTATGCCGAGCGCAAACGGCTCGTCGCGCGTCCGTTTGCCGCCTACCGGGAAGCCGCCGATCTGTGGGAGGGCTTCCCCGAAGGCTGGGAGGAGAACGTTCTCGGGATGCTCGCCGCCGGAGCAGTCTTCACGCGCCCGGATCGCGTTGCCGCCTTCCTGCGAGGCACGAAGCAGACACTCCGCGACGAGCTTGCGACGATGGTCCGGCGGTGGCGCACGCGCCCGTGGGCGTATTCCTTCTTCGAGGTCGTCGAGGATCTTGGCGACCGGCGCCTGCTCGTCACCCCGGTCGGTTCCCCACCCTCGGGCTGGTCGGACCCCGGGGCGTGGGACGAGCTCCTCGTCTACTCGCCGGTCGTCACCGACAACTACCGCCGCGGCGCAACGCTCTTCTTCGCGCAGCTCGCCGACACCGGACCCGCCTACGTCACCTACGGAGCGGTCATTCCGTTTACGGGTCTCGATCGGGCCGACGTTCTGTTCGCAGCGGACGTGATCGCCCACGCGGATGACCCACCCGGTGCGGTTCCGCTCCTTGGGGTGGCAAATTCGGATATCTCCGTGAGCGACCTCGCAGCGAGCGACCCGATCCCCTTCCTCGCGATGCTGCGCTGGAGCGAGACTCCGCCGGTGCGCACCCCGCGCGGTGTTCCAGGCAGGTACGCCGCATGGACGGACCTTCCCGACCTCCCGGACGCGTTCTCCGAGCAGGTATGGCGAGACGCCGCTCGGACCGCCGGCGAAGACATCGCGGCGATCGTGTTCGACGACGACGGCGGTGCGCTCACGATTGGCGAGGGTTCGCCCATGTACGACCCGGCGATCTACCTGTCGCGCGAGACAGGGCACGGCTTTCTCGAAGCGCGCACGCGCGAGGGCTACGACCGCGGGCGAGAGGCCGCCGCCGCGGTGATCGAGTTCCCCGAGCACCCGGAGGTGAGCACCGTCCTCACGACCGTGGCCGCGATGGCGCGCGTCACGGGACTGGACGAGACGCTCCTCGACGAGTGCGCGGTTACCCGCGAGCGATACCAGGATGCGATCGTCGGAAGCGGACCGCCGGACGGGGCAGTCGACGAGGAGGCGAGCGAGGAGGCACTCCCCACGAGCGTGGAGGAGTTCCAGGCGATCGCAGACCGGCTTCTCGCGAATCACAACGAGGGACGGCACGAGGAGAGCGAGGCGATCGCCGCAGCGCTTGGAGTCGCCCCGGCGGTGGTGGACAGTGTTCGGCGGAACCTCGAAGGCGTGCTCAGCCGGATGAGCGAAAGAACGGCAGGTCTCCCCGGAGCCGACCGGTTCGGTCTCTCTCCAAAGACGTTCTCCCAACTGACGCGTCGAGGAGAACCGGACGTAGCCGGAGTCCTGTGCCTGAATGCGGCGGAAGAGATTCGCCACGAGTGGCGCTCCGCGGCTCAGGCTCCGTGCTGTCGCGCCGTGGGCTGGCTCCTCGACTGCGCGATGGGCGAGCGCGGACTTCCCGCGACGCAGGCGGGCTACGTCGCCCCGGCGATTGTTGCTCAGGCGTACGACGAGGAGGTCTTTCCTTCTGCCACCGACGCGTCCACCGATGCCCGCGAGCGCTTCCGCCCCAAGAAGGAGGGCGACTGGTTCGAGTTCCTCCGTGCCCGCAGGCTTGCCGAGAGCGCGCGCCTTCTACGGCTCTCGGGCAGACGCTTCGAGCCAACCGAGACCGCCTGGCGTCTCGCCGACGATCCGGCAGCGCTGTACCATCATCTCCTCGAGACTGCCTTCCGGACGTTCGAGTGGGCTGAAGCGCGCTACTTTGACCCGCCCGTATACCTGCACGAGATGGCGGGTTTTCTCTTCTACGCCGCCGGCGAGCTCTGCCGGGCGCGCCGGGAACCTCCCGCAAACCCCAACGACGCTGCGTGGGTACCGGTGGAAGCGCTCGTCGACCGGTTCATCGCGGCGGTCCCGCAGCTGGCCGCTGCGGTCCAGGCCGAGCACACGGATACGGGCGAGCCGTTCGGCCTTCGCGGTTGGACGCTCGTGGTCGTGTCCATGTTCTTCGTGGACCACCTGGGAGTGTCATTCGGTCTCCTTGAAACGGATGGCGGGTACGGCACGTCGGAGAGGTTCCGGACGACGCGGTTGTACGATGTTGTCTTCGAGCGTTCGTAGCGGCGACAGGTGACGACGACTGGTCGCCGAACCTGCGCTTCGCTACACTTGTTCACGCCATGCCGAAGAAACGATCCCGACGCCGTCCCTCCGAGAGGCTTCTGCCGGTCTCAGCCGCCGAGCGCAAGCTCGACACGATCCTGCCGCTGTTCGACGAGGGGGAGGCCGAGCGTGCGCTCGAGCTCCTCTGTGCGATGCGAGGCCGATACCGTCTTCCCGGGCGCTACTGGGCGATGCGCGCCCGCGCACACGATGTGAAACGGGAGAGAACCGGCTTCCTCGCCGAGCTCGTCGATGCGGCGCCCGGGTACGAGAGCGATTCGGTCTTCCTGTTCACGATCGGGACCGAGTACGCGCGGGTCGGGAGGATCTTCGCCGCGCACGTTGCGGCAGAACGCGCGAAAGAGGCGGCCGGCGATTCGGAGCTCCTCAGCATCGCCGCCGGCTTTGCCGACGATCTGTCGGAGGAGCTTGCGGACGCGGGGAGGTGGTATCGCTTTCGGATCCCCGACGAGCTCGCGCTCGCGGTTCGCTTCGACCAGGCGCTCGTGTTCATTGAAGAGGAACGGTTCACCGAAGGGATCGATATACTTCGCGCGCTCGTGCCGAATCTCCGCGACAATGCATCGGTTCGCCACGTGCTGGCACACGTCCTGTGGCTTATCGGTCGTTACGAGGCGGCTGTTGAGGCGGTCGGCCCGGCTGACAGCGCGGACTTTATACCAATCGCCTCCGACGGCGCCCGGTTTCACGCGCTCCTGGGAAACGATGAGACGGCAGCTGCGTTCGCCGAGCGACTCACCGTTGTTGAGCCGGAGACCGGAGCCGATCTGTACGCCACCTGCGTTGGGCTGGCCTACGCCGGCGCTGATCGAGCGCTCGTGGAGCTGCTCGACCGTCCGCCCGCGCTTCGAGATCTCCTTGATCGGGACGATCGCGACGAGCTCCTGCGCTTCGAGGCGACGGCGCGAGCGCGCCTGGGCGACAAGGAGCGGGCGCGGGAGCTCTGGCAGCGTCTCGCCGACCGTGACGGCCTCGCCGCCGACGCTGCGAAGAGAAATCTGAAGAACCTTGATCTGCCGCCCGACGAGCGACGCACGCCATGGTACTTTGGCTATCTCGACCTCGTTCCGGATGAGATTCTGCGGATGATCGCGGACTCGGAATCAGACGACGAGCACGCCTTGCGCGAGGCTATTCTGACCGACCATCCGGAGATCGAGCGGATCGAGCCGTTCCTGATGTGGCATTCCGACGCCGCCGCCCGCGAGTTCGCACTCTGGCTCGTCGTTGGTCGGGCTGCCGGGTACGAAACGGACGGGACGATCGAAATCGACGGCTACATCGTGACGTACGACGCGGTAAACGCCTACCCACAGGACATTGCCGAGACGGCGGAGCGCGGGCACGATCTGATGAACGACGACCGACCCGAAGAGGCGATCGCCTGCTTCGAAGAGGCGCTCGCAGCGCACGACGAGAATCCCACGCTTCACCAGAACCTTGCCGCGGCGTACGAACGCGCAGGCAGAAGCGATGAGGCCCAGGCGAAGACGCGCAGCCTCCACGAGCGGTTTCCCGACTACTTTTTCGCGCGCGCCGCCATGGCGGTCCTCGCCGCGCGCGACGGGGGAGTCGCGGAGGCGCGCAGACTCGCGCGGCCACTGCTCGAGCAGACGTCGCAGCACGTAACCGAGTTCACCGTGTTGTGCGATCTGATGTGTCGAATCGCGGCGGAGGATCACAACGCCGCCGAGCTCGAAACGTGGGTCTCCCGATGGGAAGCGGTCGACGAAGACGACTCGCGCATCGCGGGATGGCGGTCGATGGCTAACCTCCTGACTGGGCTGGAACGCTTCGCGCAGTCGTCACAGAAGCGATGGAAGCGAACGAAGGATCAAGCGTAGGCGATCATCCGCCCGTCGCGTGGTCTCGTATGCTCAACTGACACAAGCTTCGTGTTTTCCTATTCTCGTGTCATGAAGAACGTCACCGTCACCTTGCCCGAGGAGACCGCACGCTGGATTCGGGTGTGGGCAGCGGAGCAGGGGAACAGCGTCTCGGCGGCGCTTGCGGACCTCGTGAAAGAGAAGCGGCAGGCAGGCGAGCGTCGCGGCCGGACCGTGGAGGAGTTCCGAAGCGTTCGACCCGTCGCTCTCGGTCCCCGGGGCGAAGGCTATCCGGCACGCGAGACGCTTCATGGCCGATAGGGTCTTCTTCGATACCAACGTCATTCTCCACTCCAAAGACGCGAGGGATCCCCGGAAGCAGACCATCGCGGAGCGACTCACGGTGGAAGCGATGGAAGCGAGTAACTAGTCGTCAGCGCCCAGGCACTGAACGAGTTTTACATCAATGCGACACAGAAGCTCGATCCGGGGCATTCAAGAGCGGATACCCGCGTCGTCCGACGCGTAGCCAACGATCAGCTTCCGTGCTTCCGTTCCGCGGGCGGCGGAACGCGGGGACCTTCCGGGTCGCGCATCAGCACCCCCAGGACAACCGCGACGGCAATCAGCGAGAGCGCGAACGAAATGCCCTCCGCGCGTGCCGAGAGATCGAGGAGCTCGCCGGTTGCGTTCCCGGCGAAGTGAAAGAGGATCGCCGCGAGGGTGCTTCCGCCGGTCGCAAGGAAAATCGCCGTGTAGAGCGCCGGCTCGAAGAAGGTTCCGCCGGCGAAGAGCCAAAAGCGCCGGGTGAGAAAGCCCACCTCCTCTGCCTGGTAGGTCCCCTCTACGAAGTAGAGCGGGACGTGCCAGAGCGTCCAGACCGCTCCAATCACCAGGCTCGCGACCAGTACGCGTCGTCTCCCGGGCCGGGGTCCGAGCAGACCGCCGAGCGCGTAGCCTCGCCATCCGATCTCCTCGGGAACGGGCCCGAAGAGGAGCAAGAAAACGAGCGTGGGTGCGATGAGAATCGGCTGTTCGACCAGGTGCGTGGCCTCGAACGCGCCGCCTGCGCCGCCGAGAATGCGGTCCACTGCCATCGCGGCCACGGCCTTCAGCGGGTAGAAGATGAGGATGGCGAGCCAGACCGCCGGTGCGATCAGCCGGGGGTCTGCGAGGCGGCGCAGGAAGTCTCCCCGATAGGCGGCGTCGTGGATCGTGAACAGGAACACGAGGGTTACCACCGTCGGCATGAGCCCGCCAAGATAATGAAGCGGTGTCGCGACGCCGGGCACGAAGGCGGCGACCCAGTAGCACGCCCAGGAAGAGACGAAGGCGATCGCCAGGAAAGGTCCCGCCGCGCCACGGGACCAGAGCGGACCGGCGTCGTGCCGCGAATTGCTGGGGAGTCGCATGAGCAGAGCATACACAATGCACCGCAGACGCGACTACGCGAAGACGAGCCTGCCCCCGGCGAGCGAGAGAAGCATGTGGGTTGCGCCGCGGATCGTTGTGTGCGAGGCGGCCCGGAGCGCGATCGTCGTGCCCACGGAGCCGCCCGCGACGAGAGGATGATACCGCCGGCAAATGCTGGCATGGAGACGGGACTGAGGAGGAACAGCTGACGTACCGGAACAAAGCCGTGTCGGAGGAAGCGGATGAAGCCGGCTCCGGAGACGGCCCTCGTGCTCAGGACCGAGGCGGACGGCGTCCTCTGCGTTGACCTGGACGTAGCCGCGCGGATGGCTCTTCGAGCGGATGAAGGGGACCTTGCCCGTGCGGGTCTGGGTGTGGAACTGGAAGACCGAACCGCGGCCGGTGATGAGCACGTGCGGGTACTCCTCGTCGGGCACCTCAGGGAGCTCCGCGATCGGGTCGTGGAGGAACCTCGCGCGCACGTTCGGGGTGAAGAAGCGCCCGTCCTCAAAGAGCCTGCGATGCGGCTGCGCGTAGTACTCCTGGTTCTCCGCGGCTTCCTGCGGGTACGGCCACTGGACGCCCTCGCGCTCGATCAGCATCTGATAGCCTTCGATCCTGGAGATGTCGCACGGCTTACCCTTGCTCACGCGCTGGAGCATCCGGAATCCGGCCTCCGCGTCGGTCCAGGCGGAGAAGAGGTCGTCGCAACCCCAGGCGCGCGCGAGGAGCTTGAAGATGTCGAAATCGCTCTTCGCGTCCCGGGCGGGTCGAGCGCCTTCTAGACGATCGCGAAGATCCGCGCGAACCGGTGTGGAGATGGAGGCGCTCACGGCGGTCAGCGTCGCGGCGCTTACGATCTACGACATGTGCAAGGCGGTCGACAAAAGCATGGTGATTGCGGACGTCCGCCTGGTTGAGAAGCGCAAGGACCCGGCCGACGGCGCGGAGCCGAAGTAGCGGACGGTACGCAGCCCTCCGTCGCCGTGCGTGAACCCACTACTCCGTATCCGTGCCGAGCTGGACAAGCTCGCGCAGCTCGCCGTCGCTTAGCTTGGTGAGCCACTGCTCCCCTTGAGTTACGGTGAGATCGGCGAGCTGCTGCTTCGCCTCGATCATGTCGTTGATCCGCTCCTCGAAGGTCCCGCGGGTGACGAGGCGGTAGACGGTGACGTCCTTGCGCTGGCCAATGCGGAAGGCACGGTCGGTCGCCTGGTTCTCTACGGCAGGATTCCACCAGAGGTCGTAGTGGATTACGTGGTTCGCAGCGGTCAGGTTCAGGCCGACTCCACCCGCGCGGATGGACAGGATCATGACCCGATACTCGGCGTCGTTCTGGAAGGCGTCTATCATCTCATCGCGTTGCGTACGAGTACTGCCGCCGTGCAGGAAGAGACAGGGCAGATCAAGTCTCGACTCCACCATCTTCACGAGCAGCTCGCCCATCTGGGCATACTGGGTGAATATGAGCGCCTTCTCTCCGCGTTCGACGATCGTCTCGAGGAGCTCGATCAGCATCTGCGCCTTGCCCGACTCCGTCACGGCGGAGGGTCCCTTTTTCGTGTAGAGACGAGGGTGACAACAGATCTGCTTGAGACCCGTCATGAGCTTAAAGACGAGCCCGGCTCGATCGATCCCCTCGGCGTCGGCGAGCCACTCGTCGACGTGCTCGGTGAGCTCCCGGTAGAGCGCGATTTGCCCCGCGGTGAGCGGCGGGAAGCGGTTGGTGACGATCTTCTCGGGAAGGTCCGAGATGATGTCGCGGTCGGTCTTGAGGCGCCGCAGGATGATCGGCGAGGTGAGCTTCCTGAACGTCTCGAGCACAGCGCGATCCCGGTAGCGCTCGATGGGCACGGCGAACCGTTCCTTGAACGCGTTCTTCGTGCCAAGGTAACCGCGCATGACGAAGTCGACGATGCTCCAGTAATCGAGCAACCGGTTCTCGACCGGCGTTCCGGTCATCGCGACCGCGTAGTCGGCGCGGATGCTCTTGATCGCCTTCGCCTGTTCGCTCGCCGCGTTCTTGATGTTCTGCGCTTCGTCGAGAATCGAGATCGACCATCTGCGCTCGCGCAGCACCTCGACATCGCGGCGAGCAGTAGCGTACGTGGTAACGATGAGATGAGCGTCTTCGACAAGTTCTCTTCCGGCACCATGGTAGGCTGCCACACGCAGATCGGGCGCGAAGCGCGCAACCTCGCGCTGCCAGTTCGTAACGACACTCGCCGGCACGACCGCGAGCGCCGGCCGATCCGGCGTGACCACGGATTCGCCTGCGAGCTGCAGGAGGAAGGCGATCACCTGCACCGTCTTTCCCAGGCCCATGTCGTCGGCGACGACTGACCCGAGCCCAATTCGATGGTTATGGTAGAGCCACCGGTAGCCGCGCTCCTGGTAGGGGCGCAGCGTCGCCGTGAGCTTTTCCGGAACGTCCACCTCAGGCGGAGCGAGGAACTCATCGAAGAGCGCATGCGCCCCCGTGTCCATCTCCACCGGTGCGTCGGCGTAGAGACCGGTCAGGCAGGTGCGCAGAAGGTCGAGGGGAGACGGAGTGGGATCGCGGTCGAGCCGACGCCTGATCGCGTCGAGCTCCTTCTCGTCGAGCTCGAGGTACATGTCGCGAAACTTCACGTATCCGCGGTAACGTTCGCCGAGCTCGAGGAGTTCCTCGGCGGAGATGAAGCGATCTCCCACCGCGACACGCCAGTCGAAGCTCAGCATCTCGGTGAGCGAGGTGTAGGACACCACGGCTTCGCTTCCCGGCGTGCGGCTGATCCCGAGCGTGAGGTTCGGCTTGAAGGCCGACTCCAGCGCGCGCGGAACGACCGTGTGTACCCCGAGGGTACGCAACGCCGGGAGTGCAGCGAACCAGGTCGATACGAACTCGTCCGACGTAACGTTCACGGGCTCCGAGCGGCGGAGGAACTCGTTCACCGTGGGAAGATAGGTGGCGAGCAGGCTCAGGTCACGCAGCAGCGGAAGCGTCTCAGAACCGGGCCGGTCGAGGAACGTCTGAAAGGTCTCTGGGGGCTCATCGGTCCTTCGGTCGCCCACGGCGATCTGAAGAGAGAAGGCGTCGTCATCGTCCTCCTCGATCTTGATGACGGGATAGAGATGGATGGGTCGTGTGAAGAAACGTCCAAGCCAGAGATGGATCGTCTGCGCGTTCTCGCGCTCCTCGAAGCGTTCGGGGCGATATTCGGCCCCGCAGAAGAAGAGGGCGGTCACCGGGTCTTCGCTCGCGTTCTTCTGCGGGGTGAACGCGGCGAGGTAGTGGCCGATGAAGAACGACACGAGGAAGAACACCTGTTCGCGGTGCTCGAGCGCGTCGTTCCCGTAGCGGACGATCTCGCGCGGCAGCGCATCCACGAGTCGGTCGAATATCGTGCGGATCTCGGGGTTGAAGAGGGCAGGCACCCAACGGACGACGTAGGCCCCTCGCTTCATCGCGATGATATCCGGGATGGCCGCGCTGCGCTCAAGGAGCGTGAGCGCGAATGTGTGCGCCATGATGAGGTACGAGACGATTGGGGGGTACGCGGCGAGGTCGCCGGCGGAGAGCTGGTGCAGATAGTCAACGAGCGGTGAGAGATCGTCCGAGTCGAACGTGATCGCGCGCGAGCCGCGGCTGAGCTTACCGGCAAACGCGTGGCGCGACTTTCGAATGGAGATGGTGCACGAGGTGTAAGGGGCCCGTGGTGGTTCTTCCTGCAGGTCGAGCCCCTTCACGTGACGGGTCGTAGCGCGTGCGAGGCGCCGGTACGAGTCGAGCAGGATCTTCTTGAAGTCGTGCTTCAAGTAGAAGAGCGGAAACTCGGTCAGGACGTCCGCAATCGACGCCGAGAGCTCGGGTACGGTGGAGAAGTCGATCTCTTCGAGGTGTTCGCGGTAGTAGTTGTACTGCTCGTCCCGCGCAGCGACGAACGAGTCGATCCCGGCAATCGTCTCGTCCTCGTGATCGCGCCCGCCGCGAATCGCCGCGAGCAGATCGAAGCCGTGCAGATCGAAGACGAGGAAGGGGTTCTTGTCGATCTCGTTCGCGATGATGTAGACCACCGCGGCAAGATGCTTGCACGGCACCGCCCAGTCGGGGCAGGTGCAATGCATACCAAGCTCGTCCCACCCGTCCGGAAAGAGTCGGATACCGCGCTCGGCACACGCCTCGTCGAGCTCGGGCGGAAGCATGCGCGCCTCAAGCTGCGACAGAAAGTACGGGCTCTGCTCGACGATGTCGGTTATCGTCTGCTGCTGCTCCTGCGTGAAGCGCCAGAGCGAGAGATCCACGCGATAGGGAGCGGGTCGCGTACCCTGAACCCGAGCCTTTACCTCTGTGCCGTCGGTCTGGATCGAGCGGACCGATCCGTTCCGCGCGTAACGGACGCCGCGCGGGAGTCGGTTTTCGTAGTCAATATTCGAGAGCGCGCGCAGCCAACGCTTGCCCCACCACGTGTGCCCGTACTCGATGCGTGCCACAGCACCTCCTTGCCGTATGCTACCCGCAGGGGAACTCGCGATCAAGGCACGCGCAGGGTCGCCGCCGGGGTTGTCCCCACGCTCCGGAAACCTCTCCTCGGGCGGTTGTTGATCTCAGAAGGTTGCCGAGGGTTGTATGCGGTGGTACAGGATCCGGTAGAGAAGCGCCCCGAGTAGGCGCTTTCCCGGGCCCAAGCGACAGGGGTAGTAGAATGATGAGTGACTCCAACCGCGTTCTTCCCAGTAGCGCCGATCGATTTCGGCCACCTTAGCGGCAAGCACGCGCTGGACCTGAAACAACACAACCTGTCGCAACGTCGGCCTGTAGCTCGTACGACTGCGGTGAAGGTGATCGAGGTAGCGTTGGACCTCTCGCCGCGCGATAGGCTTTCGTGCCGACGCGCTCCGAGCGATTCCACCTATCGGGTGCGCACCCCAGGAGGCGACCGTTTCGGTGAGATAGGCCAGCGTCTGTTTCGCCCCCGATCCAGCCGTAGTTACCACGGGAAGCACCGGGATCCCGACGGCAGGAGGCCGATGGAGCCAGCTCGCCGTCTTGTCAAGGAGGCTCTTGAGCTTGCCCGTCACGGTGCCCATGTAGACCGGCGTCGCGAGAACCAGGCCATCTGCACTCAGCATACGGGTAAGGATCTCCGGAGCGGCGTCGTTCTGAACGCACCAGCCCGTTCGACGAATGCAGGTCTCGCACCCGGAACAGTCACGAATATCTGTGCCGGCAAGCGTTATCAGCTCGGTTGAGACACCCGTATCCTGGAGAATTTCTTCGACCTGCCGAAGGTACTTCAGCGTGGTTCCATGCCGCGGAGAACCATTCACCAGCACGACGTGGATACGTGACGTTCGTTCGGTCATAAGACATGTTTCCACGCAACCTCCGTCGTGACAAGCGAGTCGTTCGGGTGTTGGCCCACCTCAAGCACGGCCGCGAACACTGCGCGCTGACCGACCGCGAGGCTGAGGTCGTGGAGTTCATCATGGAGGGGTTTTCCGTCGCCGACGCCGCCATGAAGATCAGCCCGAAGATCGGTTTGAAGAACCGGATCCAATTCTACAACTTCTTCGAGAACAGGCGGCGGCTGGAGGATTGGGGTTCGTCGGAAGTTTCTCGCGCAGTCTGGACAGGGCGATAGGTGTCGACCTTGTTCTACGCGAAGAACGCGTAGAGGCTCATCAGGGTGCTCAGCAGCACAAAGCCCGTGCCTATCAGCCACATCATACCGGTGAAGCGACGGTTGAAGTCGTCGAAGCGTTTGTCCACCTGCTCGAAGCGCTTATCGATCTGCTCGAAGCGCTTCTCCATTTGGTCGAAACCCTGCTTCATGAGCTCGCGCTGCGCCTTGAGCTCTTCTTCCACGCGGATGATACGCTCGCTCAGCTGCAGAACCGGTGCCGGCAGCCATTCGAAGAGATGAGTCTGTACGTAGGTTCCGACCTGTTCCAGGTCGCGCTCGGTCAATGCCATATGCTGTCTGCCCATATTGTATATCAATACGGGGGAGAAGGAAATCGTGCTTCACTTCTTGTCTGGGCCCGAAGGGCCGAGGCGCAAAGACCAAGTATTGGCATTCTCACACAGCGCCGTCGGATAGCCGATTCGTTCGGCTCACAGCCCGATCTCGAAGAACCCCGCCGACGGCGGCCGGCATGACAAGTGCTTCCGTTTGCACCCTCGTCGACACAAGCGTTTGGGTCGCGTTTTGCCGCGGCCAGTCTCGCGCGGAACGCCTTGCGGCGCTCTGTGCCGGGGACGCCGCGCTCGACAACCTTGCTCTCCCACCTGATCGCCAACCTGCTGGTCGTCCTTGTCTTCGTGGCGCTGATGCTCACGGTGGGCAAGCGCGCGCCGTGCCACACGATCTGCTGGATGGCGCCATTCATGATCCTGGGGCGTCGTCTACCGCGCGAGCTTCTTGAGCGCCCTGACCGTCTTGAGAGCCCAGTCGTAGTGGCTCGAGGTTGCCGATACGAGATACGCACCGAGCGACGTCGATCCGGTCCATCCGTAGCGCTTCTTCGTGAACAGCTCCTCGTCGGTGTGCTTTCCGATCAGCTCGATCATCGTTCCGTGACTCTCGCGAACCAGGGCCAGCGCGTCGTCGAGCCTCGTGCCCTTGTGCTTCTCGTAGATACGGTGGTTGAGGACAGGAAGCGTCTGCCACGTGACTCCCTCGGCTGGAATCGCCGGCTTGCGGCCCGACATCCCGACGGAGTACCACTCGAGCATCATCAGGTGCCACTCGTGGAGATGACAGATCACGTCCGCGACCGTCCTGTCGCGATCGTTCAGCTCATCGTTCTCGTACGAGCGCTCCCGAACGTCGAGCGGCAAGGCATCGACGAATGCGAGAAGCTTGTCGAAGTTCGCCTCGCCGGCTTCGAGCAGCTGAGCACG
>CAYWJH010000097.1:0-12793 GCA_964458555.1 uncultured Spirochaetaceae bacterium | reverse complement strand
CGACGCCGGGCTCAGCCCCAGGTGATCAGGTTTCCGCCGTAGGAGAGGCCCGACCCGTAGCCGACCGTGATGACGGTCTGGCCCGGCTCGAGCATGCCCTGCCGGAGCATGTCGCCCATCGCGATAGGGATCGATGCCGCGGAGGTATTCGCGTATTCGGCGATGTTCTTGAAGAAGGTCGACTCCGGGTAGCCTGCCCGTTTGCACGCCGCGTCGATGATGCGGACGTTCGCCTGGTGCGCGACGACGTGGTCGACGTCGTCGATCGACATGGCGTTGCGCTCGAGCAGCTCTTCGATCGTGTCGATGATCGCCTGGACCGCGAAGTTATAGACGCGCCTGCCCTGCATGTGGAGCTTCGTGCGCTCCTCCGGGGTGTCCACGACGCACCGTTCGCGTGAGCCGCCGGCCGGGCGGTAGAGCGTTTCGGCCCCGCTTCCGATCGAGTGGAGCACCGAGTCGCGAATCCCCGCCCCCTCGTCCGGTCGGACGACGACCGCGCCGGCTCCATCGCCGAAGAGCACGCAGGTGTTGCGGTCCTGCCAGTTGATGATTTTGCTGTAGACCTCCGACCCGATCACGAGCACCGTCGTCGCCTGACCCGAGTCGACGAACGCCGCGGCGGTCGAGAGGCCGTACACGAACCCCGAGCAGGCGGCGACGACGTCCATGGCGCCCGCCCGGTTCGCCCCGATCCGGTCCTGTACGACCGACGCGGTTGCCGGGAGCCCCGGATAGTCCGGCGTGGAGGTGGCGAGGAGGATGAGATCGACGTCGGCGGCCTCGACGCCGGCGTGTTCGAGCGCGGCGTTCGCGGCCGCGACCCCCAGATCCGAAGCCGCGACACCCTCGTCGGCGATGTGCCGCCTGCGGATGCCGGTATGCGAGTAGATCCACTCGTCCGAGGTGTCGACGATCCCGGCGAGCTCGTCGTTGGTCATCGCGCGCGGCGGCACGTACGTTCCAACGGAGGCGATGTGTGCTGCCACTGGCGGCTCCTTCCTACTCGAACTCTTCGAAGATGCGCTCCAGCGAGGAGGCGGTGCCTGCGATGTAGTCGTTCATCTCGGCCGCTGTGACCTCGCCGGGGTTCGGGCCGGGGAACTCCTCGCGGGCGCGTGCGATGTTGGACTCGGTGATGAATCCCGGGATAGGCGTGACCGGTTCGTAGCTCGCGATCGGTCCGATCACGAGGTAGCCGTCGGTGAAGCGTTCGAAGGTGAGCTCTTCGTCCATACCCTCGGTAATCGTGTCGCTCGTAATCGGTGCTTCGGCGTAGGGCGAAGCCGATACGTCGAAGCCGATCGTCGGGGTGCCCTCCGGGAGCTTCTCCACCGCCTTCTCGATGAGGCCGCCGACCGGGTAGCCGTACCCGGCACGGCTGCGCGTGTCGCGGATGGGCATGTGGAAGAGCGTGGTCATGACGCGGTTGCCGAGCCGGTCGGCGAGGATATTGCCCATTCGCTTCTGGTTCGCGAAACCCTGCTCGGACATCCGCTGCGTATACTGCGGCTGCACGAACCCGGTGAACGCGTGCTCGAACTTCGTGTAGACGAGCGCCCGGTGACCCGGCTCGACGATACGCTCCATGACCGTTTCGGCCATGAGCTCGTCGGGGACCCCGCCGGCGAAGAGCCGCTGGAGGATATCGGCATCCTCTACGTCGTCCTGTTCCTCGATCAGCGTGTAGTCTATGTCGTGGCTCAGTCCGATGATCCGAAACGGTTGCTCTCCCTCGCCCTTGCCTCGATTGGTCTGCCACGCCGAGCGCAACACGGCGCGATGCTCTTCGTAGCCCATGATCACCATGTGGTCGAAGAGGATTCCCTCGGCGAGATCCTCGTCGAAGGTCGCTGCGGTGAGAAGCTCGTCGAGCCGGTCCTGGTCGCTGCGGTTGGCGTACTGGAAGCCGAGGTGGCGGATGCCCGCCGCGTCGAGGCGCGGGATGAGGTCGGCGAGGAACTCGAGCTGCTGCTTGACGTAGCCCGTCTCGCCGAGAAGCACGAGGTCGTGCGCGTCGAACGAATCGAGCACGAACCGGCCTGCGTCGGGTGCCGATGAGAGGTGCTCGACCATCTGCTGCTCGATTTCGCTGTTGACCCGCATCTGCGGGATGGTATTCGACTCGAAAAGCCTGAAGGGGTCGACGATAAACAGGAACGCGATCGCGATCGCGACGAACCAGATGATGCGGGAGCGCCGATTCTGCATCTGGTAGAGTATAGCGTCTCCGCCGCGCGAGCGGCTACCGTGACGAAGGCGGCCACCGCCTCCTCACGCGATTCTGACGATCATGACGTGACAAAAGGCACGGAAGGTATGCTATGCTTGCCACGGTTCATGACCTTCCTGATGCCGTCATCCGGTCCGACTCCTGCCCCCGCTTCGGTCGCCACCCCCTCTGTGGTCGGGTTCGCGGTGCTCATCCGCGAAGCGATGGTTCGCCTGGGCACCGACGGCTGGAAGCGGCACGCGTCGTGGCTTCTCGGCGAGTTCGGCCGCCTCTTCGACGTGCCCGGCGTCTTTCTGTTCAGGAACTATCCGGAGGCGGGGGTCGGCCTGACCGGCGTTCGCCTCTATTCGTGGCGCAACCCCGTCTACCCGCCCGCCGCCGGGACGATCGACTACCGCGTCATCTCGTGGGACGCAGCTCCGTTCGCCCGGCTGCGGTCGCGGCTGGAGGCGGGCGAGTCGACGCATCTGCCCATGGAACCCGCGGTCCTCCTCGTGCCCATCCACGCCGGCGACGAGTGGTGGGGCGTGCTCGGCGTGTACCCCGGTATCGGCGAAGCGGTAAGGGGAGAGGCTCCCGTTCCCGACGGTGCGCACCGGCAGCCCACGGTGGCCGAGCCGGCGCGGCTGCTCGCGGAGATCATCGGGGACTCGGTCCTCGACGGCAGCGTTCGCCAGGCGCTGCGCTGGTCCGAGCGCCTGCACCGTATCCAGCGCGACATCGCCGTCGCCGCGGGAAACGCAACCTCGACCGACGAGTCGCTCTCCGAGCTCCTCGACCTGATCTGCGAGTTCGGGCAGTTCGGCGCCGCGGCGGTGGACATCGTCCACGACGACGGTACCGAACGCATCGCGCGCCACGGCGAGGTGCCCGACGGCGAGTCCGGGGCGTGGTGCGACGCGTGCAGGCATCGCATTGGCTCGGCGACGGCGTGGCGGGAGCCGCGCTACTTCGAGTCCGGTGAGCTCGAGCACAGCGGTCCGTGTTCGCTTCGCGACCGGGGCTTCCACGCGGTCGCCGTCGTGCCCTTGGGGATCGAGGGTCACATGCGGGGCGCGATGTCGCTCTTCTCCCGCCGCCGCTCGCACGTTCCGGTGACCGTGCAGCGTTCGCTCGAGGCGGTGGCTTCCGAGATGTCGACGCTGTTGGAGCGGATCCGCAGCGAGCGTGCCGTCCGGACGATGGCCGAACGCTATCAGCTCGCCGCGCGCGCAGGCCGAATCGGCGTGTGGGAGTACCATCCCCGGCATCGCCGCTTCCTCATCGACGATGCGACGCCCGACATCCTCGGCACGACCGCATCGCTCGGCCGGTCCGGCACGATCGACGCGGATGCGATGATGGCGACGTTCCGCGAGGACGACCGCGCGGCTTTCGGCGAATGGTTCGCCCGTGAGGCGGACCCCGAGCACGGCGGGTTCGAGCGCGAGTGCAGATTGCGTACCGACGAGGGGCACGATCGCTGGGTCGTCATCCGCGGACGCCGCCGCCCGGACTTCGACGGGGAGCGTCGGGTGGTGGGTACGGTGCTCGACGTGACGGCCACGAAGACGATCCAGGCGCAGCTTCAGCGGGCGCGTCGCGAGGCAGACGAGCAGAGCCGCGCGAAGGGTACGTTCATGGCGCGCATGAGCCACGAGTTCCGGACGCCGCTCAACGCCATCCTCGGGTACGTGCAGATGCTCCGCGAGCCGGAGGCCTCGCCGCGGTCCGAGGCGGTCGGCTCGCTCGATCACATCGAGCAGAGCGCACGGCACCTGCTCGCGATGGTGGAGAATATCCTCGACCAGAACCGGCTGGAGACCGGGCGGCTCGCGATCCATCCCGAGCCGGTCGATCTCGACGAGCTCCTCGACCCGGTGGCGAAGACCGGACGGATCCTCGCGCGGGAGCGCGGGCTCGAGTTCGCGTTCCGCGCGGAGTCGGAGCTGCCCTCGCGCGTCGAGGTGGACGCCGGGCGCGTTCGCCAGGTGTTGCTCAACCTCGTCTCGAACGCGGTAAAGTACACGGGCAGCGGTACGGTCACGCTGCGGGCACGCTGGTCGGCCGGTCGATTGCGACTCGCGGTCGTCGACACGGGTCCCGGGATCCCGCTCGAGGACAGGGGCCGGGTCTTCCTTCCCTTCCGGCGCCGCGACGGTGACCGGCGGCCCGGCAGCGGACTGGGTCTCTCGATCAGCCAGGAGCTCGTCCAGCTGATGGGTTCGCGCATCTGGCTCGCCTCCGTGATCGGTACCGGCTCGGCCTTCTGGTTCACGATAGACGCGCCGTTCGTGGCCACCTCACAGCGGCCGGGCGACGCGCAGGACGCGCCTCTGGCCGCCGCGCGCGAGCTTCCCGCCGAGTTGCTCGACGAGCTGCGTCGGCTCGCGCGCATCGGCGACCTTGCCGGGGTCGGGGAGCGCGCCCGCGAGGCGCTTTCGCTCGAATGCGCGGAGAACGCGTTCCTGCTGGCGGTCGAGGCGCGAGCGGCGGCCTTCCACGTCGGTGCGTTGCAGGCCCTGCTCGACGAGACCGGAGGTCGCCGCGATGGGTGATCGAGAGACCTTGCTCGTCGTGGACGACAACCCGGTCAATCTCCAGCTGCTCCACCAGTACCTGGCCTCCGCGGGGTACCGGATCCTCGTCGCCGAGGACGGCGAGTCCGCGGTCGAGCAGGCGGTCGAGGCGCGGCCGGACATCGTGCTCATGGACGTCCTCCTGCCCGGCATGAGCGGGTTCGACGCGTGTCGGAAGCTGCACGAACGCGAGGAGACCGAATCGACCCCGGTGATCTTTCTCACGGCGCTCTCGCGGACCTCGGACAAGATCGAGGGCTTTCGCGCCGGCGGAGTCGACTACCTGACGAAGCCGCTGCAGTTCGAGGAGGTGCTCGCGCGGGTCGAGGTGCACCTCGAGATCGTCCGGTTGCGCCGCGAGCTCGAGACTACGAACCTGGAGCTCGAAGAGCGCGACCGCCGTCGCGAGCGGCTGCTCAGCATCATCGCGCACGACCTCAAGTCGCCCATGGTGACCTTCGTAAACGCGACGCGCGACCTCGCGTGCCGACCGTGCGACGAGGAGGAGTTCTCCGAGATGCTCTCCGCGCTCTCCGAGCGCGCCGAGAGGATGAACCGCTTCCTCGAAACGCTCCTCGAGTGGGGACGGCTCCAGGTGGAATCCGGGGCGATGTCGATGGATCCGTTCAACCTTCGCGACGTGATCGACCCGGTGCTGCACCACGCGCGCGACGCGGCGGAGGCGAAGCGGATCACGATCGACGACGACGTTCCCGCGGACATCGTGATCGACGGGAACCAGACCGCGGCGCAGACGGTCGTCCTGAACCTCGTCTCCAACGCCGTGAAGTTCACGCCGGAGGGCGGACGCGTGGCCGTGTCCGCCGATCTGGACGGGGAGCGGGTCCGGGTCCGCGTGCAGGATACGGGGGTGGGCATGTCCGAGGACGAGGTCGAGCAGCTGCTTACCTCGGAGCACCGCCTGCGCCGCCGCGGTACCGCCGGCGAGCAGGGCACCGGCCTGGGACTGTTGCTCTCGCGCGACCTCGTCGCGGGCATGAGCGGCAGCCTCAGCGGCACATCGGCCCCCGGCGAGGGAACGACCTTCACGCTCGAGCTGCCCGGCGCGTCAATTGCCGACAAATAGTGTAAACCTTGACACTGGCCGGGGGGCTTGCTACGGTTCCCCTCGGCTTACGGAGGCTCCATGAAACGCTGTTTTCTGTTCCCCGGACAGGGTGCCCAGTACGTGGGCATGGGAAAGGACCTCTCCGATCGCTATCCCGAGGCGAAGGAACTGTTCTCGTTGGCGAGCGAGAAGGTGGGGTTCGATCTCGCCGCGCTCGTCTTCTCCGGGAACGAGGACGATCTCACGTCGACCGACACGTCGCAGATCGCGATCACGGTCGTGAACCTCGCCGCCCGCCGCGTCCTCGCGAGCCTGGGTATCCGCTCGGCGGCCGCCGCGGGCTTCAGCCTGGGCGAGTACGCCGCGCTCGTGGATGCCGGTATCCTCGCGGAGGCCGATGCGCTCTCGCTCGTGGTCGAGCGTGGACGCATCATGGAAGACGTCAGCCGCGGCCTCGACTCGCCCGACGGCTCGCCAGGGATGGCCGCGGTCCTCGGGATCGATGCCGATGCGATCCAGCAGGCGCTCGGCGGCGCGGGAATCGGCGACGTGTACCTCGCGAATCTCAACAGCCCGGTCCAGACCGTGCTGAGCGGTACCGCAGCCGGCCTCGAGGCCGCCGGCCCGGTCCTCAAGGACGCCGGCGCCCGCCGCGTGATCGGGCTCAAGGTCTCCGGTCCCTTCCACTCGCCGCTGATGTCCGAGGCGCGCGACCGCTTCGCGAAGGTGCTCGCCGGGGTCGCCTTCTCAGACCCGGAGAAACCGGTCTACTCGAACGTCACCGGTACGCTCATCAACACCGGAGAGGAGGCGCGCGGGTTGTGCGCCGACCAGCTCGTGAAGCCCGTCCGGTGGATCGACGAGGAGACGCTCATCGCGCGCGACGATTACGACGAGCTCCTCGAGGTCGGCCCCGGAGAGGTCCTCAGCGGGCTCTGGCGCGCCTTCGTGAAGGCGAAGGACGATATCACCACGCCGTGTCTGCCGGCAGGCACGGCCGATCATATCGCTACGATAACCGTCTGAGACGGATGGAAGGAGAGAGTATGTTGCTCGAAGGAAAGAAGGCGATCGTCACGGGCGGTTCACGCGGTATCGGACGCGAGATCGTCCTTGCGTTTCTCCGCGAGGGCGCATCGGTCTGGTACATCGACCTCGCCGAAGGCGATTCGCTCGCCGAATACCAGGCGCTCGCGAAGGAGCACGGCCAGAGCGCGGCCTTCAAGGAAGGCAACGTGGCCGACGAGGAGAGCGTGTCGGCGGTGATCGGCGCGATCGTCGAGGAAGCCGAGGCGATCGACGTCCTCGTGAACAACGCCGGCATCACGCGCGACAACCTGCTCTTCCGCATGAGCGGCAAGGAGTGGAACGACGTGCTGTCGGTGAACCTCTCGAGCGCGTTCTACACGTCGAAGATCGTGCTGCGCCAGATGGCGAAGCAACGCACGGGTTCAGTCATCAATATCGCGAGCATCGTCGGCATCATCGGGAACGCCGGACAGGTCAACTACTCGGCCTCGAAGGCGGGCATGATCGGCCTCACGAAGAGCTCGGCGAAGGAAGTCGCCTCGCGCAACGTACGCGTCAACGCGGTCGCCCCGGGCTTCATCAACACGCACATGACGCAGGAGCTCACCGAGGAGCAGCAGAACGCGCTGAAGGTCCATATCCCGATGGGGCGCATCGGCGAGCCGGAGGAGGTCGCGAAGGCGTGCGTCTTCCTCGCGAGCGAGCTCGCCTCCTACCTCACCGGGCAGGTGATCCACGTGACCGGTGGACTGGGGATGTAGATGAGCAGGAGAGTAGTGATAACCGGACTGGGCATGATCTCGCCGCTCGGCAACTCCGTGGACGAGACCTGGCAGGGCATGATCGAGGGGCGAAGCGGTGTCGATCGGATTACCAAGTTCGACGCCTCGGAGTACCCCGCGACCATCGCCGCCGAGGTCAAGGACCTCGACATCCGCGAGTACGTCGACCGCCGCGAGGCGCGCAAGATGGACTCGTTCTCGCACTACGCGGTCGCCGGGTCGATGCAGGCGATGAAGGACGCCGGCCTCGCACAGGGCAGCTTCGACCCCGAGCGGACCGGAGTGGTGCTCGGCGTGGGGATCGGCGGGTTCGAGACGCTCGAGAACTCGTACGAGGCGCTCTTCCTCAAGGGACCCGACCGCGTGCCGCCCATGACGATCCCCAAGCACATCGCGAACGAGGGGCCGGCGAACGTCGCGATCGCGCTCAACTGCCAGGGACCGTGCCTCGCGGTGACGACCGCGTGCTCCTCCGGGACCGACGCGATCGGAAGCGCCTACCGGCTGATCCAGTCGGGTGTCATGGACGTCATGGTCACCGGCGGCGTGGAGGCGTGCATCACGAAGCTCGCCGTCATGGGGTTCTGCGTGATCCAGGCGCTCGCGACGAACTTCAACGACCGGCCCACCGAGGCGTCGCGCCCCTTCGACAAGGATCGCAGCGGCTTCGTTATCGGCGAGGGTGCGGGCATTCTCACGATCGAGAGCCTCGAGCACGCGCAGGCGCGCGGGGCGAAGATCTACGCGGAGATCGCCGGCAACGGCATGATGTGCGACGCGCAGCACCTCACCGCGCCGCACAGCGAGGGACGCGGGGCGATCCAGGCGATGAAGATGGCGCTCGGCGAAGCCGGCATGAAGCCCGAAGACGTCGACTACATCAACGCGCACGGCACGAGCACGCCTATCAACGACCCCTTCGAGACGAAGGCGATCAAGGCGACCTTCGGCGAGCACGCGAAGAAGGTAAAGATCTCGTCGACCAAGTCGATGACCGGGCACTGCATCGGCGCCGCCGGTGGGATCGAGGCGGTCGTCGCGACGAAGACGATCGCGGCGGGTATCATCCCGCCAACCATCAACCTCGAGGAGCCCGACTCCGAGTGCGATCTCGACTACGTTCCCAACGAGGCGGTCAAGGCCGACGTGAACGTCGCGATGTCCAATACCTTCGGCTTCGGGGGGCACAACGGCGTGCTCATCCTGAAGAAGTTCTCCGCGTAGGACGCCCTGCCGAGCGCGCGTGTCGGCCCGTGCGCTCGCGGCCGACGACGGCGGTATGCTCCGCGGCGCAGATGCGGTATAAAGGGGCGTGATCTCCGACGAGGTAATCACGGTAGAGGAACTCCATCATCTGGTGGGCACCGACCGGATCTGCCTCCTCGACGCCCGCGAGCCGGATGCGTACGCCGAGGGCCACATCCCCGGCGCGGTCAACCTTCACCCGTCGCTCCTCGAGGCGACCGAGCTGCTCGAGTGCGGAGAGGAGGTGCCCAGCCAGCTCCGCCCCGTGCACGACCTCGCCCCCTACCTCCGCGCCGCCGGAGTCTCGGACGCCGTCCCCGTCTGCATCTACGACGAGGGCGGTGGGTACCTCGCAGCCCGACTCTGGTGGGCGCTCGACGTGGCGGGGCACGGCCGGCCGTGCGTGCTCGACGGCGGCTACTTCTGCTGGACGACCTCGGTGAACGTCGTCGCGACCGACGCCCCTCCGGTGGGTCAGGGCACGTTCACCGCCTCGCGCAAGGAGGGCCGGCGCCTCGAGTTCTCGGACATGATCACCGCCGTGGGCGACCCCGGCGTCGCGCTGTGCAATTCGCTTCCGGTCGACTCGTTCCTGCAGGAGACGCTCCCGGGCAGCGTGAGCTTCCCCTATACCGACACCTTCGCCGACGACAACTTCCCGCTGATGCGCACTCGCCACGAGCTGACCGCCGCCTTTGCCGAGCGCGGTATCACGCACCGCCACCATATCGTCTGCTTCTGCAGCGTCGGCTATAGCGCCTCCCAGGTCTATTTCGCCGCCCGGTACGCGGGCTTTCCGGAGGTCAGCCTCTACGACGGCAGCATGGTCGACTGGTCGGCGCGCGGCGGCGAGCTCGTTCCCGGCTCGCTGTGAGACGGCGCCCGCGGTCTACCTCAGCGCCGAAAGGCCGCCGTCGACGTGCACGACCTGACCGGTCACCCATCCCGAATCGGGCCCGAGCAGGTAGGCAGCCGCCGCCGCCATGTCGTCGGGCGAGCCCACCTGCGCGAGCGGGTGGCGTTCGGCCGAGCGGGCGCGCTTCTCGTCGCTGGAGAGCAGCCGCTCGGCCATCCTCGTGTCGGTGATCGACGGCGCGATCGCGTTGACGCGCACCTTCTTCGCCGCGTACTCCGCGGCGAGCGAGCGCATCAGACCCTCGACCGCGGCCTTCGCCGAGGCGACGCTCGCGTGGTACGCCATGCCGGCGGCGACCGCCACCGTGCTGACGAGCACGACGCTCCCGCCCCCGGCGCGCGCCATGCGCGGCATCGTCTTCTGCAGCACTTTCACCGCCCCGAGCAGGTTGATCTCCAGGTCCGAGCGGAACGCGTCGAGCTTGATGCGCTCGAAGGGCGCGAGGTTGATCGAGCCGGGGAAATACCCCACCCCGGCGAGGTCGTCGGGGATCTCCACGTCGTCGAGGTCCCCGGTCACGTCGACCGCACGGTGCTCGCACCCGAGGTCCGCGAGCTCCTCGCTCGACGATCGCGACCAGACGACGACCTCGTGCCCCGCCGCGGTGAGCCGGCGCGCCGTGGCGAGCCCGATACCCGCGCTTCCACCGGTAATCAAATATCTCATATACGACTATTCTCCTCGACCGTAAGATAGCGATCATAGCCCACCGCGGCCACCGTTGCGACGGCCGGCCGAACCGGCCATACTTGACCGATGCCCTCGCTTACCTACGTCCACGCAGACGAAGCCGATATCCCTACGCTCGCCGAGCTCCATCTGGCTCTGCTCGGCCAGCAGGGCATCCGGGCCCATCCGGAGCAGGTCGAGCTCGAGGCCAAGATCCGCGGGTACCTCGGCGACGGGTACCAGGCCGTTCTGTTTCGCTGGCGCGAGTCGACGGTCGGATACTGCCTCTACAAGCTCTACCCCAAGTACGCCTTTCTCCGTCACTTCTACGTCGAGCAGGGTGTTCACAAGCGCGTCAACACCGAGGCCGCGTTCTCGCTGCTGCGTGGGAACGAGTTCGCCGACTACGCGTCGGTGCGGCTCGACGTTCCCGAGCAGGCGAAGGAGAGCCTCGCGCGGTGGGAGTCGATCGGGTTCCGCCCGCGCGCGATCAGGCTCGAGCTGCATACCGCGCGCAAGCGCAAGACGCGCAAGTCGTGCGGCGCGGTCATCTACCGGCGACGATTCCGGCGCACCGAGTTCCTCGTCGTACAGCACGAGAGCGGGGGTCATTGGGGGTTCCCCAAGGGCCACGTCGCCTCCGGGGAGACCGAGATGGAGACCGCCCGGCGCGAGATCGCCGAGGAGACCGGGCTGCGCGTGGCCTTCCGGGACGGGTTCTACGAGCGTATCTACTACCTCACGCCCAAGGAGCGGCGCAAGGAGGTGGTATTCTTCCTCTCCCGCGTACGCCGCCCCCGGGTTCATATCCGTCGAGCCGAAATACGCGCCTACCGCTGGCTACCCTACTGGCAGACGCGCGAGCTCGTGACGTACGAGAACACCAGGCTCGTCCTCGACCGGGCGAACGAGTTTATCGTCGATCGCGGGCCCTGAGCCGGGTCGCTCCAAGCGCCGCGCCGGCCGCCGCTTCGGAGCGTGTCATTCTGCGCCGGTCAGCGGGCCGAGGCCGGGCTATTGCACGGAGCGATCGATGACCGGTACTCTTTACGAGGAGATCACTCTCCAAGGAGGAGGCGTATGAGTAAGACTGCGGCGCCTGCTTCCGTGTTTCGCAAGTGTTTTGAGTGGCAAGACGCTGCGAACGCACGGGAAAGCGGGCTGTATCCCTTCTTCCGCCCCATCGGTGAGGCGCGCGGAACGAAGGTGATCATTGAGGGGCGCGAGCTCATCATGGCCGGTTCCAACAACTACCTCGGTCTCGCGACCGACCCGCGGATGAAGGAGCGGGCGATCGCGGCGATCGAGCACTACGGGACCAGCTGTTCGGGCTCGCGGTTCATGAATGGAACCCTGTCTCTTCACGAAGAGCTCGAGGCTCGCCTGGCGGCCTTCGTCGGCAAGGAAGCGGCGCTTTGCTTCACGACGGGCTACCAGACCAACCTCGGTTCCATTTCGGCACTCGTCGGGCGTGGCGACCACGTCATCAGCGACAAGTACAACCACGCGTCGATCATGGACGGTATCTTCATGACGGCCGGGTTGAACAAGTCGGTGAACGTCCATCGATACAAGCACAACAACATGGAGGACCTCGAGAAGGTACTCGCGAAGATTCCCTTCGAGGAATCGAAGCTGATCGTCACCGACGGGGTGTTCTCCATGGAGGGCGACATCGTCGACCTGCCGAAGATGCGCGAGCTCGCCGATCGCTATAACGCCGCCATCTACCTCGACGAGGCGCACGCGATCGGCGTCGTCGGTCCGACGGGGCGTGGAGTCACGGAGCACTACAACGACCCGGACCTCGCCGACCTGGTCATGTGCACCTTCAGCAAGAGCTTCGGGTCGATCGGCGGGTTCGTGGCCGGCGACGCGATGGTCGTCGACTACATCAAGCATTTCGCGCGGCCGCTGATCTTCAGCGCGAGCATGCCGCCGGCGAACGTCGGCGCCGTGATGGCCGCGCTCGACATCATGGAGCAGGAGCCCGAGCGTGTGGCGCGTCTGCAGGAGATCGCTGCAAAGATGATCTCCGGCTTCACCGAGCTGGGCTTTGACGTCGGCACCGCCGAGACGCCGATCGTGCCGCTGGTCATTGGCGACAACGAGAAGACCTTCCTCTTCTGGAAGAACATGTTCGAGCGAGGCGTGTACGTGAACCCGGTCATCAGTCCGGCGGTACCGCCCAACCGCTCGCTCATCCGGACGAGCTACATGGCAATCCACGAGGACGACGAGCTCGACCGCATCCTCGAGATCGCCGGCGAGGAAGGTCGCAAGATCGGCATC
>CAYWJH010000096.1:0-12973 GCA_964458555.1 uncultured Spirochaetaceae bacterium | reverse complement strand
AGGGGGATTAGCTCAGTTGGTAGAGCGGTTGGTTCGCAATCAACAGGTCAGCGGTTCAAATCCGCTATCCTCCATCCTTTTCTTTGCCTTTCCTTCCCGCTGAAGGCAGGGCACCGATGCCCGGGTGAACCGGGCCTGTGAATGCGGCGCCGCGAGGCGCCGTTTTTTATGCGCATGCCGGTGCGGCCGTCCATGGAGAGAACGAGGATGCCTATGAGCAACGACATCGATCTGAAGAGCCTTCATCCGCTCGAGGTCCGCGTCCTGCGCGAGTTCGACCCCGGAGACACGATCTCCGCGGACGTTCTCGCCGAACGGCTCGGGTACAAGACGGGCCAGGCGAACCAGGCGGTGAGCTGGCTCGGCGCGAAGGGGCTGCTGGAGGAGGTGGATCGGACCACCGTCGTCGCCTACGAGCTCACCGACCTCGGCCGCGAGTACGCCGAGAAGGGCACGCCGGAGGAGCGAATCGTGCGCTTCATCGATTCGCACGGTCCGGCGCGGATTCCCGAGATCGTCGAGGCGCTCGGCCTCGAGAACAAGGACGTCGGCTCGGCGTACGGTTCCTTGAGCAAGATGGGCGTCCTCGCGATGGACGGCGAGAAGCGGATCACGCTCAAGGATGCCGATGCTGCCGACGAGGTGAAGAAGGTTCGCGCGCTGCTCGACAAGGCGCTCGCGAGCGAGAATGGCGTGCTCGCGCAGAGCGAGCTCGCCGACGAAGCGCGCGCGACCATCGACGGCGTGAGCAAGAAGCGCGGCGCCTCGAGCGCACCGTTCCGTCTCGCCGAGAGCGAGGTCGTGACCTATCGGCTGACCGACGCCGCGGGGCCGGTCAAGCGCGCGCTCGAGCAGGCCGGTATCAGCGGCGAAGAGATCGGCCAGCTCACGCCCGATCTCCTGCGCACCGGCGGCTGGCGCGAGAAGAGCTTCCGCGCGTACAACATCAACGTCCCGCCCGCGCAGACGCAGTACGGCCGCCGCAACCCGTACTCGGCCTACCTCGACGAGGTGAAGGACAAGCTGATCTCGCTCGGCTTCGAGCAGTTCGACGGCTCGCTCGTCGAGACCGAGTTCTGGAACTCGGACGCGCTCTTTATGCCGCAGTTCCACTCGGCTCGCGACATCCACGACGTCTACTACCTCGAGGAGCCCACGCACGCGAAGGAGATCGCCGAGCCGTACCTCTCGCAGGTCGCATCGGCGCACGAGGACGGCTGGACGACCGGCAGTCGCGGCTGGCGCTACGGCTTCGACCGCGACTTCACGAAGCGGCTCATCCTCCGCAGCCAGGGCACGGCGGTCAGCGCGCGCACGCTCAAGCGCGCGAAGACTCCGGGCCGATACTTCGGCATGCTGCGCTGCTTCCGCCCGGACGACGTCGACGCGACACACCTCTCGGACTTCTACCAGACCGAAGGCATCGTGCTCGGCGAGGACGTCAACCTCAAGACGCTGCTCGGTCTGCTCGAGATGTTCGCCGTCGAGGTCGCCGGCGCGACCGACGTGAAGTACGTGCCGGGCTACTTTCCCTTCACCGAGCCTTCGGTAGAGGTGCACATCAAGCACCCGGTGCTCGGCTGGTTCGAGCTCGGCGGGTCGGGGATCTTCCGACCCGAGGTCACCGAGCCGCAGGGCGTGCACGTGCCCGTCCTCGCGTGGGGCCTCGGCATCGACCGGATGGCGCTCATGAAACTCGGACTCTCCGACCTGCGCGAGCTCTTCACGCCGGATATTCAGAACGTACGACGACGGAGGGTAGGCTGATGCCGAAGATCGAACTCTACCGGGACACCCTCTTCTCCTCCATGGGGACGAAGATGCCCGACGACGAGCTCGAGGTCCTGCTCGAGGCGGCGAAGGGCGAGATCGACGAGCCGGTCGATGCAGAGGGCATCATGAAGATCGAGCTCAACGACACGAACCGCCCCGACCTCTGGTCGACGGCGGGCCTCGGGCGGCAGCTGCGGATCTACCTGGGCGGCGACATCCCCGAGTACGACTTCTTCTCGCACGAGGGCCGCGTGCACGACGCGGGCGAGCGGCGCGTCGTCGTCGATCCGGCGCTCGCGGAGTACCGCCCGTACATCGCGGCGTTCGCCGTCAGCGGGAAGCCCATCGACGAGCCGGCGCTCAAGGACCTCATTCAGAGCCAGGAGAAGCTCTGCGATAACTTCGGGCAGCGGCGCAAGTCGATCGCGATGGGCGTCTACCGCACGACGCTCATGACGTTCCCGGTGCACTACCGCGCCGCCGACCCCGACGAGACCAGCTTCGTCCCGCTCGGCGAGGAGCGCGAGATGAGCCTGCGCGAGATCATCGCCGAACACCCGAAGGGCCAGGACTACGGGCCCATCGTCGCCGACTTCCCGAAGATGCCCTTCCTCGAGGACGACGCCGGCGAGGTGCTGAGCTTTCCGCCGGTGATCAACAGCGCGCGCGTGGGCGCGGTCGAGGAGGGCGACGAGGAGCTCTTCGTCGAGCTCACCGGCACCGATCTGGAGTCGCTCCTGCTCGCGTGCTCGATCGTCGCGTGCGACCTGGCCGACGCCGGGCACACGATCCATCCGGTCGTCGTCGAGTACCCGTACGACACCCCGCTCGGGCGCGATGTGGTCACGCCGTACTACTTCCAGCGCCCGGTCACCGCCGAGCTGCCCGCGGTGTGCAAGCTCCTCGGCGAGCAGATCAGCGGCGACGACGCGGCGATCGCGCTGCGAGCGATGGGCGTGAAGAGCGAGCTGGGTGCGGGGGCCGCGCCGCATGTGATCACCGCCTTTCCGCCGGAGTACCGCAACGACTTCCTCCACCAGGTCGACGTCGCGGAGGACGTCATCATCGGGCGCGGCATGAAGAGCTTCGCTCCCGAAATGCCGCACGACTTCACCGTGGGGCGGCTGACCGAGATCGAGCACTTCAGCCGGCAGGTCATCGGCATCATGGTGGGCATGGGCTTTCTCGAGATGATCTTCCCCTACATGGGCTCGGGGCGCGACTTCATCGAGAAGATGCGACCGGTGCCGGTGGGCTCCGCGGAGGCCGACGAGTGGGGAGGCCCCGACCAACGCGTCGTGAAGCTCTCCAACCCCATGTCGGAGAACTACGAGTACGTGCGCAACTCGAGCATACCCTACCTGCTGGGCTCCGAGAGCGTCTCGGCGAACGCCGCCTACCCGCACCACATCTTCGAGGTCGGAAAGGTCGCGCGGTTCGATCCCGCGGACAACCACGGCGTGCGCACCGTCGACTCGCTCGCCTGGGTCAGCGCAGACGCGGATGCGAACTTCACGCAGACCGCGGGCCACGTCTCGGTGCTCTTCTACTACCTCTCGCGCGACTACGACGTCGAGGAGACCGACGACCCGCGCTTCATCCCGGGGCGCGTCGCGCGCATCGTCGTCGCCGGTACGCCGGTCGGCGTCTTCGGCGAGGTCCATCCGCAGGTGCTCGAGAACTTCGGCATCACGATGCCGGCTGCCGCGTGCGAAGTCGACCTCAATCTCGTGCACGACGCGGGTGGGTCCGGCGAGTAGGCCCGCTGCCGCGCAGAAATCACGCTGGCCGAGCCGGTCCGATCTGGTTACACTGGAGAGGTGGCCGAGGAAATGCCTGAGGGCCCGCAGGTCCTCGTTCCGTATCCTGGTCCCGACACGAGCGGGGCGAGCCAGGATATCTTCGTCTATCTCAGGCCGGAGACGAACGGCACGCTGGTGGAGAGCGCGCTGCTGAAGGTCATCCAGAGCTGCTCGCAGTACCGCACCGGCATCAAGCTGGTCTACCTCGCGAACTTCCCCGGCGAGTTCATCCTCGAGAACCACATCGTCGAGCGGCACTACGCGCACAAGTTCTTTTTCGCGGTGCACGGCAAGCGCGCGTTCACCTCGCGGATGAAAGAGGAGTTCGAGCGTCACTTCGAGGTGCCGTTCGCGGACGCAAGGATCGTCGGCAGCTTCGAGGCGCTGCAGGTGCTGGCGACGACGCCGGAGGAGCTCTTCTCCTACTGGGTTCCGGGGGCCGAGATGATGCACGTCGACGGGCAGACGATCAAGCGTCACGACGACCTCTACATCGTCAACTACGATATCCCGGCGCTCATGCACAAGAACAACCGCGGCACCGACATCGCCGTCATGCTCTTCCGGTGCAACGTCGACTACGACTACTTCGCCGACCTCGTCGACGAGATGCGCGACGTGCTCGTCGATGCCGAGCTGCTTTCGAGCGATCGTCCCGCGAGCCGTGCCTTTCACTACTCGAAGGGACCGATGGAACAGGTGCTCGACGCGATCGACTATCTCCGACGGCCGGACGGCGAAGCGGTCGACGCCGACGAGCTTTCGTTCGTCGCCTACGCCAACCGGCACGGATACACAGCCGGGCAGCTCATGGGCGTCGTCCGCAACCCCATCTGTCTGTTCGAGTTGCCCGACGGGTCGACCATCGAGGAGAGCATCTTTATCTACACCGCCACCGACAGCTTCGCCGAGGCGCTCGCGAAGCTGCCGAGTATCCGCGCGCAGGTCTGGATCAGGTGAGTCGCCCTGTCGAAGGCTACGTCGTCCTGCGGGTCGCGAGCCTGGCCTTCACGGTGTCGAGGAAGCGCTGCATATTGAGCGGCTTCGCGAGGTAGCCGTCCATGCCCGCCGTATAGCACGCCTGCTCGTCCTCCTGCGACGCGTAGGCGGTCATCGCGACGATGGGGATGTCGCGATTCTCGTCGCCGGCCTCTCCGGCCCGGATCGCGCGCGTCGCGGCGAGGCCGTCCATCCCCGGCATCTGCACGTCCATCAGCACGAGGTCGAAGCTGCGCTCGCGCAAGCGCTCGAGCGCGCGCCGGCCGCCGTCGGCCTCCTCTGCGTCAATGTCACCCCGTTTCAGCATCTGGCGCGCGACCATGCGGTTGACCTGGTTGTCCTCGACGACCAGCACAGCCGGTCGGGGTTTGGATCCTGTTTCAGCCATCTCGAGTCACGAGTATACCAGAGAACGCGGCGCCGGAGGAGGTGCTTCTGCCGACGAGGTCGTCAGTTGGCGCGACCGTCGCGTGCTCCGATCAGGCTGTCGGCGATCCTGAGCATCTGGTCCTTGTTGAACGGCTTGGCGAGATAGTCGTCCATGCCGGCAGACAGGAACCGTTCCCGGTCGCCCTGCATCGCGTGCGCGGTGATCGCCACGATCGGCATCGTCCGGTCGACGCCGCGAACCTCACCGGCGCGGATCCTCCGGGTCGCCTCGATGCCGTCGACCTTCGGCATCGAAATGTCCATGAAGACGAGATCGAAGCGGTGGGAGCGAAGCAGGTCGAGCGCCTCGGCGCCGGTGGTGGCGGCTTCGACCTGATACCCCGCGTGCTCGAGCACGGTGCGCACGACCGTGACGTTGATGTGGTTGTCCTCCGCGACGAGGATGCGGCCGGCTCTCTCCTCACGATCGTCCGCTTTGGCTCTATCTGCGTGGCCGTGTTCCCCGACTGCGGCCGGCTCTTCGGCCGAACGCCGGTCTCCCGGTTCGTCCGGCTCCACGTGGAGCGGAAGCGTGAAGTAGAAGGTGCTCCCCTCGCCTTCGGCGCTCGCGAAGTAGAGCTGGCCGCTCATGAGCTTCGCGAGCCTGCGCGAAATGGAGAGACCGAGTCCGGTTCCCTGATACGCCTTCGAGTAGCTGATGTCGCCCTGCTGGAAGCTGTCGAAGACCGTATTGCGGAGATCGTCCCGGATCCCGATGCCCGTGTCCCGGACCGTGAAGGTGAGCTCGTGAAGATACTCGGAGATGCGTTGACTGCGAACCGAGAGGACGATCTCCCCGCGCTCGGTGAACTTCACCGCGTTGCTGAGGAGGTTGTAGACGACCTGCCGGACCCGGTGTTGATCGCCCGCGTACCATCGGTGCGTGTCGTCGGGAAGGTCGACGCGGAACTCTACCCCCTTCTCAACCGCCTGAGGCGCGAAGAGCGCGTTCGCCGCGTCGATCACGTCGTACAGATCGAACGGCGCCGTCTCGATCGTGAGCCTGTTCGCCTCGATACGCGAGAAATCGAGCACGTCGTCGATGATCCGCGTGAGCTCCTGCGCCGAGTGCCGGATGATGCTGATCCACTCGTGCTGCTCGGCGTCGAGGTCGGTCTCGAGCGTCAGCTCGGACATCGCCAGCACCGCGTTCATGGGCGTACGGATCTCATGGCTCATGTTCGCGAGGAAGAGGCTCTTGGCGCGACTCGCCTGCACCGCCTCCTCCCGGGCGAGGATGAGGTCGTCCTCCACGCGCTTGCGTTCGGTGACGTCGATGAGGGTCATGAAGCAGCGCGGCGAACCCTCCTCGGTTACCTGGAGGCGGCTCTCGAACCGGGCCCACAGCCTGCGTCCTCGCCGGTCGAGGACGGGCATCTCGTGGCTCTGCAGGCGCGCCTCGTCGAAGACGCGTTGCAGGTGCGTGAAGAACTGCGTGTGACTGTCGCGCGGGACGAAGACGATGAACGGCTTCCCGAGCAGGTGCTTGCGATCCGCCTGGAGCAGATTCGCCCCGTAGAGGTTCACGTCGAGAATGCCGCCGCGCTTGTCGAGCACGAAGTAGCCGACCGGCGCCGACTCGAAGAGCGTCTCGTAGTTGCGCCTGCTGCGAAGCAGGTCCTCCTCGAACGAGGCGGTCGGTGACGGTTTGGATCTGTCGACGCTTGCTTCGGCACGACGCCGGATCTGGTCCTTCTCTTGCTCAGAGAGCATCCGATGAAAAGCTAATGCAAGCGAGCGCGCGCGGCTACTCGAATCGCGCTACGCGGTGGCGCGCCGATCGCTCGTGATGATCTCGAGCAGGCCCTCGTGCGTCCGTGCGATCGAAAGATCGGGATGAGCGGCGACGACCGTATCGCTTGGGCGGAAGAGGTAGCCGCGATCGGCGGCTCGGATCATGCCGATGTCGTTGAAGCTGTCGCCGACCGCCTGGACGCGCAGGTTGAGCTCGCGGAACGCTTCCACCGCGCGGCGCTTGCCGTCGGGCTGGCGCATGCGGTAGTCTACGACGCGATCGCGCTCGTCGGTGACGAGCTCGTTGCATAGCAGGAACGGACGCCCGAGTCGGTCCATTACGCCATCGACGAACTGCACGAAGGTATCCGAGAGGATCGCGACCTGCACCCGGCGTCGCAGCTCGTCGAGGAAGTCCGCCGCGCCCGGTAGCGGTTGGACGTCGGCGATCGCGGGGCGGATGTCGGCGAGCGTGATCCCGCGTCGGTCGAGCACGTCGATGCGATGGCGCATGAGCTCGTCGTAGTCGGAGATATCGCGCGTCGTGAGCCGCAGCTCGTCGGTTGCCGTCGCATCGGCGACCATGATCCACATTTCCGGGATGAGTACGCCCTCGAGGTCGAGACAGACGATATCCACGCGCTAGCTCCACATCTTCTCGACTTCTTCGCCGATGATCTCGATCCCGCGCCGCACGTCGTCGTCGGCCATCGCGTAGTTGATCCGGATGCACCGGTCGGTGTGCTCCCAGTCGCCCTCGCCGCCGAAGGAGAAGTACTTCCCGGGCACCACGATCGTGTCGCGCTCCTTGAGCCGCTCGTAGAGCTCCGACGTGGTTCCCGGCAGATCGCGGAACCACGCCCACAGGAAGAGCGAGCCTTCGGGTCGATGGATCGAGTAGGGGAACCGATCTGCGAAGGCGGTGCGGATGCATTCCATCGCGTGGTCGCGCTTGCGCTCGTAGAACGGCCTCACGACGCCGCGCGAGATTCGCAGGATCTCACGGGTCTCGAAGAGCTGTTCGGTGAGCGCCTGGCCCATCGTATTGTTTGCGAGGCTCAGCACCGCGTTCATCGCCCCGACCGTGCGGACGACGTCGGGGTTGGCGACCAGGATCCCCGTTCGCAGCGACGGCAGTCCGATCTTGCTCAGGCTCATCGAAAGGACGATGTTCTCGTTCCAGACGGGCTGAGCGCCGGTGAAGATGATGTCGGGGAAGGGCGTGCCGTACGCGTTGTCGATGAGCAGCGGCACCTCGTGATCGCGCGCGATCTCGTCGAGACGCTCGACCTCGCCGTCGGTCAGGACGTTGCCGGTGGGGTTCGTCGGGCGGGACACGCAGATCGCGGCGATGTCGTCGGTGACCTCGAGCGCGTCGAAGTCGATGTGGTACTTGTGCGTGTGCTCGTCGATCTGCTCGATCTTCGGCTTGAAAGAGACGAAGTCGCCGGGGCGGATCGCCTGATCGGCATACCCGATGTACTCCGGCATGAGCGGGAAGAGAATCCTCCGGTCATGGCCCTCGCCGCCGGGGCCGGCGAGCAGGTTGAACAGGATGAAAAAGGCCGATTGGCTGCCGTTGGTGACGGCGATGTTTTCCTCGGTGAGGTCCCACCCGAACTCGCGGTTGAGCATGCCGGCGACCGCGGAGAGGAACGCCGGGCGTCCCTGCGGCGTGTCGTACTGGCCGACGACGCGGTCGAACCGCTCGGTGTCGTCGAGCAGCGCGCGCATCTGGTCGCGCCAGACGCGCGCCACGTCGGGAATCAGCGCGGGGTTACCGCCGCCAAGCATGTACTTCTTGCGGCTGCCCGACAGCGCCCTGCCCAGGTCGTCCATGAGCCGCAGGATGCCTGACTCGTTGGTGAATCTCCTCCCGGTCAGTGACTGCTTCATCAGGCGGGAGTATACCGTAGGTGTCGTGGCGTGTCAGTGCGCGCGGCCGCTCTCGAGCTGCGACTCCGGGAACCGCTCCACCGTGAGGAGCGGCGTCGCAGGCAGCTCCTGCGCGTTCATCATCGCCGCGACCCGCTGGAGCGTTGCGAGGATCTGCGTCTGCTCCCACGGTTCGAGCTCGTCGAAGGCGTTCAGGAACTCCTCCTGCAGGATCGTGGGGCTCTTCTCGATGAGCTCGGTGCCCATCTCGGTGATGTAGAGGTTGACCTTGCGGCGGTCGGTTTGTGCCCGGAATCGCTTGATCGTGCCCCGCTGCTCGAGCCGGTCGACGATGGTCGTGACCGTCGCCTGGCTGAGGCTGATCCGCTTCGCGATCTGGCCGATCGGGATCCCGTCCGCCTCGGCGACCTCTTTCAGCACCACGAGCTGCGGTACGGTGAGGCCGACCGATTTCTCGAGCTGCCGTGAGCGGAGATCCATCGCGCGGATGATCTGTCTGAGGGAGAGGAGAACCTGCTGGCTCGTCGAGATTTCGCTCACGCGATCACCTTAATCCGAATTGCCACCGACCGCAATACGTTTCACGTGCGATACGTTCTCGAGCTCGACGGCGGCTCGGTCCGCATCGGCTCTATCGACTCGTCCGGCTCCATCATATCGGCCACGTGTTGGATCGCGGAGAGCAGCTCGGTCTGCTGCCACCGCTCGAGCCGTGCGAGCCGTTCGACGAAGCAGTCGTGGAACGGCTGCGGACCGCCGGCGAGCACGTCGCGACCCTTCGCGGTGAGCGATATGAGGACCTGTCGCTTGTCGTCGGTCGATCGTTCTCGCGTGATGAGCCCGTGGTCCTCAAGGCGGTCGACTATACTCGTCACGGTCGCACCGCTGAGGCTGATGCGGTCCGCGACCTGCCCGATGGGAACGCGGTGCGACGCACCGACCGCCCACAGGACGTTGAGCTGGGGCACCGTCAAGCCGTACTCGCGTTCCAGCTCGCGCGAATGAAGATCGAGGTTTCGGCTCATTCTGCGGATCGTCGCGAAGAACATCCAGCTGAGCTGCTCGAGATGGCCCCTGTCCGTGTGTCGATCTTCACCCATACTCACTATCAAGAGACGCTTAGCGTCCGGTTATTTGGCATCAAATCAATTAGGAGTATAACCATTTTCATCGCGTGGGGAAAGTCGAGGTTCAGACAAACGGATATCACCCGGGTGTGGTATGGGCATAAATCGCTGCAATGTTGATACTTACATACTGTCAAGTGTGGGTGAGAACCGTTTTGTCCGAACCAAAGGCGGTTGCCACGGCACGCTTTACTTAGAAATCAACGGTTTCCTTTGACTCTGGCCGGATTTTTGTTTAGACTTCATTGCGAAAGGGCTCCCCGAGGGTCGGGGAGAAGCCGAACTGCAAAGACTAAAGGAGAACTTATGCGAAACGTCCTACGAACGATCGTAATCGCGCTTCTGGTCGCCCTCGTCGGGAGCGTCTTTCTGATCGGATGCGCCACCGAGGAAGAGCCACAGGAAGTCAAGCTGACGTACGTCAACTGGGCAGAGGGTGTAGCGTGGACACACTTCGTCGCCACCGTCCTCGAGGACGAGATGGGCTACGAGGTCTCGCTGACCGCTGCTGATGCGGGTCCGGCGTATGCGTCCGTATTCGCCGGCGACCAGGACTTCTTCATGGAGGCGTGGCTGCCAAATCTGCACTCGACCTACGTCGAAGGCGAAGAGTACGAGGAAATCGCGGTCGTCTACGAAGACGGTGTGACCGGCCTCATCGTGCCGCAGTACATGGCGGACGATGGAGTGACGACGCTGTCCGACCTTCGCGACGAAGAGGTTGCCGAAAAGCTCGACTACCAGATCACCGGCATCGACGCCGGCGCAGGCATGATGATCACGACCGAGGAAGAGCTGATGCCCTCCTACGGTCTCGACGAGATGGGCTACGAGCTCGTTGCCTCTTCGAGCCCCGCGATGCAGGCTGCTATGCAGTCCGCGATCGAGAGTGAAGAATATATCGTCGGCATGGGCTGGCAGCCGCATACCATGTTCGGCCGTATGCCCCTGACCATCCTCGAGCAGGATGAGGAGCAGGTCTGGTCGCTCAACGATATCTACTACATCGGCCGTCCTGGCGCGAGCGAGGACCTTCCCGAGGTCGTCGCCTTCTTCGAGAACGTGTTCTGGACGAACGAGACCATCGGTCCGCTCATGGTCCACATCGAAGAGTCGAACCTCGACACGCTCGAGGCCGCGCGCGAGTGGAAGAACGAGAATACGGACATCTGGGAAGACTGGGTACCGTCCAACTAGATCTCTCTGTGAACCCAGGAGGGGGTGTGTGCGCCACGGGTGCGCCACCCCCTTTTTGCTCGCAGAATCGATTGGCAAGGAATAAGCGATGGCACTAATCGAAGTGAACGATTTGTACAAGATCTTCGGCGTGAACCCGAAACGGGCGATCCCGATGATCAAGCAGGGCATGTCGAAGGGTGAGATCCTGAAGAAGACAGGATGCACGATCGCGATCAACGGCGCGACCTTCGCAATCGAGAAACGGGAAACGTTCGTCGTGATGGGACTCTCCGGAAGCGGGAAGTCCACGTTTATTCGTTGCCTGAATCGACTCATTGAGCCGACCCAGGGCGAGATCATCGTCGACGGCGACGACATCATGAAGATGGACCAGGAGAAGCTGCGCGAGACGCGCCGGTACAAGATGTCCATGGTCTTCCAGAACTTCGGGCTTCTCCCGCAGCGCAACGTCGCGAACAACGTCGAGTTCGGTCTCGAGATCAGCGGCATGGAGAAAGAGGAGCGCAGGCAGAAGGCGATGGACGCGATCAAGCTGGTCGGTCTCGAGGGGTACGAGAAGAGTCTCACCTCCGAGCTCTCCGGCGGGATGCAGCAGCGCGTCGGCCTCGCCCGCGCGCTCGCGAACGACCCGGAGGTCCTTCTGATGGACGAGGCGTTCAGCGCGCTCGATCCGTTGATCCGGACGCAGATGCAAGACGAGCTCCTCGAGCTGCAGGCGAAGATGCACAAGACGATCGTCTTCATCACGCACGACCTCGACGAGGCGCTGAAGATCGGTGACCGCATCGCGATCCTCGGTCCCGACGGTCGCGTCCGTCAGATCGGCACGCCGGAGGAGATCCTCTCGAAGCCGGCCGACGAGTACGTGCGGAAGTTCGTCCAAAACGTCGACCGGACGAAGGTCATCACCGCCGCCACCGTCGGCGGACACGCCGCGACGATCACGTACCCGCGCGAAGAGGTGCAGTCGGCGATCCGCGTCATGGAGCGCAACAACACGTCGTCGGTCTTCGTCGTCGACACCGAACGGCACCTCAAGGGTATTGTCACGATCGACCGAGCGGTCGAGCTCCAGAAGAAGGGCGAGAGCGACCTTTCGCCCGCGATCATCGACGACGTCTACACGACGTCCCCGGCCACGCCCATATCCGACCTGTTGACGACGGCGATTCAGACGCGGTTCCCGATCGCGCTCATCGACGACGACGGGCGGTTCCACGGCGCCGTCAGCCGTGCCGCAATCATCGCCGAAGTGAGCAAGGGCTACGAGGACTCCGAAGTCGAGCTCCCCGTCACGCTCGGCGAGCTTCAGGAGTCCTCTGAAGAGGGAGGGGAAGAGTAAATGGATTTTCGAAACTGGGTTGATATTGGCGGCGGATTCGAGGTCGTCGTCGACTGGCTGAGAGGAAACTTCGACTGGCTCTTCGACGCGATCACCGTGATCGTCAACAGCGTGCTCGACGCGTCGCGATTCATTCTGACCGCGCCGCCTTCGTTCGTCGTCATTGCGATTTTTACAGCGCTCGCGTGGTGGACCGCCGGACTCGGCGTTGCCATCTTCACGGTGGTCGGCTTCGGGATCGTCTGGTATATGGGCCTCTGGACGCTGACGATGGGTACGCTCGCGCTGGTCTTCTCGTCGGTGGTGATCGCGCTGGTGATCGGGATTCCCGTAGGTATCTGGGCGTCGAAGAACGACGGCGTGTGGGCGGTCGTCCGACCGATTCTTGACTTCATGCAGACGCTGCCCGCGTTCGTCTACCTGATCCCGGCGGTCCTGTTCTTCCAGCTCGGTCGGGTGCCCGGCGTCGTCGCTACCCTGATCTTCTCGCTGCCGCCGGCGGTTCGCCTGACGAACCTGGGAATCCGGCAGGTCCCGAAGGAGATCAAGGAAGCCGCGTTGTCATTCGGCTCTACGAACCGTCAGATGCTGATCAAGGCCGAGCTGCCGGTCGCGCTCGCGACCATCATGGCAGGCGTGAACCAGACCATCATGCTCGCGCTCTCTATGGT
>CAYWJH010000095.1:9416-13035 GCA_964458555.1 uncultured Spirochaetaceae bacterium | reverse complement strand
CACGAGCACGGGGCGTTCGCTACTCTGATCATGGTCGCTCCTTGGCCCGCGGGCCGGCGGGGCCGGCCGCCTCAGTACGGGCGCGCCTTGCCGATCTGCTTCTTCATCTCCGCGTGCGCGCGGGCGACCTCGTCGCGCGAGGAGACCTCGGGCACGCCCACGCGCCACCACGACTCGTAGCCGCCGGTCATTGACTTGTCGGCGACCTTCACGTCGATCACCGCCGGCCCGTCGGCATCGAGCGCGCCGGCGACCGCGGTGCGGAGCTCGTCCTCGGTGTGGACCGACCAGACGGTCGCGCCGTACGCCTTCGCGTTCGCCGCGAAGTCGAAGACGGGGGTCGGTCCGGTGAGCTTGCCGCCCGCGTCCCGGGTGCGGAAGTAAGTCGCGTAGCTCGAGATGCCCTGCGAGGTCTGCAGGTTGTCGATGCACTGGTAGCCGGTGTTGTCGAAGACGACGACGATGAACCGAACGCCCTCCCGGATCGCGGTAACGAGCTCGGAGTGGAGCATGATGTAGCTGCCGTCGCCGGTCATCGCGATCACCTCGCGGTCCGGCTGAGCGAGCCTCGTGCCGAAGGCGCCGGAGATCTCGTAGCCCATGCACGAGAACCCGTACTCCATGTGGTAGCCGTGCAGCCGCCGGGTCCGCCACAGCCGCTGCATGTCTCCCGGCAGGCTCCCCGACGAGCCGACGACGACCGCATCGTGGGGCAGAAGCTTCTCGTTGAGCAGGCCCAGGACGCGCGTCTGCAAGAGCGGCCCCCCGGTGGCGCGCGCCGCGGAGGTCGCGCCCCCACCTTCCGTCGCAGGCGCCGCACCGAAGGGCCCGGGGGCGCCGCCGCCGTAGAGCCGGTCGACCTCGGCGCGCCACTCGGCCTGAACCGATGCGAGCTCCTCGCCGTAGCTCGCGCGATAGCCGCTGTCGGCGAGCCGCGCGCGCAGCGCCTCGAGCCCGAGCTGCGCGTCGCAGAGCATAGGCTCGGCGGCCATCTTGTGCGCGTCGAAGGCATTCACGTTGATCGAGACGATGCCCGCCTCCGGGTTCGCGAACGCCGACTTCGAGGCGGTCGTGAAGTCACCGAGCCGTGTGCCCACGGCGACGACGAGATCCGCCTGCGCGGCGATCCGGTTCGCCGCGAGTCCGCCGGTCACGCCGATCCCGCCCAGGTTGAGCGCGTGGTCCCACGCGACGGTGCCCTTGCCCGCCTGGGTCTCGGCGAAGGGGATGCCCGTTTGCTCGCAGAACGCCCCGAGCGCCTCGCCGGCGTCGGAGTACCGGACGCCCCCGCCGGCGATGAGGAGGGGCTTCTTCGCTGCCGCGATCGCGTCGGCGACTTCGACAAGCGCGCGCTCGGCGGGCGGCTGGCGGTCGATGCGCCACGTGTGCTCTTCGAAGAAGCTCGCCGGGTAGTCGTACGCCTCGCCCTGCACGTCCTGCGGGAGGCTGAGCGTCACCGCACCGGTCTCGGCCGGATCGGTCAGCGTGCGCATCGCGTTGCGCGCGGCGCTCATGAGCTGATCGGGCCGGGAGACGCGATCCCAGTAGGCGGAGACCGCCTTGAACGCGTCGTTCGCGGTGAGGTTCGGATCGATCCGATGCTCGACCTGCTGGAGGACGGGGTCGGGCTGTCGGCAGGCGAAGGTGTCGCCGGGCAGAAGCAGCACCGGAATACGGTTCACGGTCGCGGTCGCCGCCGCGGTGACCATATTCATCGCCCCCGGGCCGATCGAGCTCGTCGCGGCGCAGATCTGCAGCCGGTTCCTCTGCTTGGCGAAGGCGGTCGCCGCGTGTGCCATCCCCTGTTCGTTATGGCCCTGGTAGACCTGCAGCCCGTGGTCCATCTCTACGAGCGCCTCGCCGAGCCCGACCACGTTCCCATGGCCGAAGACCGCGAAGACGCCGTGTACGAACTTCGTCCGCTTCCCGTCGCGCTCGACGTACTGGTTGTCGAGGAACCGAACGAGCGCCTGCGCCATGGTCAGCCGTACCGTCTTCATGCGTCGCCTCCTGCTTCGCCGTTGCTCATAGGCCGATCGGGCCAGCACGTCTGTCCCTCCTGCATCACCCACGTGTGCGCGCCGTCGACCTCGGTGATGGACGTGAAGCCCGTCGAGAACTCCCGATTTTGTCGTAGAATCATCGGATCCTCCTACGCTCTGTCGCTCAGCATGACTTGGCTACCGGTCTCGAGCGACCGGCGGCACGCTTCGGCGATGCGCATCGCCTCGATGCCGTCGCGGCCGGTCACCTCGGGCTGCTGGCCGTGGGTGACCGCGCTCGCGAAGCTCGCGAGCTCGGCCACGAACGATTCGCGGTACCGCTCGAGGAAGAAGTGGAGCGGCTTCTCTTCGTGCACGCCCCCCGCGTCGCTGATCCGAACCCGGCTTTCGGTGTCGTTGCAGCTCTCGGCGGTGCCGTTCGAACCGTGGATCTCCGCCCGCTGGTCGTACCCGTACGAGGCGCGGCGGCTGTTCTCCACGAGGCCCAACGACCCGCGGGAGAACCGCATCGTGACGATCGCCGTGTCTATGTCGCCCGCGCGTCCTATTTCGTCGTCCACGAGGCACGCGCCGCTGGCGAAGACGCTTTCGACTTCGTCTCCGGTCAGGAACCGCGCCATGTCGAAGTCGTGGATGCTCATGTCCATGAACAACCCGCCGGACGCGCGGATGTAGTCGATCCCCGGGGGGGCGGGGTCGCGCGAGGTAACCCGTACTACCTCGACGCGACCGAGCGTTCCGCTGACTACTGCCCGGCGAAGCGCGCGGTAGTTGTGGTCGAAGCGGCGGTTGAAGCCGACCTGGAGCACGACGCCGGCTTGCTCTGCGGTTGCAACCATGCGGCGTGCGGTCTCGAGGTCCGCCGCGAGCGGCTTCTCGCACAGCACGTGTGCGCCGGCGGCCACGGCTCTCTGGAGTATCCCGTCGTGCAGATCGGTGGGGGCGGCTATGACCACCGCGTCGGCGTCACCGATGACCTCGTCGACGTGCTCGACGATGGTGATTCCCGCTTGGCCGACGAGCTCCTTCAGCGATGCGGACGGGTACGGCTCGACGATCCCCACGAGCCGCAACCCGGCGGAATGGTTGAGCAGGTTACGGGCGTGCACCTCGCCAATTCGTCCTCCGCCCACGAGCAGCGTCCGGACAGGAGGCTGCCTCGTAGAGACGTGTCTCGGGCTCATCGCAGTCCCTCCTTACGCAGGAATTCAACGAACGGTCCGGGGCGATCGAGGGTGACCATGTCGTACCCGAGGTCGACGACGCGGCGGTAGAGCTCGTCCAGCTCGGCCTTCGACTTGCCCTTCTCGCCGGTTACGTTCGCCATCATCCGGATGCCGTGCTCGCGACACGCGGCCATGACCTCCGGCGTAGCCTCGTTCGGCCCCTGTTCGACGATCTGATGGTCGAGCTCGCGCTTGTGGCGGTGTACGTCGCCGCCGGTGCGGCTGTTCATCTTCAGCGGGAGATCCGGGGCGATACGACGGAACTTCCGGGCGCGTCGGTCGGACCAAAACCAGAAGAAGACCCGGTCTTCCATGCCGCGGTCGCGAATCATCGACACGATCCGGCGTCGAGCCGATCGATGTAGCGCGACGTCCGCAGCGCGATGAGAC
>CAYWJH010000095.1:0-9316 GCA_964458555.1 uncultured Spirochaetaceae bacterium | reverse complement strand
CACGATCCGGCGTCGAGCCGATCGATGTAGCGCGACGTCCGCAGCGCGATGAGACCCCTGCCGTTCGTGGTCCGGTCGAGCTTCGGGTCGTGCATGATGTAGTGCACGCCGTCGAGGCTTCGCCACACGTCGATCTCGACGTAGTCGGCCCCCAGATCGATACACGCCTGGGCCGACGCCATGGTGTTTTCCGGGGCGACGTCGTTTGCCCCTCGGTGAACCACAATTTCCATCACGCGCCTCCGTAGCTCTTTGACGATTGTATTGCAAACGTTTACCATACGCAACCGCATAATCAGGTTTCCTGCCTGGCTTGTAAGGAGCGCGCGCACGCGGGTATTATCGCGCGAAAGGAAGGTGACGTGTCTGCGACCGCGATCGTTCTCGTCCTCATCTCCGCGGTCGTCCACGCCTCGTGGAACTTCATCGGCAAGCGCTCGAAGCCGATGGCGGCCTTCTTCGCCATCGCCAGCTTCACCGGCTTCCTCCTCCTCGTTCCCCTCGCGATCGCGTGGCGTTCGATACTCGCCGCGGCGCCAGCCTCCGTCTGGCTCCGCCTGATTCCGGCAGGATTCTTCCAGATGCTCTACTTCGTCGGCCTCGCCGGCGCCTACCGAACCGGCGACATGTCCCTTGCGTATCCGATCGCCCGCGCGCTGCCGGTGATGCTCGTGCCCGCGGTCTCGCTGATCATCGGGCAGGGTGAGCCCATTCCGGCGCTGTCGCTGCTGGGAATGCTCGCGGTCACCGCCGGCGTCTTCGTCGTAGCACAGCCGACCTTTCGCGGGTTTTCCTGGCGCTCGTTCGGCGAGCGATGGTTCGCCTTCGCGCTGCTCGCCGGCATAGGCACGAGCGGCTACTCGATGGTCGACGATGCGGCGCTGCGCGAGTTCCGGGCCGTGCTCGATCCGCAGATCGGCAGCTTCCGGGCGCCCGTACTCTACGCGATGCTCGAATCGCTCGCGACGGCGGTGAGCCTTCTGATTGCGAGTCTTCTCGCGCGGGGCGCACGCGGAACCGCGCGCGAGGTGCGGGCGGTGCCTGCCCGCGCGGCGGTGCTGTCCGGCATGGGGATCATCGTCGCGTACGGCATCGTGCTCGCTGCGCTCGGCTTTGCGGCCAACGTCTCCTACGTTGTCGCGTTCCGGCAGGTCAGCCTGCCGATCGGTGCGCTTCTCGCCGTGATGCTTCTTCACGAGCGGGTGAGCGCGACCCGCGTCGTAGGCACCCTTGTTCTCCTCGCCGGCCTCGTCGTGATCGCGCTTGCGTGAGCGATTCCCGCGCCGGCGCGTTGACACGTCGGGACTCCGGGAGTACGCTTCCCGAGCTCCGCAAACGTTTCCCATGTGTGGATGGTCCTGAGACGGGTGGACGGTGGTTTTGCTCGATCGCGAACGACGAACGTACAGAGGAAACCTTCACCTCCACTCGACCCGCAGCGATGGTGCGTATCCGTCGGGCGCCACGGGCCGGCTCGGCGCCACGGTCGATCTCACGCTCATCGGATCGTCCCACGCGATGAGCGACGGGTTCTCGAACATGCTCGTGCCCGGCATGGCCGTAGCGTCGCTCGCCTATGTCTCCATGCTCGCCGTCGCGAGCCTCGGCGTGCTGGTTGTGCTCGCCTTTGCCGCCGGAGCCCTCGGCTGGCGCGGAGCGATCGCGGTGTGCACCGCGCCGATGTTGCTCATCCTTCCGGCGCTCGCGCTGCGGTACCGGTCGGTCGAGCGGGTCGAGCGCCCGAACGCCGGCGACCTCTCGCTCTGGCGCAGCACGGTGTCCATTACGCGGATGGTCTTTCGCGAGCGCAACGTGCTGCTGCTCGCGGTCGTCTACGCGCTGAGCGGCATGGCCACGAAGGCCGCGGTCGGGTTCATGCCGTTGCTCGCCAAGGCGCGCTACGGCTTCGACACGTCGATCATCGGCGTCATGCTCGCCGTGTACTTCGGCATGGGGATCGTCGCGAAACCGGTGATGGGCGTCCTCTACGCGAAGATCGGCCCCCGGTCCGCGCTGTTCGCGCCGCTGTTGGTGTCGTTTGCCGCGACGTTCGCGATCGGCCTTGCGCCCTGGCCCGAACTGTTTCTCGTGCTCATCGCGCTCGCGGGGGCGACGAGCCCGATCAGCCCGGTGATCCTGACCGGCGCGTCCGACTACGCCGACCCCCGTGTTCTCGCCTCGTCGGTAGGGCTCATCTACTCGCTGCACGCCGTGGGATTCGTTGCGCCCACCGTTGCCGGTTTTCTCGCCGAGCGATCCGGTATGGCGTATGCGTACGCGTTCGCCGCTGCGCTCTTCCTCGGCGCGGCCGCCGTGGCGCTCGCGCTGCGCAGGAGACCCTCGACCGAGAGGAGCTCTCATGAATGAGCGGGGCGCCACCCCCTTTTGGGCGAGTGCCGCAGGAGCTTTCCGGGTGCGTTCACGTCTGACGGGTAGCCCGGAGGCGATGTATCTTCGCGAGAGGCGATGAAGGAGATCACGATGGCAGAAAAGAGAAGTCCACTTCGAATCATGACGCTGAACCTGCGCTACGGATCGGCGGACGACGGTGAGAACTCGTGGAGCCACAGGCGCGATCTGCTGATTCGCACCGTGCACGCGATCGATCCCGACATCCTCGCGACGCAGGAAGGACTCTCCTTCCAGCTTGAAGATCTCGACGCTGCGTTGCCGCAGATGGGCCGATTCGGCCTGGGACGCTACCACGGCCTCGCGTTGGATCGTCCTCACGAGGCCTACTCGGGCGAGCACTGCGCGATCTACTACCGCAGGCCGCGTTTCGAGCTCATCGACTCGCGGACGACCTGGCTCAGCGAGACGCCGGATGCCGCCGGAAGCCGGGGCTGGGGCGCGAGCCTGGCCCGAATCGTCACGCACGGCCAGCTCTCCGACGCCCGTACCGGTCGCGAGCTCGCCCTGGTGAATACGCACTTCGATTGGGGCGAAGAGGTCACCGCGAGAAGCACGGATATCCTCTGCGAGATTCTCGCCGGGGTCTCCGCGTCGACGCCGGTGGTTCTCACCGGTGATTTCAACCTCGCGCCCTCGGCGCCCGAGCACGAGCGCCTCACGACGTTGGACCTCGTCGGCGGGCGGCGGCTGGTCGACGCGTGTACCGCGGCGAGCGGGTGCGACGGGGATATGGGTACGTATCACGGCTTCACGGGGGTCCCGGAAAAGCGGATTGACTGGATCCTCCTGTCGAGCGACGCCGTCGTCGCGGACGCGCGGGTGATCCAGGACGCCGAAGACGGTCGCTATCCCTCGGATCACTTCCCGGTGATGGCCGACGTCCTGCTGCCGCTGCCGACGGCGAACTGATGGCGTCGGTCGGACAGTCACGCTGCTCGGACGGCTACCCGGTCACGCCCGCGATCGCGAGCGTCCCGGTTCCCGGCGCGACGAACGACGCGTACAGCATCCGTAGCGGGGCGCCCTCGTGATTCGCGCGCTCGGCGGCTCGCCGGGCGTGCTCGAAGTCACCGTAGTCGTGTTCGGAAGGTACCCACGCGTGAGGGTGCTCGCGGGTGAGCACGAGGTCGAGGCCGGCCCCGGCCCGCCGGACCGATGCCCGGGCATGCGTTCCGGCCTGCGCAGCGGACCACGACGCCGCGTCGAGCTCGGAGTCCGGGTCGAGCGCGATTTCCAGACAGACCGGGATCGGCGTGGTCGCGCGCGCCTCGATGCGCGCCTCCACGCGGTCTCCCGCAATCTCCACGGAGACCTCCACGTCCAGGCTCTGGACGTTGCTGAGCTCGCGCTCGTCGAGCCCGATCGCGCTCCAGAACCGGCCGTCGGCGGTGGAGAGCTCGTAGGCGCCGTCGGCGCGCCGCCGTTCGGGCGTCAGCGGCTGGACGTAGCCCACTCGCTCGGAGGCGGCGAGCGTGCATCGGCCCTCCCCGCACGCGCGGAGCTCCGGGCGCAGGTAGCCGACGCGGAAGAATCTGGGCAGCAGACGGACCCATCGAACCGATGACGAACCGGCAGCGCAGGTGAGGAAGGTAGGGTTGCCCGATCTGCCGGAGACTTCGGGGACGACGCGCCCGTCCGGCCACCGGTCGTGCCCGCCGAATACCGTGGCTACGAGGTCGCCGTGTCGCGCGCGGTAGAGGCCGGCGCTCTCCAGGTGTACGGCGAAATCCGTGGGAAGCGCGGTATCCGAGGCGCCCGGAAGCGGGGCCCTCAGCTGGGGAGCGCGAAGAAGGCGACCGCGTAGCGCGACAGCGGCGATTCGGGACCATCGTGGCCCACGCCTCGCTCGATCGCGCGCGGCGGCAGCAAAGCGCTCGTTCCTGTCGCCTCGACGCGGCCGAGGAGCAGCGCGACGTTCAGAAGCGCACCCGACGAGACCGCGGACGCACGACTCCTCGCCGTAGAGCCGGTACGCCATCGCGGGCGCCTGCGCGCCCGCTCGCATGAAACGGTCGGCGGCGGCCGCCGCGGTTCTGACGGCTTCGGCGAGCCGGCCCGAAGGTGCGTCCTCGGGCCAGACGGTGCGAAGCGCGATCAGCGCGGCGCCGAGCGTCTCCATCACGAATCCCGTGTCCGGAGGCGGATGTTCCCGGCGTCGATGGTGCCGTCGGCGTTCTGGAGCGCGAGCAGCGCTTCGGCGTCACGGCGCAGGCCCGGGCCGCCGGCGACAGCCCATCGGCCTCAGCAAAACTACGAATCACGCCTGCTCCTCTCCGGTATCGGCCTCTGCTTCGAGCTCCCGCTCGCGGGCTGTTTCAAGCTGCTCGATCACCCCGATGAGCTCCATCGGTTTCCTGATCGTGTAGTCGGGCACCTCGCTCTCGTCGGCGGGCGTTTTCGATCGGCGCGGCGCCCAGTCGAGCCAGACCGTCGTGAGGCCCAGATCGTTCGCGCCCTTGATGTCCCTGGAGAAGTTGTTGCCCACCATGACCACACTGCGGTACTCTTCTCCGGGGATCTCGAGCTCGTCGAGCGCCTTACGAAACATGCGCGGATCCGGCTTCGTCACGCCGACCTCGTGCGAAATCGCGTACGCGTCGAAGAGCTGCCAGAGCCGCGGCGGTTTCAGAGTGTTCTCGAAGGTTCCGCGAGGCCCGTCGGCCACGAGCGCGATCGTATACCCCATCTGCTTCAGCCGCCGAACCATTTGTGCGGCGCCGGGAATCAGCCTCGCGCGCTGCGTGACCCTGTTCTCGTCTTTGATCTCGGTCCCTTCGTCGACGAGCGTGTCGCCGCTGTCGAGAAAGACGACCGTGCGGCGAAGGCGCGGGTCGGGGGCGATAAGGTCTTCGAGCGGCTCGGTTTCGAGTCGCTCGCGCGTCGACTCGAGCGCACCGATGAGCTCCGCGCGCGACTCTTCGTCGGCGAACGCTCCGGACTTCGCGAAGTGCTTGATCAGCTTGTCGATCTGCCAGCGAGCGTCGTCGCGCGCGTGCTGCTCGGCCTTCGGACCGTCACGCTCGAGCTCGTCGGCGACCCACGAACGGGGAATGCGGCCCTTCGAGTAGATCATCTCCGCGGCTCTGCGGACCTACGTTTCGCGGCGTTCACCCGAGAGTAGTACGATGGGAGCATGTCACGGTCGGACGATCTCGAACCGCTCATCCCACGATTGTGCGAGACGCTAACCGGTTTCGACGAGAGTTCCTTGGGCAGTGGAGCGTTCGGGAGAAGGCGGCGTGAGGGGCTCGGTGAAGCCTCAAATCTCGCCAAGCGTGCGACTACCCGTTGAATCAAGCTATGACGCACGAGTAGCAATCTGTTCGATCTCTTCTCCCTTCTGATCCATCTCTTCTTCGAGGTCGTAGTCGTCCTGCAAACCAAGCCAGAAACGCGCAGAGACTCCGAAGTACTTGCCAAGTCGTAGCGCGGTATCGGCGGTAACTCGCCGTCTACCATGAACGATGTCTGCGACACGTGTTTGCGGAATACTGATATCCTTCGCCAAACGGTACGCGGAGATTCCCATGGGATCGAGGAACTCCTCCTTGAGAACCTCCCCTGGATGTATGTTCGGAAGTCTTTCCATTGTCCACTCCTAGTGATAGTCGGTGATCTCCACCGCGTAGGCATCGCCGTCATCCCAGGCGAAGCACACCCGCCATTGGTTGTTGACACGCAAACTGAACTGACCGGCCCGATCGCCTTTGAGTTTCTCGAGTTGATTATTCGGCGGAACCCTCAGTTCCTGAAGCTGTGAGGCGTTATTGAGCATCCTGAGCTTCCGCCGCCCGATGGTTTGAACGGCTTTTGGCAATTTGGCTACCCGTCTACCGTTCCAGATCGACTCCGTCTCCTTCGATGCGAATGACCGAATCACACTTAATACTACTGCATGGCGTTAGTACTGTAAAGCGAAACAACGGATAGAGGCGCACGCCGACGAGCGTGCGGAAATCGAGTCGATCAGAGAGAGCACTCGGGCAGACTCACCCGCCCGTCTCTTCCGGCACCGTCAGCGCACCCACCCGCCCTGCGGCGGCCACGTCCTCGCCAACGCCCTGCATCACCAACCGATCCTTCGCGCTGCACGCGAGCTCGAAGTGCTCCATCGACGCGCCGATCGACATGCCGGATAGCGTCTTCGCCTTGTGGATCGCGCCGAGTGCGGCGGTAGCCACGGCGAGACTTTCCGGGTGTCTCGGCTCGGGAATGTCGTCGAGCTCGGATGCCTGAGGCCACGGAGCGCGGTGGATCGATCGGTGGCCGGACTCGGTTGCGAATGACCACGACCAGATCTCCTCGGTGATGAACGGCAGAACCGGTGCGAAGAGTCGCAGCAGCCAGTTGAGCCCGAGGCGAAGCGCGGCGCGAGCGGAGGTGGCGCCGGTCGGATCGTCTTCCGAACGGGCGCGGTGCTTGGCGAGCTCGATGTACGCGTCGGTGAACCGGGTGAAGAAGAACGTCTCCACGGCCTGCAGAGCGCCAGCGTAGTCGAAGGCGTCGAAGCGGTGGGTCGCGTCGGCGGCGAGCACACGAAGCTCGTGCACGAACGAACGATCGAGCTCAGCATCAATCTTCCCCGCCGCTCCTTCCAGGGCGAGGACGAACTTGCCGGCGTTGTAGAGCTTGGTCACCAGACGCTTGCCCACCTTGAGCACCGACTCGTCGAAGGCGGTGTCGGCGCCGAGTCGTGCGCTCGCCGCCCAGTAGCGCACCCCGTCGGCGGTGTAGCGCTCGAGGTACTGCAGGGGGGTGACGACGTTGCCGACGCTCTTGGACATCTTCTTGCGGTCGGGGTCGAGGATCCAGCCCGAGATGAGCGCGTTGCGCCAGGGGATGGTGTTCTCGTGGAGGAGCGATTTCGCGATCGTGTAGAACGCCCACGTCCGAATGATGTCGTGCGCCTGAGGACGGACGTCCATCGGGAGCGCCGGCTCGTGCGCGCGCGGCCAGCCGCTGACGATCTGCGGCGAGAGCGAGCTCGTGAACCAGGTGTCGAAGACATCGCGCTCGCCGGTGAAGCCGCCGGGGCGGTCGCGCTGATCGGCGGAGTATCCGGGAGGCAGATCGATCATCGGATCGACCGGCAGCGACTCGCGGGGTGCGAGGATTGGCTCGTTGTGAACGGGCAGCCCGTCTCCGTCGAGCGGGTACCAGACCGGGAAGGCGACGCCGAAGTAGCGCTGGCGGCTGATGCACCAGTCGAACTGGAGGTTCTCGGTCCAGTTGCGGTACCGCAGCCCCATGTGCGCCGGGTACCACGCGATCTGCTCACCGGCCTCGATGAGCTGGTCCTTCTTGTCGAGCAGGCGGACGAACCACTGCCGGCTCGTCATGAACTCGACGGGGCTCCTTCCCTTCTCGTAGAACTTCACCGGGTGGCGAATCGGTTCGGGTTCGCCGACGAGCGCCGGGCGAATGCCGGTCACCGAGTGCTCGGGTCTTTGCAGGAGCTCTTCGGTCACGCGACGCGCTGCGCGCACGCTCCGGCCCTCGAGTTCGGCGTAGACGCGGCGTGCGCCTGCCGGGTCACGGCACACACCGTCAAACTGAGCCTCGGCGAGCCGTCCGTCGGGACCGATGATCTGGCGAAGCGGCAGTTGTTTGGATCGCCACCACTCGACGTCGGTCGCGTCGCCGAAAGTGCAGACCATGAGGATGCCCGTCCCCTTCTCCGGGTCGGCCTCTTCGCTTGCGAAGATGGGCACGCCCAGCCCGAAGAGCGGGGTAAGAGCCTCCTTGCCGAAGAGGTCGCGGTAGCGCGGATCGTCCGGATGCGCGGCCACCCCGACGCACGCCGCGAGCAGCTCGGGTCGCGTCGTGGCGATCGTGAAGGTTCGCTCCTCGCCGGCGACACCGAACTCAATCCTATAGAAGGCGCTCTGCTCCTCGCGGTCTTCAATCTCCGCCTGCGCGACCGCGGTCTGGAAGTCGACGTCCCACATCGTCGGCGCGACGTTCGCGTAGACGTGGCCCTTCTCGTAGAGGTCGACGAAACTCTCCTGCGCCGTCCGCCGCGCACGCGCGGCGATCGTCGCGTACTCGAGACTCCAGTCGACCGAGAGTCCTGCTCGCTTCCAGAGATCGGTGAACGCGCGCTCGTCTTCCGCGGTGAGTGCCTCGCAGAGCTCGATGAAGTTGCGCCGGGAGACGGCACGCGCGGGCTCTTTGCGCTGTCTCGCAGTCGCCTGCCCGAGCTCGAGCTTTTCGTAGGGAAGCGAGGGATCGCAGGTCACGTGGTAGTAGTTCTGAACGCGCCGCTCGGTGGGCAGGCCGTTGTCGTCCCACCCCATGGGGTAGAAGACCTCGCGGCCGCGCATCCGCTGGTAACGCGCGATGACATCGGTCTGCGTGTAGCTGAACACGTGGCCGATGTGCAACGAGCCCGAGACCGTCGGCGGCGGGGTGTCCACGGAGAAGACGTTGTCGGGGTTCGTGCCGGGTCTGAAGCGATAGGTCCCATCGGTCTCCCATCGATCGGTCCACGAGCGCTCTACGCGCTCGGATTCGAAGTGGCGTGGCTGTTCGGGCATTCGTTCGCGCATTGGTTCCTCCCTGCGATTCGGGCATAAAAAAACCCGCTCCGGAGAGCGGGTGTTCTGGTCTCGTAGCCACGACCTAACCGTTCCGCCTCCGGATTGTTGAATCGAGTACTACAGCTACTACGACAAGGCGGTTCGATCGAGTGTTCATTCTTTCTGTACTATGGCGAGAGGAGCGAGGGAGGTCAAGCGTCAATCTTCTCGCGGTGGTATGATAGCGATATGACACGTTCGGACGATCTCGAGTCGCTCATCCAACGATTGCGCGAGACGCTACTCGGTTTCCCCCAGATCTCATTCGCGCTCCTCTTCGGATCGGCGATTACGGGCCGGCTGCGAGACGACTCGGATCTGGACAT